>NZ_JBIWOW010000006.1:0-372195 GCF_044767945.1 Kitasatospora sp. NPDC101183 | reverse complement strand
CGGAGGCCTGCGGCCTAAGCTCCCGCTGGCGCGGGAGCAGCGTCGCTGACGCGCCGCCAGGTGCGGGGGTGCCGGCTACGCCGTCACCGTGCGTGGTGTGGCCTCGGCTGCGCCTCGGCGGGTGGTGGGTGGTTGGGGGAATTCGCCGATGGCGAATTCGCGGGCGCGCTGGGGTGGTTGGTGGCGGGCGTCGGGCGTCGCTGCGCTCCGCCATTCCCGGGGCAATGCACCGGGCCTACGGCCCGTCAATCGGTCGGCTTTCCGGCTTTCCTGGGCTGGCCTTTCGGCGGCCCTACGGGCCGGTTTGCTGGCAGGGTTTCCGGGGCTGCGCCCCGGGGCGGGCGTTGACGATGTGACGCGGAATTCGGGTAGCGGCCCCCTTCCCCCGATCGGGCGGGGTGCCGGCCGGGGCCTGCGGCCCTGGGCGTTGACGATGTGACGCGGACTTCCGGTAGTAACCACAACCCCACCCCCAGGGCCCCTCCCCGGTCCCGGCCGATGGCCGGTCCCGCCTTGCGGTTCCTGGCCTGTCGGCCCATCCACCGCCCTCGGGGCGGGGCCTGCGGCCCTCGGGAGGCGCCGGTGGGCCTCCGGTCCGGCCCGGGCCTCCCCCGGCCCCGATGGCAGCCCCTCACAGGCGGCCCGGACGGCGGCCCCTGATGGGCCCTCAACCGCAGACTCCGGACCGGAATCCGAAGCATATCCGGTGGCGTTTCCCCGGCTTCCCCACCGCTCGACAGTACCGGCTCCAGGACAGGCGCAGAGCGCGAACAGACAACCTCGCGGCGACCCTCCATCCTGGCTCTATTCGTCCGCCGTCCCGGTGGTAATTCGAATTCCCTACCGACCCTTTTCGTACGGCAACCAGAAACCCTTTCGAGGCGCAGCGAGAAGAAATCCCATTCAGGCATTCATGAAAGGGGCCTACGGCCCTCCACGACGACACGGCAACCGCCCTTCCACGCCGCCCAGAAAATCCCGCCCAGCGTCAACCGAGCGATTCCCGGAGCAGTACCACCAAACCGAACACCGGGCCAGGACGGCCGGGCCTGGACGGCGGCCCTGGACAGCAGCACGGGGCGGCGGGCAGGCCGCGCCCGGAGGCGGCCAGGCAGCCCAGGGGGCCGGGGCAGCCGGGACGGCGGCCAGGACCGGCCACCAGGGCCTCGCCACGGCCGCCTCCGGGCGCAGCGGGACGGCCTGGCGGCCGACCCAGGACGGCAACCAGTAGGGCGCAGCGGCGGGGCGGGGCGCCGACCAGGACGACGGCCAGGGCCCAGCGGGCGGGCGCAGCAGCGCGACGGCCAGGGGCCCAGCAGGGGCAACAACGCCCAGACAACGGCCAAGGCGCAGCAGCGGGCAAGCAGGCAGACACCAGGGGACGGGGAGCCGCCGAGGCCGGCGGACCGGACAGCGGCGGTCCGGCCGACCGGTCTGGGTGATTGCCGCGCAATCACCCAGACCGAGGCCAGCGGACCGCCAAGGCCACCGAACCGGAACCCAGCAGGACAACGAACCGGACCCGACACGGCCAGCACGACGGCCAGGCGGGCGGCGCGGGCGCGGCGGCGGGGTGGACGGGGGCGGGGTGAGCATCCGTGGGGGTGCGCGGTCGTTGACCAGGCATGTCTGCTGATCCGTTTGCACGCCTTCACCGGGCGGCCTCCGAGCTGGCCGTCGTCTCCGACGATCTGGTCGAGGCGGTGGTCGATCTGGGCCGGCTGCCCCCAGCCGTCGCCTCGTCCGTGTTGGAGAGCCTGGGAACGCTCCACGGCGCCCTCCGGATGGCCGGACCCGGCATTCAGGCCCTGCTCGCCCCGGTAGACGCGGTAGTGCTGCCCAAAGCCCGTACGGCAGTACTGGCCGACCTCGACCGGGAACGCGGATCCGGACCGACACAGCCCGAACAACACGACACCGCAACACGGCAGCGGCCCCGCTCCCAGCCACATAACGCCTGACCAGACCCGCAACACCACCGTGTCACACCCCAGCGCAACACCCCGTTGCACCCCCGCGTTGCCCCCCACCCACCACCCGGCCCGCCCACCACCGCCCACCGAACACCACCACCAGCACCAAGCCGCCGGGAAGGCCCGCCTTCCCGACCGCCGACGTCCTCGCCCTACCCGGACGACGGGCTCAGGCGGGGTGCCGGGTTCGGAAGGCCGGCGAGCGCAGCAGCTTGGTCACCGGTCAGCTCGCCTGCCTCGTCCAGCGCTTCGGCCACAGCGAGGACCGCCGGCCAGTGCTGCTCAAGGACCTCCTCAGCCTGGTCGCCGAAGTAGGCGTACGCCCCAAGCAAAGTCTTCTGGTCGTCGCTCCTGGTGTACGCACGGAGTTGCGGACCGGCCGCGTCACGGTCGTGCAGGCCCCCCATCTCGGCCACCCATCCACGGTCCTGCGTCCAAAGGCCGTGGTCCCGCAACCAGCGCTGCTCGGCCCGCTCCCCCGCCGCCAACTGCTTGACCACAGCCGAGCGCGCGAGCTCGTAGCCGCCGAGACTCGTCGCGCCTCCCAGTTCAAGCCGTGGCCCGCAGCCCCCATCTCGGGTCTGCTCGACGATCTCGACGCCTTCAACGTGCATTCCGACGTGAAGGGCGACGAGCGTATGACCGGCTTCGTGTATGGAGACGGCCCTCCGGGAAGCGACACGATCGAGCCGCGGAACGTGGCCGATGCAGCACCAGATCGCCGGTTCAGGGTGCCGCGAGTAGGTCCTGAGGCCCGACTTGAGCGTGGTCGGGTGGAAGACCATCCCGCTCTGGCCGTCAGCAGGGGGCATGCTCACCGCGCGGGGCTCCTCTCCTCCGCCCGAAGACCGGGCGATCGTGCAGGGGTACGTGCGCATCAGCGTCCAGGCGAACCCGAGAGTTCCCACCCCGAACGGGGCCCAGGGGCACAGCCAGGCCCAGCCGGGCAGAAACCGAACACCGACCCCCGTGGCGGGCCCTCACCCGGCCCATTCCAACCCAAATGCAGAAAACCACGCTGATCAATTCATCAAAACACTCCACACGAAATACCAAGACGAACACGCGCCCAAAAAAGACCGCCTACCCGGCCAACCCGACCAACACCACCCCCGATCCCATCAACCACCACACAGTCACCAAAACCCGACCCACACCAACCCCCACCACACCGCCCACAGGTCCAACCAAAGGTCCAGACAACCCAGCGCGTGAGGCCAAAACACCTCCACAACAACCAACAGGTCACACCCGACGGCCCTTCGCCGGGTAGAGCTTGGCGTGCAGCACGCGGTCCTCCCACCACGGGTCATCCAGGGTGGAGACCAGAGCGGCCACCAGCTCGCGCTTGGTCGGGACCGGCAGCACCAGCGGGCCCAAGTCCTCGACGGCGCGGTCCTGTTCACACTGCGGGCACTCCAGCCGGCCCGGGCCGGCCTTCTCCCGCAGCTCCAGCTCCGAGCCCTCCTTCCCGCCGATCGAGCCCCGGCACGACCAGCACGGGCGCAGCGCGGCGTTCGCCGCCCGGGCTGCCTCCAGCTGCTCTTCGGCCTCCCGCTCCAGGCGCTCCTCGCGGTCCTGGTGGCAGGTCCAGCAGCGGCCGCCGGGCTGGTGGGTCCACTCCACGCGGTTGCCGTCGGGGCCGTAGTGCCAGGTGCTCTCCTGCTTGGGGACCTTGCCGCAGTCGGCGCAGGCAAGGGTGCGCATCCACTCTCGGTGCTCCTGGTGGGCCTTCTTCTCCCGGGCCTTCTGGCGCTGGTCGTAGGCGGCGCGGTTGTCCGGGTTCTCCAGGGCGTCGAGCAGGGAGTGCCGGCCGGGGCGGCCGTAGCGCCACCAGACGGGGCCGAGGGGGCCGTGCTCGGCCAGCAGGTCAAGGGTGGTCGCGAGGATGGGCACGGCGTCGTCGTACTCGCGCCAGCCGTCGCCGTCGTTGTCGTCCTGCGGGACGGTCCACCCCTGTCCACGCCAGCACTCGGCCGACAGGTCCGCCACGGCCTCCTGACGGTTGGCCAGGGCGACGGGCCCCGCGCCGGCGACGACCAGGGCGACGGGCGGGTAGCCGGGCCGGGGATGGGGGCCGGGGTAGGTGCGGCGCCACCGGTGCACCGTGCGGTCGGCCGGGTCCTGCTCGGCCAGGGCGGGGTCGGTGCTCTTCATCTTGGTACGGAACAGCTCGCGGTAGGCGGTGAACTTCGCGGCGACCCGCTCCGGCGCCATGGTGGAGCGGTCGACCTCGGCCATCAGGACCGGCACCCCAATCTCCGGGGCCTGCCACACCGCGTCCGGTCGTACCTTGCGCCGGCCGCCCGGCAGCAGGAACTCGACCTCGGTCGCCCAGTCGGTCACGGTGCCGACCCCGCCCGCGGCTTCGGGCGCGGTGCCGCCCCGTACGAAGGCGAGCACGGTCTCGTTGACCGCCATCGCGTGCCGGGCACCGGAGCGTCCGGCGCCCCGGGCCGTGGAGCCCATGTCGGCACGCGGCAGGCCGAGCACCTGCCCGGCCGCCTCCAGCCCGGCCGTTCCCTCCAGCCGCCACGTCTTGTGCCGGTCGCGGGTGTTGCCGTCGGAGGCGACCAGGCCGTGCAGCGCGAGATCGCCCAGCGCCTGCCGGACCGCCTTGTTCGACGCTGCCCGGGGGCGCAGCAGTCGCTGGAGCTGGTCGGCGGTGGCGACCTTGAGGACGCCGAGCGCGCCGAGGACGTCGGCGCGCAGCGCGGTGGTCGAACCGTTGGGGTTGGCGGCGCCGCGCCGGTACGCGGTCCGGCCCGGCCGGGACGACGGCAGCGGCGGTTCGACGGCTTCGGCCTGGTCGTCGTTGTCGTCGGGCACGGCGAGGCTCTGACGGGTGCTCACGGGCATCTCCCGGTGGTCGTGGTCGGGCTGCTGCCTCTGAGGGATATCCGGCCGCCACGACAACGGCCAAGCCCGTTCCCGACCCGCGCGCCGCACCCTCTCCAACCACCCCCCTCCGGCCCCCGCCGCCACCCCCGACCAGCGAGCGGCCGGCACTCACACCTGTCGGCGCCGGAGCCTCGTCCACTGGACCCGGCACACCTCCACGGGCGGTACCGATGCCGACGGCGTGACCTGGGACGGCCCTCCCATCACCAGGGGCGGCACGCCGTCGGCAGGCAGTTGCCGCGGGTCGCCGGGCCCTGCCTCGACTTCGTCGTCGCCACCTGTGTCCGGTGGGCCGCCGCTTGACCTCTTGTTGCGGATCATCTTGACCGTCCAGGTGACCAGCGTTCGTGCGGCACTGGCCGCCAGGGAGCCGAGGAACTCAGCGGCCACAACAAGCAGGAAGGCGATCACCGGGCTCCCCCGTCATGGGTCGGGGTCCACAGGCCGGTGGCGCCGTCGACGCGCTGCTGGTCGCGTCGACGGAGTTCGGCGACGATGCGGTGGACCTTACGGCGGGCCTTCTCCCCGTCCTTGTCCGGCTGGACACTGCCAGCCGCATCGGCCGCCCCGGCCCAGGTGGTCACGTCGGGCAGGCCGAAGGCGAGGAAGACGTCCTGCTCGGCCGGCGCGAGCATGGCCAGGACGGCCACGAGACGCCGGTCGTGGATCTCGTCGAAGAGTGGGCCGTCAGGCAGGTTCCGGTCGGCGAGCAGGTCGCGCAGGGTCGCGCCGTTGTAGACCGGAGTCTCCAGCGGGATGACCCGCTTGTTGCCGTACGTCCGCCGCTTCCAAAGCGGCGTCAGTTGGCGGTGGATGGCCTGAGCCTCCTTCCGAAGCAGCAGCACAGCCGTGGGCGTCAGCGTGCCGTCAGTCTGCAGAGAATCGGCCCAGCCACTGAGCAGAGCGGTGGAGACCGCCTCCTGCCACTGCTCGTCGGTTCCCAGGCGCAGTACGTCGCGGTTGAACGAGCCCGTCAGATGGTGCAGGTTGCCATGGATGGCCGCCTGGCGGGCGGCGAGCGCACGCAGAGCGTGGGGAAGCTGCGCACCGATCTCAACGTCACTTGCGGGCCGGATCACCGTGGCGGCGAGCGGCTTCTGGTGCGCTCGCCGCCGGGCGAGGTCGGCCGGGGTGCCCCTCGCCGAGAAGCCCAGGCCGTTGATGTGGGTGAAGAGGGTCGTGTGAGTGATCCGGGCGATACCCGTCCCGTCGGCGGCCACCGTATAGGTGCCGTCGTGCGCACCGGCGCCCCGGAGATCGAAGACCGCCCCGGGCGCCGCTTCGAGCAGCGGCGACATGACGGATTCGAACTCCGTGAGTGGTGTGACCCGGAGAACCGGGGTGGGCGGGGTGACAGTCCGGGTCGCGGGGCACTGCGTAGACGGCAGGAACTTGGTCATCGCACACCGCGGTTGCGGGCCGGGGTCCACAGGCCGGTGGGCCCGTCGGTCCGTTGCTGGTCGCGACGGTGCAGTTCCTGGATGGCACGGCGGACCTTGCGACGAATCTTGTCGCCGTCTTTGTCCGGCTGGGTGCTGCCGGTCAGTGCGGCAGCTTCGGCCCAGGTGGTTACCCCAGGGCGGCCGAGGGCGAGGACAACGTCGCGTTCGACTTGGCCGAGTCTGGCCATCAGGTCAGCGAGGCGCCGGTCGCCCGGCATCTGGTCGAGGACCCGGTCGGGGGGCAGACTGCGGTCGGCGAACAGGTCTCTCCACGTGGCGCCGTTATGGAGGGGCTTCTCCAGCAGGGTGACCCGCTGGTTGCCGTATGTCCGCCGCTGCCACAGGGGCGCCAGCTGACGGTGGATCGTCCTGGCCTCCCAGCGAAGCCGGCCGAGCGCTGCCGGGGTGAGGCCGGTGCCGTCGTACAGCGGGTCCGCCCAGTCGCCGAGCAACGCCGTGGACAGCGCCTCGGACCAGCGCGCGCTGCGGTTCAGGCCCAGGGCGATCCGGCCGAACGTTGCCAGGTCGGGGCTTCCCCCGGTCTGGGCCGCCTCGATGCGGGCCGCCATGGCAGCCCGCACCTGCGTATTCGTGTGGTCGGGCCACTCCGGGGTAATGAAGGGCAGGTGCCGGCCCAGACTATCCGGCTCCTCGAACATCGGCCCCTGGTCGCGGAATACCGTGACCGTGTGGGGGTTAAGCCGCTCGTAGACCACCTCGCCTTCGGAGGTGGCGATCTCGACCAGCTCTTTGCCGTCCCGCAGGTGGAGGCGGCGGGGCAACGCCGGTTCACCGAAGGGGTGGCCGCCCGGGCTGTCGGTGCGCACGGTGTCTGGGGGGTTCATCGGGTGTCCTCCGCGGAAGTAGGGTCACCCTCCGGGCGCGAGACGATGGCGGAGCGACAGAAAATCTCGCCCATGCCGACGTGATCTACGTCACTCCCTGGGTCCGTGCTGGTCGGCGAGCTGCCCGGATGCCGGAGTCGGGTCGGCAGCGAGCAGGAGCAGGCCGAGGCGGAGGGCGACGGCGGTGGACAGCGCGTCGGTGCAGTCGAGCGCGATGCCGTCGCGGGCGGCCTCGGGTGACCAGCCCCAGCGCGGTGGCCATGTCGAGCGCGAGGTCGGCGTGCCCCCGATCGAAGCCTGGTCCAGCGCGGCCCGTCCGCCCCCGTCTGGCACCCACTCACCAGCGGCGGGCGGGCGTGCGGGTGGACGGAACTGTAAGCAACGAGCAGGAGCAGCGGGCGGCCCGCTATGGCAAGCGGAGCCGTTGGATCACCGGTCTGGGATCTCTTCTGAGATCCAGGACTCAGGTACGAGTGCCTTCCCGTTGCTGCGTCGCCACCGGTCGCGAACCGCGCTGCGGAACGGCTCGTCGTCCAGGTCGGCATGCTCCATCACGATAACCTGGAGGGCCCCGTCGAGGGCGTCGATGGTCCGTTGGATGGTCTGGTAGAAGTTCAGCAGGGAGGCACGGTCCTGTCCCACAAGCACGCTGTCGTCGGTGGCGTCTTCGGGGAAGTACACCTGGGAAGGCTGGTCGAGGATGAGGAAGCGGGGCACCGGGTTGTCCCGCTCGCAGAACCACTCGTGCAGGCTTAGCAGCGTGGCAATGTGGTAACCCATCCAGTTCTCACCGCCGCCCATGTCGGATAGACGTTCCGGCCCGCGGCGAGTGTCAGCCACCACAGTCAGAGCGCGCGGGTCCAGACGAATGGGCGACTCACTGTGTTCCAGTTCCAGTGCTACTGCTTTGTCCTTGATCTTCTGGTTGATCAGGGAGATGTAGCTGCTGAGCCGGTCGTCGCGTGCACCGACGCCGATCTCATCTTCGAGTTCGGTGATCTTTCCGGTGAGCTCGTCGCGGCGGTCGATGACCTGGGGAACGTGAACGTGGCGGGAGGCGGTCTCCAGGAAGAGGCTGATACGGCCTTGGACAATTGCCGCGCGCCGGGAGGTATCTGGGTGGTCTTGGACGGCGCGCTGGCCGGCGGTGAGGGTGTCCAGCTGATCCTGGTTGCGACCCAGGGCCTCGCGGAGCTCCTGCAGGGTGCGTTCTTCGGCCGCGATAAGGGCGTTGATTTCGGGGGTGTCATTGCCGATGACGGTCATCTCGGCATCTAGTCGGGCGAGGTCGCGGGCGATGACATCAACGGCTTGACTGACGTGGGGGGTGGGGTTGTCACACACTGGGCAGCGTGCCTCGTCGCCAGTAGGACCAAGCAGACCGAGGGTGGCGAGGCGGGCGTGCTGCTCGGTGGCCTGGCCGAGGAAATCGTCGTTCTCCTGGACGGCCCGCTTGAGGTTGGTGATCCCAGCACGGGTACGGGCGAACTGTGCGCGAAGCGCACGGCGACCCTCTATCAGCAGGGCGACCGGATCGTCCCCTGTCTCCGGAAGGTGGCCGGGTGCGGTGACGTCCGCGGCCCGACTCAGGTGGTGGATGGCCGTCTCAGTTGACATCTGCTCGGTGGGCAGCGGTTCCAACAGGCCAGCATCAACGGCTTCGGCCAACAGCGCCAAGGCCTGGCCGGAGGCGGCCGACAGGCTGTGGACCGCGGCAAGCTGGGCCTCCATGTCGGCCAGTTCCCGGCGCAACAGCCGCAGTCGGTGTTCGCGCAAGGCCTGCTCAGGGTCCATGGCGCCGAGGAAGTAGGGGATCATCGCCCGGATCGTGGCGGGGCGGAAGTCCTGGCCCTGGGAGTGGAAGAGAAGGTCGGGGTTGGCGATCTCGTTCTGCTTCTGCAGGCAGAAGAAGAGGGCGTGGCGGATGGAGGGCGGGATCGGACTGGTACTGCGTACGGCGGGGATCCGGGTGGTGCGGTCGATGCCGGCGAACTCTGACAGCAGGCCCTTGGCGATATCGAGCGGAGTGGAGAACTTGATCTGCGCGTACGGAAGGGGCTGATCGCCGAGGGCCTGGGCAGACACGCAGAGGTTGGCCGTCGTGGCGGCCTTCCCGGTGGGGGCGGGGCGAGCGACAAACAACTGCTGCCGGTCCTTGACCAGGGTGACAGCGAAGACGTGGACGAAGTTGCGCAGCGCCGCGCCCTTGATGACGTAGTCGGTACTGGCAAGGCAGTAGTCGACAATGTTGAGCAGGGCGCTCTTACCTCGCCTTGAGTCGCCGGTGATGATGTTGAGCTTGCCGGTCTCAAGGGGGACGGTGCGGATGTGGCCGTCGTTGTTGTAGATCGAGATGGCACTGATCTGGAAGGTCACGGCCGGACTCCTAGCAGGGTCATGACGGTGCTGAAGCTGCCGGTGCTGGGTAGCCAGCGGCCCAGCATGTGGGATGCCTTCTGGATGGCCACGACCTCCGGCGTGCCGCCGGTGGGCGCCTTGGGCAGCGCCTTGAGGCGCACGCTGAGATGCCCGTCGTCTCCGTATTCCAGAAGGCGGTTCTGCAGCGCCAGCAGAAAACCGGACCGGACCACTGCGGCGAGCGCGGTGGCGTTCTGGGCCATGGCCGCCTTGACGGACTTGTTCTCCTCCAACCAGCGGGTCAGGCCGCTCCCGGTGCTCTTCGGTAGAAGCTGACGAATGGAAGGCTGAAGTGCCATGACCGAGGACAACACGGCCACTGCGGGCGGGCATGGCCTGCCGTACTGCACTTGGTGGCCCTGAACCGCCCGGGTGGTGAGCACTGCGGTGAACGCCGGGTTGTACAGGGCCCGCTCCTCGCGGCTGAACTCTGCGAAGTCCGTCATCTGTGCGACACCGCCGCCGGCTCCAGTACGGCCATGAGCCGGGCGAGGAAGTCGATGTGCCAGCCGATGCGCAGGTCATCGGCGAGGATGTGGAAGGAGCCCTTGGAGACGAACGGCTCGTCGCAGTCGGGGCGGATGGGACGTCGTGCTTCCTTCGTCACCCACCGGTAGACCTCCTTGGCCGCGGCCACCTTCTCGGTCTCCGCCGCATTGGGGCCGAGGTTGCCCTCCATGTCAGCGAACAGGTCCTCCCATTCCTCGACGAGTCGGCGCTCGTAGCGGCCGATCTCCCCGGTGAGCAGCAGGTTGTCGTGGGACCAGCGGGAGCGTTGGGTGAAGGCGCGGATGTAGTCGCGCACCGCGATCCTGACCTGAGCGCCGCCTGCGTTGATCAGCCCCAGCTGGCGGACGAAGGTCATGTCCGTGTACTCGGAGGGGTCTGGTTCGAGAGCGGCGATGTCCTCGTCGATCGGAAGGTTTCCCGGGCGGAACTGGTCACGCAAATCGGTGAAGACCTGGTCGAACTCCTCGCCGGTGACCGCGTCCATGTCCTCGGTGCGCAGTTGCCGGACGGTGCGCTGGTAGAACCAGCCCTCCAGGCGTTGCAGGAATGGCCCGGCGTACCGGTGGCCGACCGCTGGCACGACCCTCTCCAGCAGCAGGGCCTCCATGGCATCCACGTCAGGGGCATGGCCGATGACCTGCACCCGGGCGAGCATGGCGCGCCGCTGCTCGCCGGTGAGCTTGTCGAACTCCTCGTACGCCTTCTTGTTCTCTTTGCTGCTGGAGGCCTTTCTGGCCGCCTCCAGCGCCTGCAGTGCATGTTCCTCGTCCCTGAGTCCTGAGGCCGCAGGCTGCAACATGAAGCCGGCGGAGCCAGGTGACAGCTCGCCAGTTGTCAGCAGCAACAGATCAGTTTCCTCCAACTCGACCTGCTTGGCGGTGACCGCATATGCCCAGATCCGCAGCGTCTTCCACAGGTCCGTGCTGGCGTCCGACATCTTGGTGCCCGGGGCGCGGTGTTTGAGCTGGTAGTAGACCCGGCCGCCTTCGGTGACCTCCTCGACGTCGTCGCCGGCTTCGATCGCGATCCCCCCACTCAAGTCCTCGGACATGACGTTCGAGGCATGCATGGAGCGCCTTGCGCAGCTGGTAGACATAGCCGACTGCGGAGGCCGATGCCTCGAAGGGCGCCGTCTTGTCTGCCATGTGACCCCCGTGTTCAGCAGCGTCTACTTCGGGTGGTGACGATCTTTTCACAGGAGGCACATCTCCCATCACCCTCATGACAAGCTCTTCGTGATCACCTCCACTGACTCGCCGCCAATCGAGCCGCGCACCGGCGGCGAGTCGAGGATCGGACGGCCCAGATCCCGGTCGGCGGGCGCGGTTGACGGTGGTCTCGAAGACGGCGAAGAGCAGGATGAACGCCATCGCAGCGGGGTCGTCGACCCGAAAAGGTCAGCTCACGCGACATAAATGTCGCGATACCTGACCTTTTGGTTGATTTGTGTCGCCTCAGCGGGGACACAACCCGGCAGTTGCCGGTTCGGCTGAGGGGCGGGCCGCCCCGACCTCCCCACAAAGGCTTGCGTTGTATATACACAACGCCTAACGTTGTCTTTATGACGGGGTGCGCTGCACCCCCTGATGACGGAGGCAGTGATGTCCAACCCCAACCCGAACCTCATCCCCACCACGAACGCCCGGGCCCTGAACACGGTCGAGATGATCCAGATGGCCGTCGCGTCGCAGGACCCGATCCGGCGGGCCCAGATCCTGGCCGACGCCCAGTCCCAGCTCGCCACCGCGCTCAGGTCTGCGGTTGGCGAGTGCGTCAGCAACAAGCGCAGCTGGTCGGAGATCGGCCAGGCGATCGGGCTCTCGAAGGAGAGCGCGTGGCGCCAGTGGGAGTCTCAGGGGCCGATCGTCTCGCTCCGGGCCACCCAGGCCAAGGCCACCGCAGCCACTACCGGCAAGCCCGTCGAGGCCATCTACGCCTTCCAGACCGAGGCCGGCAACTGGATCGGCCCCTACAACGCGCTGCCCGACGGCGAGTTCAAGACCGCCTTCATGCCGTTCAACCCGCCGAACCCGGAGATCAACCGCTTCGCGACCCAGACCCTCCGGGCCCGCTACGGTCCGCAGGACGGCGACGACGTCTCCTTCCACGCCGCCATGGTGATCGAACCGGACGGCACCCAGCAACGGGTCCGCGTCACCGACGAGATCCTGAACACCCTGTTCGGCGACGGGCAGACCGCACTCCGCCGGGCCCTCACCACCTTGGTCCACGCCGCCATCTACGGCACCGACATCGACCCTGCCTTCCGCGAGCTGGTCGAGCACGCCGCGACCCTCCAGAGCACCAGCACCCCCACCGCGAACGAGCTCGGTGACGGCACCACCACCGCCGAGTTCGTCAAGGCGATCCAGGACGTCCTGGACTTCGGCGCGAACGCCCGCCCCAGCGACCCGCGAGTGGACCAGGCCCTGCAGCGCTTGGGGGCGATCGTCGCCGACTACAAGGCGTGGGCCAGCGCCACCAGCTGACCCAACCTCCCTCGTAAGCACGGCGGCGGGCGGATCCATTATGGATCCGCCCGCCGCACCGTTTCCTACTTGCCGCGCATAACGGTCAGCGCGAATTCGCTCAGGCCATTAGTCCACCCAAGGCCCACCGCTGGGTCGAGTTCCGGAACATTAGGCAGTTCGCCCCACAGTTCCATGAAGAGAACGACCGTCATCATGATGGTCTCGACGGTCTTCCGGTCGTCGGTCGCAATTGCCTCCTCGACCCAGTCGGTATCGGCACCCCGGAAGATGTTGTCGAGGAGAGAGCTCGGCGTTGCATGAGTCTGCTCAGACCACTCCGAGTAGAGGTGGTCGTACTGCTGGGCCCGCATGGCGCTGGACGAGAGCTCGGCCAACGCCTTGGTCTTCTTCCCGGTCCAGGTCTGCCAGAAGTGGACCTTCCCGTCAGCCTTGGGCTTCCCCTGGAAATCAGAGAATGAGTTGCCGCGCAGTAACTCCAGCTTCGAAACCCACTCGGCATCGAACGGGCGCCCCGTCTTCTCGTTGTATCGCGCCTCGCGGAGCTTGCTGTCAATAAGCTGCAGCACGCCAAACCGGCAGTACTTAAGCGTCGCCTGCCGGCGGTCTCCCAGTGTTCCCAGGTACTCCATATTCACCAGGAGCTCGAAAAGCTGGCGCGTGACCGCGACCGCATTCTCCCAGTGCCCATGTTCCAACAGCAGCCGAACCGACTTCAAGCCATTGACCCCACGTATGAGGATCTCGGCATCAAAGCGGACTACTGGATCATCAGCGCCTGGCGTTGCCATTGCCGCCCGATCTCCTGCGGCGGCTACATCTTCAAGGATCTTGAACGCAGGCCTGAGACGAGTCTTCGGTGAGGCCACACGCGTCACGCGCGTGTTCCGAGTGCTGCTCTGGGGCTGCGGCCGCTTCCGCGGCTTCTTGGTGCGAGCCATTGCCGCACCCTAGTCCTCCCGCGGGCAGCGGGACACCGTATATACGGGACGGAGCCGCTTCCTCCTAGCGCACCCTCACAGGAAGTACGTCGGCCAGCCCAGCGTGCTGACGACCCGCAGTTCCTCCTCCAGCCGGGTGCGCATCGTGGGGCTGCGGTCGTAGCCGTGGCGGACCATCGACGCCTCGCACCGCTCCCGCAGCACCTTCGCGGAGGTGCCGGGGGCGACTCCGACGACGTGCTCCTCGGGGAAGTGGACCTGGCCGATGCCGAGGTCGGCGGGCGCGGGCCGACTGCTGTACAGAGCCAGCTTCAGCCGTTCGGGGGCGGCGGCGCGGGCCGGGTCGGGGCGGGTGGTGTCGGTCATCGCGCGGTGCCTCCGGAAGTCGGGAACGAGGTGCAACGGCCGTCCCGGCCGGGTGGGCCGGGACGGCGGGGTCTTGCGGGGCGGGTCAGCCGGTAACGGTCTCGGCGTGCCGGGTGAGCGCGTCCAGGAGCGCGGCCTGGCGGTCGGTCAACTTCCCGTCGGTGCGGGCCTTGTCCTGCTTGCGCAGCCACGTGCCGGGCCGGAAGGCCGGGTCCGCGTCGCCGCCGGTGCGGTTGGCCGGGCCGTCCAGGGTGCCGCCGGTGGCGAGGTAGGCGAGCAGGCGGCGGTAGGAGCGGTTCCAGTCCGGCTCCAGACGCCAGAGCTCGTCCAGCGCGTCGAGCTTGGCGGCCTGGTCGGTGGTGAGGGTGTCGGCCTTGCGCTGGCGGCGCATCCACGCGCCCACCGCGTAGTCGTCCAGCTTCGCAGTGGCGGGGATCGCGAGGTGGCCGTGCTGGTGGTGGAACGCGGCGGCGTACGCGTAGCCGCGCTCCCAGGCGTTGGCGTTCTTCGACCAGATCATCCCGAGGGCGTCCAGCTCGGACACCCGGGCCGCATCGAGCAGGCCTTGGCCGTGGAGGTGGCGCTGGCGGGTGAGCCAGGAGATCAGCTCGGCGTGCTTCGTCTTGTCGGTGGGGTCGAGGTGGCCGTGCTGGAGGTGGAAGATCTCCGCGACCGCGTGCATGCGCTGCCACTCGACCGCGCGCGGGTTGAACGCCCGCAGCTTGACGGTCTGGAGGATCTGCGCCGCGTGCTGCTTCGCGTTGATCCGCAGCCACTCGACCGGCGACTCCACCGGGGCCGGCTGCAGCTCGCCCTCGCCCTCCCCGGTGGCCCGTCTCTCGGCCGCCTTGGTGACGGTGGTGTGCGCGGTGCCCTGCGAGCGGGAGGCGCGCAGCTCGGTGATCCGGCCGACCACCCGGGCGTCATGCGCGGCCAGGGCACGCAGGACCCGCCAGATCGTCCGGAAGGAGCTGGCCTCGATCTCAGTGTCGGCCTCGGCCTTCACCGTGGGGTCGGCGTCGTGGACCTCGGACGGGTCGGCGGTGGCGTCCGGGCCCGCCAGGAGCGTACCGAGGTAGACCGGGATGATGACCCAGGACACCTTGCCCTGCATGAAGGCCTGGCGCAGCGCCCGGCCGACGGCCTGGACGATGTCGATGACGCTCGACTTGGGGTCCGCGAAGCAGATGGCGTCCACGGCGGCGACGTCGATTCCCTCCGTCAGGAGTCGGCTGTTGCAGAGGATGCCGCACTCCTCGCCGTCCTCGCCGGTGTGGGCCTTGAACTCGGCGAACGCCTGGCGGCGGTCCCCCAGCCGGTCGGTGCCGGCCACGGCCTTGGCCCAGATCCGTTCCGGGCGCTCCGCGTCGGGCAGGCGCTCCAGCGCTTCGGGGAGGGTCTTGGCGAACTCGCGGGCGGCGGACACCCGTGAGTGGAAGGTGATGACCCGGCGCAGGCCAAGGTCGGCGACCGCGCGCAGCACCGCGATCTGCAACGCGAGGCGCAGCAGATCCTCGTTGGAGCGCTGGGAGCGCAGGTCGGCGACGGCGGGCAGGTTGAGGAGTTCGCGCAGGTCCTCGTCGGTGACGACGGGGACGAGGACGCGGTAGTCGGCGAGGTAGCCGTGCTCGATGCCCTGTCCGAGGGTCCAGGTGAAGCAGGTCTTGCCGTAGATGGTCTCGTCATCCATGGAGCAGAGCGCGGGCAGCGCCTGGCCGTCGGTGTCGGTGAGGTCGGCCAGGCCGTCCTTCGCGCGCCGGTCGTCGGCGATCCGCGGGGTGGCGGTGAAGTACAGCCGGCGCTTCGCGGGGACCTTGGCGTCGTCGTGGATCGCGGCCCACGCCTTCCCTTCGGCGCCGGCCGTGCGGTGGGCCTCGTCGATGACCACCAGGTCCCACTGGGCCAGCCCCCAGCCCTGGTGGGCCTGGACGATGCGCTCCAGCGAGGCGTAGGTGGCGTACACGGTGACCGGCTGGTGGTCGGGGGCGCCGTTGACCAGGTCGGCAATCCGGGCCGCCTGGGTCGACACCTGGGCGTGGACGCGGCCGCCGGCCTCCGCGCTCTCCAGCGCCTCCTCGCGCGAGCACGCTGCCACGGCCAGCCCGCGGCGCCCGCCCCGCAGCGACCACGCTTCGGCGGTCTGCTCCAGCAGCTCGATCGTCGGCACCAGCACCAGCACCCGGCCGCGAGCGGCCAGACGCCGGGCGCAGCCGGCGGCGATCAGGGTCTTGCCCGAGCCGGTCGCCGCGACGACCGTCGCTCGGCCGCCGCCCTTCACCTCGCGCACCGCGGCCGCCACCGCGTCCTTCTGGAACCAGTGCAGCGGCAACGGGTTCACCGCGGTGGTGCCGGACGGCTGCGCCGACGGCGGCGGTACGGCCTGGGTGCGCAGCCCGACCGGCACGTGCTGCTCGGCGGTGGCGGTGGTGGTCTCCACGGCGGTGCTTCTCCTTCATCTGCCGGGTCGTGCGCGGTGACGGGGCTGCGGGCTGGGTGGTGCAGAGCGGTTGACGGAAGTGGGCGCCCGCCGTGGGGCGCCCACTCGGGCGCCAATCAGCCGATGAGGACTTGGGTGCTCTGATGGCCGGTGGGGGTCCAGGTGCGAATCTCGAGGTAGACGATCTCGGCGTGCTCGATGGCACGCCCGGTCTCCACCAGCCACGTCCATACCGCGTGGACGACGTCGCCGTGCGAGTCAGCGACCCTGCGCGACCACTCGGCGGCGGAGAAGCCGCCGGTGGCGGCCGATCCGTAGGTGCGCTCCTCCGTTCCGTCCGCGCGCGGGACCACGCCACGCCGGATACCGGGCGAGTCCTGCCGGGAGCCCGCCGACAAAGTGAAGTACCGCGACTGCATGCGCACCGTCAGCGCGACCCGGCCGTCCGCCTGCGCGGCTGCGTGGATGACGCCGGCCAGGTGCGCGGCACCGGACCTGATCGCCTGCTTGCCGGCGCGGCCGGCCATACTGCCGCCCGGGGTGCCGATCACGTCCTTGCCCCGCACCCTGGCCTTCTGCCCGGTCTTGGTCCGGCGCCGGGTGGTGTTCGCCTCCGCGATACCGGACAGCGCCTCGGTGTCGCGTTCGCCGCCGCGCACCGCCCGGACGACCTGGCGCAGCGCGCCGACGAACGCCGCGCCCTTGCCCTTGGTGAAGAACTGGGACACCAGGCTGGCGTCACGGCCCAGCATCCTGGCGACCTGGCGCTTCGTGTAGCCCTGGTCGATCAGCTCCTGGGTCAGCCTCGCGGCTTCGTTCGGCTGGTTCGGGTCGGCCGGGCTCACTGGTCAGCTCCCTTCTCGGCGGCGGCGAGTTCGGTGCGGCCCAGGCCGCGCAGCTTGAGGTACTGCTCCTGGCTGGTCGGGTGCTCGATGGGGCCGGTCAGGTGGCCCTTGAGGAGGTAGTCACCCGGCTCGCCCCGGTACGGCCAGGGCTGGCGCTCGGTCAGGGCGATACCGTCGGTGCCGAAGTAGACGACCGTGCCGGGCTTCGCGTGGAGGGCGCCGGCGTGGCCGACGACCTCCTTGCCCTGGCGGTACTTCATGTCCAGCAGCGCCGCCCGTGCCCCCGACCAGACGTACGCCGCCCACTCCGGGTGCGCGTACGGGTCGCGGGAGAACCCGGCCTGCCGCTGCCAGGTCACCACCTCGCCGTCCTGGCCCAGGATCTCGACCCCGGCCGGGAGCGCCTCGCCAAGCGGGGTGGTGCCGGAGACCAGACGGGGGCGCTGCGCGAACCCGCCCAGGCCGAACAGCAGCACCGAGCGGACCGCGCGCGAGGCGAGGTAGGCCGCCTGCCGCTGCCGCTCGTCGCCGTGCAGCTTCGAGAGGTTGGTCAGGTCCGCCCAGGCCGCCTTGAGACGCTTGCCCCACTCGTCGAGCGGCTTGCCGTCCTCGAAGAGCAGGCCGGAGAGGATCTCGACCTTCCACGGCGTCAGGTGGTTGGAGAGGGCGAGGTGGACCTCCGCGCCGCCCGCCCAGGTGGTGAACGTGGCGCCGGGCTCCGAGGGGTAGATCCAGGCCCGGTCGCCGGTGACGGGGGCGGGAAGCAGGCCGACGTGGTTCCACCCGACGGGGACGGTGACCCTGATGTTCCAGTGTGAGCAGGACATCAGTGCCTTGACCTGCTCAGCCCCGGTCATCGCGGCGAACACGGCGGCGGTGATCCGGCGCGGGGTGCCCACCGGGGACTTCCACAGGTGCTTGGCGTAGGCGAAGGTGCGGTCGTACTCCACCAGCGCCGGAAGCTGCTCCGGGACGCGCGGGGGCAGGACCAGCTCGGTCCGGCCCTGCCCGCCGGTCGCGTGCAGCAGGCCCCGCAGCTCCTCGGACAGGACCGGGTAGCCGCCCGCCCACTTGCCCGTGGTCGGGATCGTGCGTGACCACAGGTCACGGCCGGTCTGGGAGGGGGAGCCCATCAGGACCGCGTCGTCCCAGTGGCGGCGCAGCGCCTGCCACAGCAGCGTGAACGCCTGACGGCAGGTGACGACGTCGGCGCCGTCCGGGTCGAACCACTCCCCCATGCTCCGGATCTCCGTCACCGGGCCGTCCGGGGAGGCGGCGGGGGCGTAGCGGCCGACCGGCTGGCGCTGGTGGACGAAGTGCCCGGCCAGCTTGTCCCGGCCGGAGCCGACTGCGGTGGTCCAGCGCTCGGACGGCGTGTTCAGCCAGGCCGCGACCGCGTCCTTGAGCGTGGAGTAGCGCTCGGCACCGTCGTGCCACGGGGCGCCGGCGGTGATGTAGATCCGCTCGGTGCCGGGCGCGGTGGCCAGGACGGCGTCCAGGATCTCGCCCGGGGTGCGGGCCCCGAGGTCCAGGCGCACCACCCGGTCACGCACCGCCAGGTCACCGGTCGCGGCGTCCAGGAACACCGTGGCGCGGGCCTGCTGAACGAAGTTCGGCCGCTTGGACACCAGCCCGGTGGTCACGGCCGCAAACCGGGCACCCTCCGGGCCCTCCGGGAGGGAGGGCAGCTCACGCGGACCGGCGGCAACGGCCGAACGATCCACCGCAGCGACCGGAGCGACCGAAGCCGCCGGGACAACCGGCGCAGCAACGGCGGCCGCGGCCGGGGCGGGCTGCTCGACGACGGCCTGGTCCTCGACCTCGATCGGCGCCTCGGTCTCCGAGGCGGCCGGGGCCGGCTGCTCGACGACGGCGGCGGGGCGGGTCAGCGGCGGGGCGACCGCGACGGCGGGCTCGGCGACCGGCTCGGCCTTCGGCGCCCCGACGGGCGCCACGGACTGGTCGTCGGCCTTGGCCGTACGGACGGCGGCCGGGGTCGGGTCCAGCAGCGGCGCGATCCGCACGACGTCGCCGACCGACAGCCCGGAGGCCTTCGCGATCGGCGCGGCCTGGGCGCCCTCGAACCCCGCCAGCCCGGCAACCTTGCGCGCACGCTGGGCGGCGAGCCTGTCCAACTCCTTCTGCGCCGCGGCGACCGTCTTCTCGGCGGCCGTGATCTCCGTACGCAGCTCGCGCAGACCGGCGAGTTCAGCGGTGTACGACTTCCGGTCCATCAGGCTTGCTCCCCCTCGTCGGCGGTGTCGGTGGTCGGGTTGGTGGTGACGTAGGCGATCGGGCCGCCGGAGACCGACGGCAGACGGGTACCGAGCAGCAGGCCCGCCAGGCGGGCGTCCTCGGGGTCGGCCGGGTCGGCGGCGTTCGCGGGGGCGGTGAGATCGGTCAGGTAGCCGGCCAGGCGCGCCATCGGGAAGCGGAACCGGCCCGCCGTGCCGGCGGTGCCGTCGGCCTCCCATGCGGTGAGGCCGGTTAGGACCGCGACGACGAACCCGGCGACCGTCACCGGCAGCACGGCGCCGGCCGAGACGCGGGCGGGGTCGCACCGCCACCAGCCGGACAGTGCGGCCAGCAGCTGCGCCCGGTCCAGTGCGGTGCCGAAGCCGATCCACTCCCGGTCCGGTTCGTCGACCCGCACCGGGGCGTCCGAGCGCAGCACCGCCACCTCGGGTACGGCGAGCGCGGTCAGGTCGGCGGCCGGGCGGGCCTGCAACTGCTGGAGAGCGGCCAGCGGGAACACCTGCCGGCCCGTCTCGCGCACGCCGGGGACCACGCCGGTGGCCATCAGCTTCTTCACCGTCGGGATCGAACACCCCAACGCCGTCCCGGCCTGCCCCGTCGTCACGAACACACCCACGACCTCCACGCCTATTCATCTAACTTGAAACGCTAGGCGACCCTACGCCTCCCCGCCGACACCTTCCACGCCTTTCGAGTAAATCGTATAAGCATGGCTGGGGCGCGTCCGGCGATCGACGCGGCCCCTCCCGGACGGGAAATCCCTGGCCCGCTGTCAGCAGGGGCGACCAGACTTGGCGCATGTCCGAACCCCGCGCCGTCGCGCTCCCGATACAGCGCACTCCCGCGCTGAACCCGATGGTGCTGCCCCCAGCGGATGCTGCTTCCAGTCATCGACACCAACGCCCTGCTGGCCGACGCCTGCCACCTCGTGCAGAACGGCCGCCGGGCCGACAGGTACACGGCGCTGGCCCGAACCGGCCGCGCGAACCCCTACATCGCCGCGCACGTGCCGGGTGAGATCGAGGAGCACCTGCCCAAGCTCGCGGCCCACTACCGGGTGCCCGCCCACCAGGTGCGTCGGCTGCTGGACGAGCAGATCCTGCCCTCCCTGTGGCTGGTCGACCTGGAGATCCGCGACCACCTGGCCCCCCCAGACCAAGCACCTCCTGCGCACCTACGCCCAGGAGAAGCGCCACCGCGGGGACCCGGACGACGCTCCGACCATGGCGCTGGCCGAGTTCCTGGGCCCCTGCGTGGTCATCACCCAGAACAGCGTGTTCTCCCGCTTCGGCCTCGCGGTCATCGACAGCATCCCCGTCGCCGAGAAGCTGCTGCGCCTGGCCGGCCTGGAGGCCACGACCGCCGACGCCCTGGTGCTCGTCGACCTCGCGCTGCGCCTGTTCGGCGCCGGCCTCCGGGAGCCGGCCGCCGTCGCGGCCCGCCACCCCGTCCTGTTCACCGCCGCCGTGATCGCTGTGCTGTGGTTCTGCCACAGCTGCGGATACCTGCGCGGCCCCGACTGGCGACAGCGCCTCGCCCGCCTCGGTGAGGCCGAGCGGCCGCTGCTGGAGCCGGGCCGCGCTACGGGAACACTCCGGTCTCAGTGACTCGCTCACCGTGGTGGAGCCGCCGGCCTTCCCGAACGGCGAGCAGCTGGCCGCCCGCTACCTCGCCCGCTGCGGAAGGCCACTGACCCCGGGTGGCCTTCGGGACGCACTCGCCCGCGACGGCCACCGGATCCCGGCAGCCCGACTCAGGCGGGCGATGAGCGCGCACCGCGCCTTCGTCCGCAGCCCCGGAGACCTGTGGACCGTAGGCGGCCTGCGGCCGGATAGCAGCCAGTGGCCCTCTCATCAGGGGGTGTCGCCCACCCGGTCCCAGTGCAGAGGATCCTGGGCCCGGGGCTCGTAGTGCGCACGCCCGCCCGGGCCGTACCGACCGATCTCGGTGAACAGCGCGGCGCCGTCGGCCAGCTCCTCGGCGCTCCAGCCGGTCACGTCCAGCAGGAGACCGTCCAGAGGCCCGGCGCAGGACGGAGTCAGGTGCGCCGTGGTCCGTCCCGTACACCCGGCCCCGTATCAGCGCCCCGTCGTCCATGCCATCAAGCATCCCAGCCGCCTGTGACACAGCGTCCGCGAACGCGGACACCGCCCCGGTGCTACGCCGACGCCACCACCCCGCCCGGCCCAGGGACCGCCCCGACGGCGGCCACGCTCACCACCCGACGCAGGCCTCGCCGACGCCCGCGCCGCGCGGGCGAAGACGCCGGCGAACACGGTGACCGCGCTCGCCGAGCTCGGGAACGCGGACATGGACCCCACCCGCCGCAGCGTGCTGCAGGCCGGGCTGTACTCGGCCGTGCTGGCCGTCCCCGGCTGGCCCGACGCCGGCGCCCGCTTCGAGAAGGCGCGCGCCGACCCGCACACCCGGATCGTCAGCCCTTGCCGCCCGCCTTCAGGACCTGGGCCGCCGCCACGCCCGCCGCGCTGAAGCCGTGACCGCCGCCCTCGACCTCGGCGGCGACCGCGAGGTCGTTGCGGTAGGCGATGAACCAGCTGTTGTTGGCCTGGCCGCCGGCCTCCGCGGTGCCGGTCTTGGCGCCGATCTGGCCGGACAGGCCGGCCATCGGGGTCCGGGCGGTGCCCTGGGTAGCGGTCTTGGCCATCATGGCGCGCAGGTCCCGGGCGACGTCCGCCGGCAGCTTGCCGGGCGCCGTCGCCCGCTTGGCGTCCTCGCGCAGCACGGGCTGACGGAACGTCCCGTTCTGCACGGTGGCGGCGACCGAGGCCATCAGCAGCGAGTTGACCTGGATCTGGCCCTGGCCGATGTACTGGGCCGCGGCCTCGTCCTTGTTCCCAGGCGTGGGGACGGTGGCGTCCCGGCTCGGGATGCCGATGTGCCACTCCAGGCCGAGGCCGAACTGCTCCCGGGCCACCTTACCGAGAACGCCGGGCTGGAGCTTCTCCAGGCCCTTGTCGATGAAACCGGTGTTGCAGGAGTGGGTGAAGTCATCGGTGAGCGTGTAGGACGGGAAGTCGCCGCGCTCGTCGTTGTGCCAGGCCCGCGGCGAGTAGGTGGTGTCCTTGCACGGCACCGCGGTGTCCGGGGTCACCCCGGCCTCCAGCAGCGCGGCCGAAGTGATCACCTTCATGGTCGAGCCGGGCGCCTGGCCGCCCGCGACCGCGCGGTTGAACCCGCTGGCGTTCGCGATCGCCAGGATGTTCCCGGTGCTCGGCTGGATGGCCACCAGCGAGGCCGGATTGCCGTTCGCCGACTGCTGCTTGACCGCGTCCTCGGCGGCCTGCTGGAGGTCGGCGTCCAGGGTGAGCCTGACCTCCGGGGCGGCCGACGGGGTCAGCACGAACAGTTGCTCCGGCTCGGTGTCGCCACCGCCGCCCGAGAGCGTCACGGCCCGGCCGGTGACGACGGTGGCACCGTCCGGCGGGGCGATCTGGGAGAGGACGGGACGCAGCGACGGGAAGGCGTCGAGCGGTCGGCCCTTGCGGTCGGTGGGCTTGGACACCGGGTTGGGCAGCGCCTTGACGCCGATGGTCCTGCCCGGGGTGAGCTTGGGATGGATCACGGACGGCCTCCAGCGCACCACCGGCTTGCCGTCCTGGGAGCGGACGAAGCTCAGCACGCTGTCGTACTCCCAGGTCTCCGGGGTGCCCTCGAACTGCGCCTTCACCCGGAAGCCGAGGGCTGGCTCGCTCGGGGTGTCGGACTGCGCGCGGCCCGTCCCGGTGAGGGCGAGCGCGCGGGCGCCCACCTGGTCGTGGAACGCGGCCAGCGCGGCGCGGGCGGTCTCCGGGTGGTCGGTCAGGGCGCCGGCGGCGGTGAGGTCGCCGCGGCTCCAGGCGGCCAGGAACTCCATGGCGGCCGCCTCGGCCTGTTCGGCGGTCGGCGGGTCCTGCGGGGCCTTCGCCGCGGCGGCGGATCCCTGGTGGTCGCCGGGGGAGGTGCTGTCGTTCGACACGGCCTTCATCACGTTGTAGGCGCCGTAGCCGCCGACCGCGAGAAGCGCGACGAACACCCCGCCCGCCGTCGCCATGACGACCCGCCGGGTGGTCGACCGGGGCCGGCCCCGGTCACCGTCCTCACCATCGGCATCGGCATCGGCATCGTAGGCGGCGTACTCGCCGTCGGCGAGTTCGTCGTACGCCCGGTGGGCGCCGTAGCCGTCCTGTGCCGACCCGTCGTGCCGGTCGTCCGTGAGGTGCCGGTCGTACCCGTCAGGCTGGTCGTACTCGCCAGGCCCGTCGGGCACGTGCTGCGGGTCGTACTCGTCGTCCTGGTCGTTCTTCCGCTTCTTGGACATGGCTCCGCGTTCCCCCCTGGGAGCTTGCGATCCTTCGTGTGCTGCGGGCACGCCCCTCCGGCTCATCGGCCCGCAGGCCCCGTACGGATGACAGTCCGTCAGGGCCCGGATCAGCCTACGTCTCGACGGGTGGTCGGTCGACAGCGGGACGGCTCGCTCGGCTGCCCGGCCGGGCGGGCCGGGGCGGGGACGCAGGCCGCTCAGGCCCAGGGGTCGGACGTCCGTTCTCTGCCAGTCGTGCAGGCACCTCTGCTCTCAGCGCTCGTCCGGCCCGCCCAGGCTCCAGCCGCTGACCGCCGCGATCGGCCCGCGCCAGAGCGGCAGGCTCTGGGAGGTCCGGCCCGAGCGGATGATGACGTCCTTCAAATGCAGGAACCGCGGATCCGGCGCCCGGCGGCGCCCGTCCCGGTCCAGGTGTCCAAGCACCTCCCGCACGACCTTCCGCAGCCCGTGGTAGTCCACCTCCCCGACCTGACGGAAGTACAGGTCCTCCCACAAGCAAGGGGCGCCGGCGCCGGAGCGGCGGCGGGCGCTGGAGGAGATCGACCCGTGGTGGTGCCCCGCCTGGCCCATCACCTGGCAGCGCACCTACGCCACCGCCCGGATGTGGTGGCTGGACACCGACGGCCAGGTCTACTGGACCCGGCTGCCCCTGGACACGGTGTTCGAGGGCGAGCAGCTCGGCCGCTGGGTGCAGGCGCAGCGGGCCGGCTGGCCCGGTCTGGAGGAGGACCAGCGGGGCCTGCTGACCGCGATCGGCATCGAAGGGGACCTCGAGTTGGTGGCAGCCGACGCGAAGACGACCGTGTCCCGCGGCGACAGGTTCGCCCAGGGGTTGGCCGCGCTCGCCCAGTTCGTCGAGCGGGAGCAGCACCCCCGGGTTCCCCGCCCGCACAAGGAGCAGGTGGAGGCTGTGGAGGCTGGCCCCGGTGGCGAGGAGCAGGTCGTGGTGACGCACTTCGCGCTGGGTACCTGGCTCAACAACCAGAAGGCCCGCCGGGCGAAGCTGACGCCGGGCCAGCTCGCGCAGCTCGCCGAGCACGGAGTCGAGTGGGCGTAGCCGGCGGCGTTGGGTTTCCAGGGCGCCCCTGTGAATCCCGTCCACCGACGGAGTCGGCAGGTCAGGGCGGTTGGGTCTCCACCGTGGACGGAGGCCCAACCAAGAACACCAGGACGGGCGCCTCAACGGGCGAACCAGACGATTCCCACCGGACACACGAGAAGCGCCAGTCAAGGGCCACTCAACCCTCGGCGCAGCGGTAGGAAGTTCGCACTACGGGGCGATACCCGGTTGAAACCAGGCGTGCACAGTGTCACCCGAACGCCCCGTGCGAGGAGCGGTCCGCCTTCAGGTGCAGACACTCGACTGTGTGGGCAGCCGAACGCGCGGTCTATCCCGGACCAAGACCGGCATCCGGCCTTGTCGGGCGGAGTTGCCGCAGCCACCTCTGCCTCATACCGGTCAGGAGGTACGCGCATGTCTCTCAGGAATCGTGCAACGCTGCGCCCGTCTGCCCTTGCCGCGGGCGCACCCGCAGTCCGCCCGGACCGTCGCCGTATGGGCCAGTCAGCACGGCTTGGCACTGCCCTGCTGCTGCTCACCAGTGGGTTCCTACTCTGCCCGGCACCTGCGCAAGCCGTCCCCGAACGGATCCCGGCGAACTCCTGCACCGACGCTGACGCAGAGGTCGGGACGATCTACGACGCGCTCCCGCCGGGCACCAGTACCGCCACCCGCCGTGTATACCTCCTGTGCGGCGCTGACAATTACGGGCTGAAGCACATCGACACGAGACACGGACCTGGCAGTAAGGTGGACATCAAATCGAAGCAGGTTACCCGTTGTGTCAGGGCGATCGCCGAACACTACCGCCCCCAACTTGAGGACTCCCAGTGGGTGTACCAGACCACGGGGACCACACGTTGGCGGTTGGTCATCGACCCCGTGCACGCAAATCGTGGCGTCATCACGGTCTACGCCATGGACAATACCGTCGCGAACGACACCCGCGGCGCGTACCGGGACTTCGCTCTCTGCCCCGCCGAGGTGGCCGTCTAAGCGTGAGAAGAGGCGCCTGACTGGATGGGGGCAGGCGCAGCGCGGCCGGGTCCCAGGGAGCGGGGGGCCTGCGGGACCCGGTCGGGTGAGGCTGGCAGCGCCGGGGTCGTGGCGCTGCCACTCTGCTCGGCGGCTGCGGCCTTGGCGGTGGTCGGGCCGGTCTGGGCGGGCGGCGGACAGACGCGCGCCTCCAGCTGTTCCGCGCTCTGCCGGCAGTCTGCGGCGGCGTCGGTGCCTCGCTCGTCCAGCTCGCGTCCGATCGTAAGGATGGCGTCGCGCGGGCGCAGCAGCGCGGTGCCGTGCGGGCCGGCTCCCGGGCCGGGGCGAGGTTCCTCTTGGTCACCGGGAAGAGCTTGGTGTCGAAGGGGTCGGGTATGGGTGAGCGCGACCGCCACCGGGAGCTCGCCGGTTCGGCCTCGCAGGCCGAGGCGCGGCGGCTGACCGGGGAGCTGCGCGCCGCGATCGAGAAGGTCCGCTCCGCCGTCCTGGTCCTGGCCGCACGGGTGCGCGCGGCGCACCGGGCGCGGGTGTGGACCCCGCTCGGGTACGGCGGCTGGGCCGCATACGCGAGCGCCGAGTTCGGCGTCAGCCGCTCGACCGCCTACCAGCTGCTCGACCTGGCCGCTGCGGGCCGAGGCGATCCAGGACATCGTCGGCCGCTACCGACCCCGAGCTGTCCCACACGTGGGACAGCGGCCTGGTGCTGCCCATTGCAGCGGTCGTCGAGCTCAAGGGCCGGGTCGCGGAGCTCACCGACCTGATCGCCGAGCGCCTGACCGACGTTCAGATCAAGGCTGGCAGGCGCACAGCTGAAGCCCGGCCAGGCCGGCGGCGTCGTCACCAGTGCCGTCGACGCCTTGTGCGAGCGGCCTGCGGCGCGGACGCGGTCCCGATCCTGACAGGGCTTCTAGCTTGTTATCCCTTAAGCAGCTTTCCGACGATATTCTGGTTCTTTTCGATCTTTTCGATGTAGATCTTACCTCCCGTATCCCATCCCTTGTCAATCACGTACGGGATTTCGATCTTCTTGTTTTCGGTTGCGTCAATGAAGACGCCGTGACCGATCGCCTTCTCCACTACGGTTGAAACTTGAGTTGCCGTTGCCGACGCGAAGAGTAGAATGATTTGCTGCAAAGGCTCCATGGTAACGGTCATATCCCCGTGGAGGGGAAAAGCGGCGAGCGGCGTTGCCGAACCGTCATTCGGATTGACCTGACTGAGTCCCGTGTTGTAGAGAGTCGTCGAGTTGTTGTCCACCGAGATACAATTAGGTGTTCCTTCCGCGGTCACGGATACGCCGCCGGTCTTGTCCACCACCATCGTTTGGCCGATCTTGATGGGCCTCTTGGTGGATGCGTCGATCAGGCCAGCTGGTGCTTCTCCTTCCTTCTGGCTGGCAACGCTGATGTAGGCGTTGTAGAGCGGATCCCATCCCACCACATTCTCCTCGAGAAGGTTCTTCCATGAGAACCATACGGTCGGCCTTCCAAGCGTAGCCCCAGTCTTGACGGCCTTGAAGCCATAGAGTGCGTAACCCTGTGTGGCGAGAGTATTTCGAGTCTGCGTGTCCAGCTTGACCGTGACCTGGTACTCGTGATTCTGCGGCATGGCGTCGCCTTCCTCTAATTGGCCGATCCCCCGCTGTCGATCCCATTCTCCATGCTTAGATGTGCTCCTGACCGGCAACACACCTGTATGCATACGATTTAGATGGGGCATTGGAGTGGTTCCATTATCCTCGATCTTGCATGACGGCTCGTCAGCTTGGCTGGCGGGCCGTTTCTACTTGCCCGGACTCGATCTTCGGTCTGCAGCCAGGGGGAGGGCCCGGCTGTCGCGTCGGGTGGGCGCCGGGGTTCCATGTCTCCGGAAGTGGGCCTGATCGGATCGGGGCGGCCGGTGTGCACGGCCAGCTCGCTTCCGTTCCAGCGGCACGGCGCGGGAAGTACGGCGGCTGGCCACCAGCCAATCCGTGCCCGGAAGGGGCCGTGGTGTCGGTGAGCAGGAGCACAATGTTGTGCAGGTAACCCTTTCGGCCCATTGGGAGCAGAATGGACAGACGCCTTATCCAGACCGCGGTTGTCGGATCCCCGGACTCCGATGAACCGGCGATCTGCCCCGAAGACCCGCAGGAGCTGGACCTCTTCCGGCTGGAGAACACGGGCACCACCTGGTGGTGCGGCCTGAACCTCCCGGGCGGCTGCGGCCGCCAGCTGACGACCCGCCGCTGCGACGACAAGAGGATCTGCCACTTCGCGCACTACCCCTCCGCTGGCGACGAGCACGACATCCAGTGCGGGCGCCTGGCCCGCGGCATGGACAGCGCGGACCACCTCTTCATGAAGGCCGACCTCGCGGCCTGGCTGAAGGCGCAGGGCATCGCCGTCACCTTCGACTTCCCCGAGCCCCGGGGCTCCGCTGTCGTCTCCGACCTCGCCGACGGCCGCCGCCTGCTGATCCACCTGGACAGGACCCAGCCCGTGAACTGGGACGACGCCCACGTCACCGAGTTCCTCCTCGGCACCGGCGTCCTGATCCCCCCGGACCGCCTCACCGCTCGCGGCTACGTCCACCGTGTCCGCTACGAGAGCGAGCGGGACGGCCGCCGACCGCTGATCATCGGTACCCAGAGGCCCGGCAGGACCGACTGGTCCGACCTGCGCGCCCTCATCCTGACCCCACAGGGCTTCGCCCCGGCCGAGCAGACCACCAACGACGACCCCGCGTCGCCGGAGCAGGTGGGTGGGCGGCGGGCGACCGTCACGGTGCCCCGCTCCGACACCGCGGCAGCCACCGCCGCCCGCAACCACGCGGTGGTGCAGGCCGCCGTCCGGGACCTCAACTGGGCCGGTCCGGAGCGGCTTCGCGATGCCCTGGCCACCATCGAGGAACTGCTCGCCCAGGAGCAGGGTGCGGAAGACCGCCGGAACCTGGGCGAGGCCATGGATCGCGGCAAGCGGCGGCTCACTGTGCAGACCGACCGCCGCGCCGAGGTGATGATCCTGCTGCGCCGGACCGAGCCCGACGCGCTTTCCCGGGAGCTCCTGGAGGAGGCCCAGCAGCTGACCTCGGATCCCGGCGCTTCGGAAGAGGACCGGGCGCTGGTCGCCGAACTGAGCGGTCAGTACCGCGCCGAAGCCGAGCAGCGCCTCGCGGCTGCGCGCGAGCAGCGGATCCTGACCGAGCAGCAGCAGAAGGAGGCGCTCCAGCAGCAGCGGGCCGAGCTCCGCCAGCGCCAGGAGCAGGCCCTGGCCGAACTGGAGGCCGCGCAGCAGAGGAAGGACGTCGCCCCGGTCGTACCCCGGCCGCGCGAGACGCCGAAGGCGGCCGCCGGGTACGCCGAACTCGCCGAACTCGCCAAGCCCCTGCTCGGCGCGCTGAAGAAGGCTGCCCGGGAAGGGGAGACCCGCACCTGGGAGTCCATCGCCGACCGGACCGGTACCAAGCGCCTGCGCCAGCTCAGCCACCCGGCGAAGGTCGAGGTCCTCGTGATCGCCGAGAGCGCGACCCCCGCCGACCGGCCGCTGTGGTCGGTCGTCCTGGCCGCCGGCGGCGGCCAGGACGCACTCGCGATCCACCGTGCCGTCTGCGAACGGCTGCAACGCCCCCTGCCCGACGCCGACGGAGCCCTCCACACCCGTCTCGACGAGGAGCGGATCATCCTCCAGCACGGCTGGTAAGGCTCGCGATGTCCGGGGTTCCCCAAGCGGGACCCCGGACATCGACCACCACACGTGGCCCCGGCCCCGCATCAGCGCGCCGTCGGCTGTTCCCTTGGCCGAGTACCTCCCCGCCCGGCCAGCCTGGCGGGGAGGAGCAGGTCGTGGTGCTCCAGGTGGCGCTGGGTTCGTGCACTTCCGGGGCAGCCAGGCCGGTCCGCTGCCCGCTCAGGAGTTCGGGGTGCGCGGGCCGGCTCGGCCCGGGACCAAGGCCGACCTGGTGGTCTCGCACGGGACGTGGATGGTCGAAGCCCTCAGCGAAACCAACAAGAGCCACTCCGGAAATCCGGCGGCGTCCCCCAGGTCCGTTTCGGGAGGGCCCCGGGGAGCGAGGAAAGGAGCTCGGGGTGGGGGCTGGTGCGGCGGGGCGGACCCTCCGTTGCAGCGGGGGCCCGCCCCAGGATGCCGTGGCTCGCCCGGACACGTGGAGTGAGCATTCCGGCTTTTCCAGTGTTGCCGACCGAGTGGTAACCGGCCAGAGCGCGGGGCTTTCCAACCTCGGTTGGAAAGTCTGAAACGCGCTGTGAGCTGGGGTGATCCGTCGAATTTCGAACGGCCGACGGGAGACCGGGAACGGGATGCGGGGTGGCCGTGACGACGGTTTCCCCCAGGCGGGCAACGCGTACCGGGCCACCCGCGGCGTCTTGCCGGCGTGGCCGCGGCAGGTCTCGGCGCCGCCTCGAAATTGCTGAAAGACCATCAACTCTGGTGCGGCCACGGCAGGCTGAGCATTGTTGAGGTCGGCCGCCAGGAACCCCGGTTGCAGCCCGGGTGCCATGAACAACAGGCGGCCGCCGGCCCCGCGGATGCGGGGTCTGCCCGGACACGTGGAGAGAAGAGACAGTCATGATCGGGAACGGTTCCCGGAACCGCCGGCGATCCCCCTATGCCTTCCAGTTCAGCGTGCTGGCGGTCATCCAGGCGATCATCATCGTGCTGGTGCTGATGGGCAGTTCACCGGAGACCGCACTGGCGGTCGCAGGCGGCGGGGGTCTGGCCGCGGCGAAGGTGGCCGGCCTGTTCCTCGCCGGCTCCGCGACCGCCGGCCGCCAGGGCCGCCGGAGCGGGCGATGAGCGCCGACGAGCACAACGGGCCCAAGGGGCCCGAGGACGCCCCCGGGCAGGAGCAGCAGCCGGTGCAGGATCCCGGCTCCCGGCCCGACGGCGCACAGAGGACGTCCCGGGACCGGACGCGGACGCGCGACATGACGGGCAGCGCGCCGCTGACCGTCTTCGCCAAGGGCCTGTTGGCCCTGCGGGAGGAGGCGGGGATGACCCTCGCCGAGCTCGCCAAGGCCACGGGCTACGCGGGTTCGACCATGTCGAAGGTCACCAGCACGACCATGCTGTGCAGCGAGCATGCCCTGCTCGCCTACGTGAGCGCGCTGGGCGGTGACCGCGAGCGGTGGCACGCGGAGTGGAAGAAGCTCGATCAGATGACGGCCGCCCAGCGCACTGCCGTGCCGGACCTCCCGGCGGGCGACGAGACCGCGGCCGCTGCGCCCGCCGACGGGCCGGCGGAGGCGCCGATCACACCTGGTGCACCGCCGCCGTCCGCACCGCAACCCACCGAACCGACTGAACCGGGGCGGGCCGTCGCCGGCGGTGACGTGTCACCGCCGCCCCGACCGACTCCCCCGGAAGCGGAGCAGGCCGGTTCCGGAGAGCCGGTGCAGGCCGCCGGTCCCCCGGAGGCGCCGATGCCCGGACCCGTGCCGCAGGAGAAGCCCGTCCCGCTGGCCGCGCCCACCCGGCGCGGGCCGTCCTGGCTCCGCCCGGTACCGGCCTGGCCCCGGCGGCCCCTGGTCCCAGCTGCCTTGGCGGCCGTGACGGCCGTCGCCGTCGCCGCCACGGTCCTGTGGCCCTCCCCCGGCGGATCCCACGGCCGGTCCGCCGCATCCCCGTCCACTGCGACCGCACCAGCCGCACCAGCCCTGCCGGAGTGCTCGGAACCCAAGGACACGCTGACCCTCACCGCCTCACCCGACTTCTCCGCCACCCTCACGAAACTGGCCGCCGACTACGGTGCCCGCACGGCCGAAGGCCAGTGTCTGCAGGTGAAGGTCACGGCGATGAGCTCCGGCTCCGCCGCGGAGGCCCTGCGGAACGGATGGACGAAGGAGAACGGGCGGCCCGACGTGTGGTCCCCCGCCTCCAAGGTCTGGCTCCCCCTGGCCCGCCAGAGCGCCGCGGCCAACGCGCTGCCCACGCAGGACCCGCCGTCGATCGCGGCCACCCCGCTGGTGATCGCGATGCCCGAACCGATGGCCACGGCGCTGGGCTGGCCGGGAGCAAGGATCACCTGGAAGAACCTTGCAGAATGGGCCCAGGACCCGAAGAACTTCTGGGCCCGACACGGGCACGCCGATTGGGGCTCCTTCCTCCTCGGCAAGACCGACCCCCGCTACTCCACGTCCGGACTGAACGCCATCATCGCCGCGTTCGCCTCCGCCGCTGCCACCACCACGGGACCGCTCGCCCCCGACAAACTCACCTCCGGCAACATCGCCACCGACGCCGTGCGCGGGATCGAGCAGTCCGTCGTCCACTACGGCGACACCACCCTCACCTTCCTCGCCAACCTGCGCCGCGCCAACGACGCCGCCGAGGCCGGCTCCCAGCCCGGCTCCCCCTACATCTCCGCCGTCGCCGTCGAGGAGAGCGCCGTCGTGGCCTACAACCGCGGATACCCCTGCGGAACCAGGAGCGACGAACCGGGCTGCGAGATGAAAGCGCCCCCCAAGACCAAACTCGTCGCCTTCTACCCGGCCGACGCGACGTTCTACTCCGACCATCCCTACATCACCCTCACCGGCATCAGCCCGCAGAAGAAGGCCCTCGCCGACGACTTCCTCGCCTACCTCCACTCCGGACCAGCCCAGGACCAGTTCGGCGGCATCGGGCTGCGCAGCTACGACAGCTCCAAGCCCAAACCGTCCGTCATCAACCGGGACAACGGAGCGCTCCCCGACGCCCCTCTCAAGTCGGTGCCCCTGCCCGGTCCGGAGGTCCTCGGCAGGATCCTCAGCGCCTGGCCCGACCTGCGCAAACGCGCCAACGTCCTGCTGGTTATCGACACCTCCGGCTCCATGAACGACAAGGTCGACGGCACTGGCCCGACCAAGCTCGAGCTCCTCAAGCAGGCCGCCCCCGAGCTACTCAAGGGCTTCGCCGACCAGGACAGCGTCGGACTGTGGCAGTTCTCCACCGTCAAGGCCCTCAAGCACGGCTCCGACCACAACACCCTGGTCGATGTCGGACTGCTCGGGAACGACGGCTCCCGCCGCGCCGCGCTGAACAACAGCATCCAGAGCCTGACGGCCGCTGGCGGAACCGCTCTCTACCAGACCACCACCGACGCGGTGAAGGAACTGCGTGATCACCGCTACGCCCCGGACGCCATCAACGCCGTTGTTCTCCTGACCGACGGCAGCAACGACAACGACGGCGCCGTCAACCCCGATGCCAGCCTCGACCAGCTGATGAAACAGTTGGACGACCCCAAGAAGATCCGGGTGTTCACCATCGGCTACGGCATCGACCCCGTCAAGAACCCGGGGACCACCCAGGCATGGGCGGATCTCCAGGCCATCGCCGACAGATCCCAGGCCCGCGCCTACCGAGCCGAAGACCCCAAAACCATCGCCGAAACCCTCACGAACGTCATCTCCAACTTCTGACCCCGCACAACGGCCCCGGCGGCACACCGCACCCGTCACCGGGGCCACCCCCAGACCCAGCACCCCACTAGCAGGACCAAGAGCCCGCGCCGCAGGCGCGGGCTCTCCACATGCCCGACGCCCTGCGGCGGTGCGGCCGCGCCGCGTCGAAGCCGTACGGCCGCGGGGGCCGCTCAGTCCTCACGGCGGCGCAGGGCCCGGTTTCCGAGGTCGTAGGCCATGGAGGCGATGGTGAGGGTGACAAGCGGCCAGACCAGGGCGGGGTCGGCCGGGATGGTGCCGTGGACCAGTCCGGCTCCGAGCACACCGGTGCCCACTCCCACGGTGCAGGCCGCAAACCTGGGCAGCGGGATGCGCAGCCGGACCTCCCGGCGGCGGGGGCTCACTTCTCGGACCCGGTGGCGGGGACGGACCGGCGCGGGCCGGCGAGCTTACGGACCTTGCGGCGGACGCGCTCGCCGAAGGCCGTAGTGGCGCCGGCGAAGGCCGCGGCGTCCTTCCAGGTGGTGACCCCCGGATGGGCGAGGGCGAGTACGACCTGCCGCTCCGCCGGGTGCAGGTCCCTCAAGATCAGGAGCAGCCGTTCGTCCTCGAGGGTGTCGGCCGGATCATCCGGCGCCGGTGCCGCGGCGAGCAGGTCGTAGAGGGTGGAGTTGTTGCCCAGCGGGGTGTCGAGCAGCAGCAGGCGCGCGCGGCTGGTCTTGCGCCGCCAGATCGGGGTGAGCTGGCGGTGGATGGTGCCGGCCTCGCTGCGCAGCTCGGCCAGCGCGGCGGGAGAGAGTTCGCCTCCGCCGTTCAGGGGGTCGGCCCAGTTCCCCAGGAGGGCGGTGGCCACCGGCTCCCGCCAGCCGCTCCACAGGCCCATCACCTCCGCGGTGAACCGGTCGACCACCTCCTGCTCGCCGGTCAGGGCTGCCTGGCGGGCGTTCAACGCCCGTACGACCGGCGGCACCTGCCGCCCCATCTCCAGGAAGCCGCGCTCGATCGACTGCGTGGTCGGCTCCGCGGTGGGAACGGACCTGTAGTCGAGGCCCTCGGCGAACAGGCTGCGGGCGGCGGAAAGGTTCAGCAGTTCCGGCGCGGGGTGTTCTCCGAGCGGCCGGGTGGCGACACTCCCGTCCGAGTGGACGGCGACGAGGCCTTGGTCGACCCCCCAGTGGACCGGGATCACGGCCTCCACCTGCACTCCCGGCTTCGTGAGGCTGGCGCCGTCGAAGAACCGCTCGGTACGGCGGACCAGGTCAAGGTCGACGGGCGGGATGGCGGGCCAGGGCCGGGGGTGGTCGGCGGTGGTGTCGGGGACGGTCATGCCGGACTCCTTGCGGATGATGGAACAGCCTTCACCCTCTGGTCCCGGCGCAGCCCGCTTCCGACAGCAACCCGGCAAATTCCCTGGTGTGACCTCCATCACTCCACTACTGGTCGTCCGCGTGGCCGACGGCCCCGGCACCCGGGGTGCGGTCGCGCTTCACGCCGCCGCGCCCCTACACGGAGTCGGGTCAGGTGGTGGTGGCCGCCGTACGGGCGAGCGTGGCCGCCTCCTCCAGGTGGGCGCAGGTGGGCGTCGACGCGGGCGGCGGCTCGGGGTGGGAGGCGGGCGAGGAGGGCGGTGAGGACTTCGGCGAAGTGCTCACCGGCGTTGTCGGCGAGGATCAGGCGGTTCAGGGGCAGGCCGTAGCCGGCTGCGGCGGCCAGGCCGAGGTCGGGCAGGTCGACGGCGACGGCCCAGCAGGCGGGGTCGGCGGCGAGCGGTCCGGCGGCCAGGGCCAGGAGCAGCCCGGTGTCGCCGGTCTCGACGACGGTGCCGCGGGTAAGGCCCGCGCCAGGCAGGAACGGGGCGAGCGGTTCGAGGACAGGGAGAACGCGCGCCGCGGTGCGGGCGGCGGGGGAGGTCTCCTCCAGCAGGACGGCCAGCCGCAGCCGCCGCTCGTCCGGGGCCGCGACGGCCCCGGTACCGGCCGCCGGGATCACGGGGCGCCCCGGCCCGCCGGGGCCTCCTCGCCCGCCGAGGCGGTGCTCCCGGCGGCCCGGCCGTCGGCGTCCGGGGAAGGCTGGCGGGCCGGGAGCAGCGTGAGGTCGTCGGCGACGGTCCAGGCGGCGTCGCGGTCCTCGCCCCAGCGGGCGTGGGCGATCCACGGCAGGTCGGGTCCGGGGCGGCGGCGCTCGGTGACCAGGGCGGAGGTCCAACGGCCGCCGGCGCGAATCCAGGCGGGCTGCCAGCAACGGCCGGCGCCGTCCGGGGCAGGCACGCCGGTCATCTCGACGGGCACGACGACGGCGTCGCGGCGCAGCGCGGGGGGCGGTTCAGCGGGTTCGGGCAACGGGCGGATCGCGGCGGGTCGTAGAGCGCCCAGCACCACGGTTCGCCGGAAACGGAGTCGTCGTCCGGCCCCCAGCGCAGGTGGACACCCCAGCCGGTGGCGCCGGGCGGGCGCCGCCACACCGTGAGCAGCGCGCTCTGCCAGCGGCCGGCGCGCCGGATCTCGACCAGGCGCCACCGGCGGACGTCGTGGCACATGCCGGGCAGCGTCATCAGGGCCCTCGGGGCGGGCTCGACGTCGTCCGGGACGACCGCCGGGGCGGGGGGCGTGGTGCTCACCACTCCATTGTTCGATAACTTGTTCGAATGACCTGACGTCAGCAGCCACCCGGCCCGTCGGTGCCGGGGTCCCGGTTCGCCTGACGCGGGCTTGTCCGGAAGACGGCGGGCCCTCAAGGACGCCTGCAGCACCGCTACTGCCCTGAGCTGTGCTCCCTCATCGGACCACCCAGCCCACCGGCCGGCCCGGGCCTTCCGCCCGGCCGCCGCCCGGCCAGGATGCGCCAGCGACGTAGGGGCTGCGGTCGTCGTCGCCGGGCCGGATCAGGCCGGCGGTGTCGTGGCCCCAGGCGGTCAGGGCCTCGAGGGCCTGCCGGCGCCGCCACCGCCTGTCGCTGGTGCGCAGCAGGCGGCGGGCGTGGCCGGCCAGGTCGTCGCGGTTCCCGGCCAGGTCGGGGTGTTCGGCGAAGACCAGGGCGGCGGACAGCGCGGTGTCGCGCACGTCGGCGTCGAGATCGTCGAGGAACGGGGCGACGGCCAGGTACAGGACCGGGCGCAGGGCCCGCGCGGCGACCATCACCGGGCTGTAGCCGTCCACGAGTACGACGTCGCGGTCCTGCGGCGGCCAGTCCCGCGGGCAGGGGCCGCCGTAGTCGAGGGCGACGCCGGCCAGCCACTCCAGCAGCAGCGCGCACACGCCGTCCGCCGCCGGGCGCCGCTCGGCCGCGCCAGGACCGCCGCGATGCACAGCGCCGCCGGCACCGTCGCCTCGTAGACAGTGTTCTGGTGCCGCAGCCCGAGGTCGGCGAGAGCCTGTTCGGTCGCCTCGACGGTGAGGTCCGGGCCGAGCAGGCGGGCCAGCACCCGGGGCACCTCCTCGTCCGGCCCGAACCCGGTGTCCAGGACCGACCAGTCGGTCCCCCGCACCACCGCCCACGGGTCCGGCAGGCATACGGACGCGGGCAGAGCGGAATGCGCCTCGGAACTCGTCACCCGCCGCACCGTACGGCCCGCCACCGACACGGCGTCCCTAGGAGGTCGAGTTCGGGGGCCCTTGGCCGGTCCGAAGGTTCCATCCGGAGGCCGGCCTGCCGCGCGAGCGCGCGGTCGCGCGGATGGAGACCTTCGGACTTGCTGAGGACCACAAGTTCAACGCGGACCGGTGCACCGGCTGGCTGCTCGCCGAGAGCACCGCCTGGCGGTTCCCGGACGTGACCGAGGCTCCCGCCGAGCGCCTCCAGGCCGTCGCGGACTACATCGGCTGGGCCTTCACCCCCGTCGACGACGTCTTCGACGGCCCCGTCGGCCGCGACCTGCCCAGTGCGGCCGACCACTGCCGGGCCATGTGAGCCCGAGAAGGCGGCACCGACCGAGATGCTCGAGACCTGCGCGGAGCCGCAGCGGCCCGCGACCGTTCCGCAGGCCCGAACCGAGCCCCCTTCGTCCGCCGCCGAAGGGGGCTTTCAGCTGCGGGAAAAGGGGTGTCGGTCCCACGGTGTCGGTGTCGAGTGACGGTGCGTCAAGGACTGTGGGCGGTGGCCGCAGCGACCGAGGCCAGCCTGTCCCGGGTACGGACGCACCGGGTCTCCTTCACCCTCGCCCCGCAGCGGGCCGACGGCGGCGACCTCCTCGACCACTCCGTGCAGGACCGCCCCGGCGGGCCCGGGGACGTGTCGGGGCGGCAGGGAATCCGGGGAGGAATAGGGCGTGGAACAGCTGAGGGTGGCCGCGGTGACCGGGCCGAGGGGCCCGGGGTCGGGGTACGCGGTCGGGGGCAGACTGGTTCTGGCCTCCGCGCACGTCAGCGGCCCCGCCGGGACGAGGGTGAAGGTCTTCCATCCCGGTGGCACCGGCAGTGCGGACGGGACCGTCGTGTGGGCCGGCAGCCCGGGCGGGCGCGACGACGCGGCGCTCGTCCTCGTCGACGACTCCTCGCGCTGGCGGCCGCCGACCGCGCCGGTCGTGTGGGGACGCCCCGACACGAAGCGGCCCGGTACCGAGTGCGAGACGTGGGGTGTGCCGGACGAGGCCCAGCGCAAGGCACGGTCTGTCGAGGCCGCGCAGTTGCGCGGTGAGGTGAACCCGGGCAGCGGCTTCGTCGGCAACCAGTACGTCATGGACGTGCGAACCTCCGGTGCCGGGTGGCCGGGCGACGGCACCTCGCCGTGGGGCGGGCTGTCGGGGGCGGCGGTGTTCTGCGACCGCTACCTCACCGGCGTTGTCGCCTCCGACCGGGCGAACTCCGGCCACGGCCGCCTCAATGTCGTCCCGTCCTACGTCCTCCACCACGACCCCGACTTCCGTACCGCCCTCGCGGAGCACGGTGGCGGCCCGGCGGGCGGGTTGGTGGCGGTGGAGTTCCAGGATGTCGCCGACCCCATCGACAGCCCCGCCGCCATCCGGCGGTCCCCGGTGACACCCGCAGCTCTGCTGGAGGCCGGCCGCCAGGTTGTTCCCTTCCACGGCCGCGCGGCGCTGCTCGCCGAACTGGAGGCGTGGCGCGACCAGGGTGGGTTCGGGGCGTGGCTGTTGCACGGCCCCGGCGGGCAGGGCAAGACCTGCCTCGCCCACCGCCTCGGCCGCGAACTCAGCGCCTTGGGCTGGACGGTGCTGTGGCCGCGCGCCGATGCCCGCCCCGACCAGTTGCTGGAGGTGAGGCGGGCGGCGAAGCCGCTGCTGGTCGTCCTCGACTACGCGGAGACGCGCCCTGAACAGTTCGGCGCCCTCGTCGACGCCGCCGCAGAACACGCTGGCACCAGCCCGTTCAAGCTCCTGTTGCTGGCCCGCACCGCCGGTGACTGGTGGCAGCAGGCCCGCGCGGGAAGCCGACAGGCGGAGGAACTCCTCGCCACCGCCCGTACGCGCCGCCTCCCACCATTGGAGGACGACCCGGACCGGCGTGCCGACCACTACCACGACGCCGCCCGCGCCCTCGCCGAGGTACTCCCCACCGTCCCCGGCCTCAACGGGCACAACTGGACCGCTGCCGCCACCACCCTGACGCCGCCTCGACAACTGCCCCGCGACGCCGCTTACGGCAACGCCCTCACCCTCCACATGACCGCCCTCGCCGACCTCCTCGACACCGCACAGGCCGCACCCGCCAGCAGCGGGAACGAGGACGAGGATGTACAGGACGTCGAGGACCGGCTGCTCCGCCACGAGGACCGCTACTGGCAGGGCACCGCCACCACCCACGGCCTCACCCCCGTCCTCGGCATGAACACCCTCAGGACTGCGCTCACCGGCGCAGCCGAAAACGCCGACCTACTGTGGCGACGCCTACCCGCCCTCGCCGACCAGCCCCGCGACCGCCGCGACCAGGTCACCGCCTGGCTCGCACCCTCACCGACCTCTGCGTCCGCCACCACAAGGCCTTGGCCCCGCACATCGTCACCACCAGCACCCGCACCGACCACCCCACCCCCCTCATCACCGCCTTCGACGCCATCACCGCCCACCCCAACACTCCCCTCGACACCCTCAACACGCTCTACGGTCTGTTCCCCCTGGCCAGCCAACGCCTCACCGCCACCGCGGTCCGCCTCGCCCGCACCACGCTGGCTGCGGGTCTCGCACCGCGAGCTCGACGGGACCCGGTCGCAGCCCTACCGCCCGGTGCACCCCCACGACACCCGCAGCCCGCTTCAGGCCGGGGCCGTGGTCGAGGCGGCGGTCGAAATCCTGCCCACCAGCAGGGTCTTCGCGGCGGGCCACCGGCTGGGGCTCGTGATCCAGGCCGCCGACCGCGGCGACCCCACCCGCTTCCGGCACGACGACCCCGCCGACCGGACCCACTCCACGGGAACCAACACGGTGCACACCGGCGGCCGCCACCCCTCGTACCTGCTCGTGCCCGTGATCCCGCCGAAGGACTCCTGAGCCCGCCGGGGCGCCCGGCCGCACGGCCGGCGCGGCCGGCGCGGCCGGCGCGGCCGGGCGCCCCGCGCAGAGCAACCTCCAGGCCGGGTACCGGCCGGTCCCTGCATCGGAACACCGGAAAGGCCCGCTCATGACCACCGACAGCCAGTTGCCCACCACCACGAAGGCGGTCCGGGTCCTCGGACACGGCGGACCCGAGGAGCTGGTCCATGCCGACTACCCGCTCCCGCCACTGGGACCCCGCGATGTCATGGTCGCCGTCGACACCGCCTCGGTCTCGGGTTGGGACCTCAAGTACCGCTCGGGGCAGCTGTCCGGGGAGCGGCTGCCCGGCCGGCGCGCGCTGCCGATGCCCCAGCAGCTCGGCCGCGAGGCCGCGGGCACCGTCATGGCGGTGGGAGACGAGGTGGCCGGGTTCCGGCCGGGGGACCCCGTCGTCGGTGTGGTGCACCCGGAGAACCCGTACGCGTCGCAGACCTACCGGGGCCTGGGCAACCTGTCGACCGGAGTCGACGTGCCCGGCCACGCCGGCCTCGGCTCGTACGCGCAGTACCTGGTGCGCGACCAGCGGCTCTGGCTGCCGCTGCCGGCACACGTCGACCTGGAGCAGGCGGCAGTGCTGCTCTGGCCGTACGCGACCTCGCACCGCCTCGTCCTGAACCGGCTGCGCGTGCGGCTCGGTGAGACCGTGCTGCTGTGCGGAGCCTCCGAAGGGATGGGAGAAGCCACCGTCCGCCTGGCCCGGATGGCCGGCGCCCGGGTCGCCGTGACGACCCGGCACGCCGACAAGGCCGCTCTCCTGAAGGAGACGGGCGCGGACCACGTGGTGGTCACCGCCGACCGGACGGCGGCCGCGGCCGAACTGCGGGACCGGACCGCCGGGACCGGGTTCGACCACGCCGTCGACTTCACCGGTGACGCGGACCTCTTCCGACTGGCAGTCGACGCCCTGCGGTTGGGCGGCACGATCTGCCCGGCGGCCGGCAACCAGCGCACGGGCGGGTACCTGCCGCTCACGATGAGCGATCTCACCCGCTTGGAGATGACGGTCGTCGGTGTGCGCGGTGCCCGCCACCGCGATGCCCTCGAAGTCCTGGATCTGCTGGCCCGGGGGCTGATCGGCATCCGGATCGCCGCACGCTTCCCCCTGTCCCAGGCCAGTCGGGCACACGCGCTGCCGGAGAACAGCACCGACCTCGTGGGCCGGGTCGTCCTCAAGCCGGGGTCGTGACACCGGGTGTCGCGGACACGGGCGGCGAAGGCGCGGGCGGAGACCGCGTTGGCACCCTCGGCCGCACACCAGCGGGTGCAGGCGCCGTAGAGCCGGGCCTGTTCAGCGCGCATGGTCTCGTCGAACCGGCAGGCGCCGGGGGCTTGGCGTCGAGAACGTGGTGCGGCGTTCAACCGCCCGAACGGTGATCGGGAAACGGACCGCCCGGGGCGGTCGGCGGCTGGCCGCCCCGGGTGCCGGTCCGCGCCCGGCGGTCCGTCAGGACCAGTCCCACTGCGGCTCGCCGGTGAAGTCCTTGCTCTCCTTGTCGATGTTGCCGCTCTGGTACTTGTCCTTGTCGGGGAGGGCGAAGACGTACTCGCGCCGGTCGGCCGCCGCGCTCTCCATCTTCTCCGGGACGCTGTGGTATCCGAGCGCGTAGAAGTTCTCGGACGGGTTCCAGGTGTTGTAGCAGTGGATGGCGTTGAGCTTCTTCTGCATGTGCCCGTCGGGGATGTTCAGCACGTAGGCGGCGCCCCTGCGGCGGTAGCTCTCCGGGTAGTCGTAGGCGTAGACGAAGTTGAAGCGCACGTCGGTGAGCACGCCGTCCCACGCCAGGTCCACGGCCGCGTCGGTGATCGCCTTGTGGGTCCGGGTGACCTCCAGCCAGCCCGCGGTGAACTTGTGCGAGGCGCCCGGGTACTGGTCCGCGAGGGACTCGATCTTCGACCTGACCGTCTTGGTGAGCTCCTCGAAGGCGTCGTCGCCGTTGTACGCGGTGTCGGGGATCTTCCAGTTGATCACCTTGTCGACGCCGAGGGCCTTCGCCGAGGCCATGAACTCGGTGGTCCGGCCGGGCACGACCATGCTGTCACCGTCGGTCGGCCATTCCACCCCGTGGCGGCCGTGGGCCGCGCACCGGCCCGAGGGGCGCAGCCTGCACGACCAGTCCACCTTCTCCTTCTTCCCCGTCTCCGGGTTCTTCTGCCACGCCCACTCGTTCATGATGGTTGCCAGCTGGTCGTTCTCACCCCGTGTCACCAGTACCAGGTACACGGGCCGTCCGGCCGCCTTGTGCTCCAGGATCGATCCGGCCAGGCCCAGCGCCTCGTCGTCCTGGTGCGGCGAGTAGAAGATCGCCGGGGCGGACGCAGCCGAGGCCTTGCCCCCCATCAGGCCGGTGCCCGCAAGCGTCGCCCCGGCCATCGCGCCCGCCGTCAGCAGGCGCCGCCGGGACAGGCCCGCGCGTGCGAGGCCCGCCGGTGCGGCCTCCGGCCGGCTCCACCGGGCGGGCCCGAACCCCGGCCCGCCGTCGCCGGTGGAGGCGGAGGGATCGAGGCGGTGGCGGAAGTGGCGATCGGCCATGGGCGGGCTCCTCGGGCAGCGGCGCCACGGGTGCGGCGCGGGGAACGGGCGTTGACGGTGACGGTGACGGTGACGGTGACGGTGGGCGAACCACCGGGTCACACGTACGACACTACGGAGCTGACCCGTCACCGGGCGTCACCCATCGGAACGGGGAGCGCACTCCTGCCTCCGCCGGGGCCCCGGACCGTGCTCCCGGGTCCCGGCCGGCCCGTCGGCGGTGGTGGCGGCGGCAGCGGGGGGCAGCGCACCGTACCGGCTCAACGGCCGGCGGATCCGCTTCGCCGGGCGCCCCGCGCCGCGCCGGTGCCCGGCCAAGACCACCCCGCAGGATGCGCCACCGGACCTCAGCGGGCTCCGCCCCGGAGCGCCGAGTCCAGGATCGGCCGCTCGACCGCGTACCGGCTGCTCGACCCGGCCGTGCAGACGGAGTTCGGGGGCGTCCCACGCGCGGGAGAGCACCGACCCGGCGGCCGCTGGCGCCGGGCCCGCCGGACGCCGCTGGAGGCCGTCGCCCGCCACCACCACGGCACCCTGCCCGACGGGCCGCCCGGCAGGGTGCCGTGGTGATCACCGGCGCCCGCCGCGCGGGAGAATCAGCCGGGTGACCAGCACCCGGCCCCTCCCCCGCGGCATCAGCTCCCTGATCCCGAACGCCCAGCTCCTACACCTGCGGTCGGCGACCGTCCCGGTGCCGGTCCTCGCCGCAGCCGCCGAGCTGATCGCCGCACAACTGGAGGACCCCGACCCGGCCACCCGCGAGGCCGCCGGCGCCGTCCACGCCCCCCTGCTCGCCGCCGTCGAGGACGCCGCACCCGGTGTCCTCTGACAGGTGGTCTTGACCGATTGCCAAGAGATCTTGACCGGCCTGTCCCGGCGATTGTGGATGATCGGGGTGTGCCGGTGCCTCAGGGTGATCATGTGCGCTGTCGAGACGCCATTGATCAACTGCGAGGCCGTGAAGGTGAGTCTGCTGGATGATGATTCGCGAGGATCACCGGCAGGAAACTGACGCTCCATCAGATGTCGGAGCCACCGCCCGGCGACTTCTTCGCTGGGGGGCGGGGCTTCGCGTGCGGTCCCCCGCCGCAGGTCGCCCCCGGGGCGGGAACCGGCGTCCCGATGCCGGGCGGCGCGGGGTTGCTGCCTCGAAGTGGGCGATTCAGGGCATTTAATGTGGTTTTGTCCTGATTTACTGTCAGGTGCCCTGTCGTGCCCGCGCCTTGCAGGGTGGGGCCCCGGGGCGCTTCGCTGTGAGGAGAGGTGAACCTGCGGATGAGTGCTCGTACGCGTGGACGAGGCGATCTGCCGTGGTACCGGGTCGGCCGTCATCGGCCCGTAGCCGTGTTCGACGGCACCCCGGCCGGCTCAGGTGGGCGGCGTGGGGGGCGTGGCGTGGGCGCGCTGCTCTCCGGTGTGGCGCTGCTGGCGGCGAGCGCTGCGCCGGTGGCCGCCGCCGCACCGGCCGGGGGCGTGCCGGTGCGGGCGCATCGGGCCGATCCGTCGCAGACCTTCACCTTCACGGGCGCTGCGCAGACCCTGACGGTTCCGGCGGGAGCGGTGGTCACGATCACCGCGGACGGCGCCGGCGGCGCCGACAACACCGGCACACCCTGTTCCGTCACCGGGACGGGCGGGACGGGCACGCGGGTGGTGACCACCCTGGCGCGGACCACCGCCCCGACGACCTTCACCGTCGACGTCGGTGGCACCGGCGGCAAGGGCTGCAACGGCAGCGGCACGGGAGGTGCCGGGGGATTCAACGGCGGCGCCCCGGGCGGGACCTTCCCGGCCACCGGTTTCCGGTTCGAAGGCCCGGGCGGAGGCGGGGCGTCCAGCGTCAGCGCGGGCGGCTCCCTGATCGTGGTCGCCGGAGGCGGCGGGGCGGCCGGCGGCACCGGAGCGGGCTCCGCCGGGGGGAACGGGGGCGGCGGCGGGACGACGCCGGACGCCGCCGGCGGTACCGCGGGAGGTGCCACCGGCCCCGGGGCTTCGCCGGGGCAGGGCGGCAACGGCGGCTCCACCACCACCAGCACCGGTGGCGCCGGCGGGGCCGCCGGGACCGCGCCGCACTGCGGCGCCACACCGGGTGCGCCGGGCAGCGGGTCCTCCGGCACCGCCGTCGGTGCCGGAGGCGCCGGGGGCGGCATCGGCGGAGGGTGCGCCCTCACCATCATGGGCGCCGGCGGGGGCGGCGGAGGCGGGTACTTCGCCGGCGGGGGCGGCGGCAGCTCCACCGTCAACAACACGGGCACCTCGGCGGGCGGGGGCGGTGGCGGCGGGGGCAGCAGCTTCGCCGCCCCGGCCGGCACCGGCACCGCCTACAGCGCCTCCGCCGTCGGGACGGCGAACAACAACGGCCAGGTGACCATCGCCTACACGCTGCCTTCCCTGACCGTCACCAAAACCCACACCGGGCACTTCACCCAGGGACGGGACGGCACCTACACCCTCACCGTCGGCAACGACACCGGGGCCGCCCCGACCGACGGCACCACGGTCACCGTCTACGACACCCTCCCCGACGGGCTCAGGGCCGACAGCATCAGCGGCACGGGATGGAACTGCTCCCTGATCAACCTCACCTGCACCCGTGACGACGTCCTGCCCTCCGGAAGCAGCTACCCGCCCATCACCCTGCAGGTCGACGTCTCCTGCGGCGCCCGCGACGAAGTGACGAACGTCGCCACCGCCGTCGGCGGCGGCGACACCGCCAGCCACATCGTCACCGACCCCACCACGATCAAGGGCCACGAGCACGACCGGCGCTGCGAGAACCACGAGCACTGGTAACCCGGCCGGCCCTCGCCCGGCGGCGGACCGTCCTCGTGGACGGCCCCGCCGTCAGGCGTTCGCCGCTGACCGGCGACGGCGGGCGGGCGGGGGCCCGGACCGGCACCGGCACCGGCGCCGACGACTGAAAACGCGTGACGCCCGGGCACTGCAACCCGGGCGTCGTCTGTCGCCGGGGCCCTTCCGGCCGCATGACACCTGGTCAGACCCGCAACACGGCCCCGCGTCGTGCCCGCCACCAGAGCGCCGAGCACCACCATCGGCAGGGGCAGGGCCGGAGGAAGCCGAGCGGCGTCATGCCGGTGGCCACCGGGGCGCAGCGGCGCGCCGGAGGCCGGGCCGGCTCCGGTCCGGTGGAGAAGGCACGTGTCGCACCAAGAACAGCGCGGCCTTCACCTCGGAGAAGGGCATGCGACCGGACCACAACCCCGCCGCCGGCACGATGCTGATCGTCACCGACCCCCGGCGGCACGGCGACATCCGCCGGATCATCGGCTCCGCCTTCACGCCGCGGATGGTCCGCCGGCTGGAGGAGACCGTGCGCGCCGTCGTGGTGGAGTCGATCGAGGGCCTGCGGGAGCAGGGCGGTGGCGGGTTCGTCGAGATGGCGGCCCGCCTCCCGGTGGCAGTCATCTGCGACATGCCGGGTGCGCCCCGGGAGGACTGGGCTTCACGCCGGAGCGGACGATGATCGCGTTCGGCTCCGACAAGGGGGCCGGTGACGAGTTCGCGGTGCGGCTGCCGTCCGCCGACCGGGGCGAGCGGGTCTTCGCCGGTCCCGGCGCCTTCGGCATCGCCCGCAACCCCGCCCGGCACCTCGCGTTCGCCGGCGGGGCGCGCTTCTGCCTCGGGGCGGTCCCTCGCGGCCACCGGACCGGCCGTCGTGTTCGACGAACCGACCGGCCGGCTGGACACCGTGGGGCTGGGGGTCGGGCCCGTGCCGGTCCCACTGCTCTGAACCCGCCGGAGCGCACCTCGTCAGGAACCTGACATGTGGCACAACTTCCCTGTTCCACAAGGTTGCTGGGAGCAAAGATGGTGTGCAGAGGAGATCGTTCGATCACCTTCCTTCGAGAGAACGGAAACGATTCACGATGAAGAAGGCCGTGTACGAGACCCCCGAGTTCGTCGCCGCGGGCACCTTCCGCCAGGTGACCGGCTTCATCTACTGGGCCGGCAACGACGGCTCCAACCGCGGCTGGCTCTGATCGCCGAGGGGTAACCGCTGATGACGAGCCACGGCGTTCCGCACTTCTTTGCGCTCCCTGACCGCGAGGAGGCGGGCGCCGTGGCCCGTCGCCTTCGGGAGTCCTCCCCCTCACTGCGCACCGTCGACCACCCTTCGGGCCGGCCCTGGATCATCGGCCGGTGGGACGACGAGGACATCGCCGTCGCCCGGGCCGGCCGTGACGCGGTCGCCCTGATCGGCACCCTCCCCCGTCTCGGGGACGAACTCGAGCGCTGGGCCCGCACGTTGAACGGCCGACCGGACCGGCTCACGGGTCTGTCCCGGTCGCTTCCGGGCAGCTACCACGTCCTGGGCAGCGTCGACGGGGCCCTGTACGCCCAGGGCACGGCCTACGGCATGCGGCGCATCCATCACGTGCGGCTCGACGGATGCCTGGTGGCCGGCGACCGCGCGGTGGCGCTGGCCGACCTGACCGGCGCCGGTGTCGACATCACCGCCGTCGCCCTGCGACTGCCCGACCCGCTCGCCCCCCAGCTGCCCGAGCGCCCGATGTGGCACGGCATCGTCCCGGTGGCGCCCGGCAGTTATCTGACCGACTCCGCCACCGGCACCGCCCGGCACGTCCGCTGGCACCACCCGCCCGAGCCCACCAGGTCGATGGCCGAAGGCGCCGCGGCCGTACGCGAAGCGCTGGTGTCCGCCGTGGCGGCACGCACCCATCGCGGCGGACTGCTCAGCGCGGACATGTCCGGCGGCCTGGACTCCACCTCGCTGTGCGCCGTCGCCGCCGGCCAGGTCGGCGCCGGCGAGTTCATCGCCTGCAGTTTCCCCGGGGACGAGACGGTCTGGGACGACGCCGTCTACGCGCGCCGCGCCGCGGCCGGGTGGCCTCACATCGAACACGTCGAACTCGCCTACGAGGACACGCCGTTGTTCTACCGGGGCCTCCTCGACGACGACTGCCGCACCGACATCCCCGGCATCGTCGCCATGAGCCGGGCCCGCACGACCGCGCTGGTCTCCCTCATGGCCGGGCGCGGTTCACGGCTGCACATGACCGGCCACGGCGGGGACCACCTGTTCTTCCACACCGGCTCGCACTACCACCACCTGCTCACCCGCCACCCGCTGCTCGCCGTTCAGCGCCTGCGCGGCTACCGGACGCTCTACGGGTGGCGGTGGGGTGCCCTGCTGCGCCAGCTGGCCGACCGCCGCTCCTACCGCAGCGCACTGGGCCGCCTCAGCACGGACGTGAGCGGGAACCTGGAGTTCAGCACCCCCACCGTCACCTGGTTCCGGACCCCGGTCGTCCAGCCCTGGCTGACACCCGAGTGCCGCCGGCTGGTGACCGACGCGCTGCGCGAGACCGTCCGCACCGCCCGCCCCCACGCGCCCACGATGGGCCGGCACCTCGAGCTGTCCGCGGTCTACACCGGCACCCAGGAGTGCGCCGCCATCGCCGAGGCCGGCCGCCGCGCCGGGGTGCCGCTCACCATGCCGTACTTCGACGACGCGGTGGTCGACGCCGCGCTGTCGGTACGCGTGGTGGACCGGGCCACGCCCTGGGAGTACAAGCCCGTGCTGAAGGAAGCCGTGCGCGGGATCCTCCCCGAGGACTGCCGGGTACGCACCACCAAGGTCGAGGGCACCGTGGACGCGGTCGGCGGCCTGTACCGGCACCGGGACGAGGTGGGCGCCCTGTGGAAGGACAGCGCCCTGGCCAAGGCCGGACTCATCGACGCCGAGGCACTGGCCAGGCTGTGCGAGACACCCGGCACACCCGCCCTCAAGGACGGCGCCGTCGACTCGACCATCATCTGCGAAACCTGGCTGCGCGCCGTCTCCTGACGTGCCGGCCCACGGATTTGAGGACACCATGAAGCTTCGGAACAGGCAGCACCTGGCGCTCACCGACACCGAGTACGGCGCGGTGCTGCTGGACGGCAAGACCGGCGAGTACTGGCAGCTGAACCCGCCCGCCGCCACCGTCGCCCGCACCCTGCTGGAGGGCGGCGACGCCCCGGAGGCCGTACGGCGGGTCCTGGAGGAGTTCGACGTGGACGCCGAGCGGGCGGCACGGGACGCGCACGCCCTGATCGACGCCATGCGCCAGGCCGGGGTGGTGCAGGAGTGAGCATCACCGTCGCCCTGAGCAGGGAACGCGTCCGACGGCCGCTGAAGCTGCGGTTGCAGACCCGGGTGGCGATCTGTGTCGCCCGGCCACTGGCGATGCTCAAGCCCCACCTGCTCCAGCGCGTGCTGACCCGCCTGGCCCGCGGCGCGACCGCCGCCGACGGCGCGCAGGCCCACGCCGCCAGGGCCTCCGTCCTGGCAGCCAGCCTCAGCCTCAACGGCCTTCGGTCCTGTCTGCCCCGCTCGGTGTCGATCGCGGTGCTGTGCCGGCTTCAGGGCGTCTGGCCGACCTGGTGCGTGGGTGTGCGGTGCGCTCCCCCGTTCGCCGCCCACGCCTGGATCGAGGTGGGCGAGGAACTCATCGGCGAGCCGGGCCTCCACGGCGCCTTCGCCCGCCTGATCAGCGTCGGTCCGGCCGCACCCGGCCGGCGGTCCTGAGCCCGGTCCGACGACCGTCGCGCGAATGCGTCTTCGCCGTCGGGTGGTGCCTGGTAGCCGATCCGGGCCCGGGTGTGGAGCCCGAGGCCGCCTTCCTCTGCTTGTTGCAGGGCGGTGGCTGTGGGGATTCGGCTTGTCAGTTCGCGTTCTGCGTCTGCGAGGGCTCGGCCGACGCTTGCGGGGGGCTGTGCCACCGTCTTCTCCTGTCGTTGGTGCGAGGCGTGTTCACCTCGTACCAACGACCGGGGCCGCGGGCGGCGACGGCGGTACGGGCCCGGTACGGCGGACGAAGCGTCGCGGGCTGCGGCCGGGGTCCCGCGCGGCGGGTGTCGCCGTGCGCCGATCGGACGAAATCCGTGGACACCCGCCGTGCGGGGTCCCGGCCGCGGGACCGGCGGGCTGAACACTGGCTGCCGCCCGGGACCGGCGGGCGCGAGGGAGCGAGGAGACCTGGTGGACCACGGGACGAGCGTGCTGCTCCGGGCGATTCCGCTGCTCATGGGCTCGGTGTCGGCCGCGCTCGGCGGCTACGTCCTCGCGCACTCCACCGGGCCGGGCGCCCGGGTCGCGGGCCTGACGCTGGTCTTCCTGGCCGCCGTCTGTCTCTGCCTGTTCGCCGTCGCGGCGACCGTCGTACGGCAACTGATCGGCCGTTTCGGCGCGTTGGACCGGATCGGCTACCCGGCGTTCGGCTTCGCGGTGGCCGGGGCCGCCGTCGGCTACGGGCTGGTCCTGCTGTCGGAGGGCGACCGGCCGGTGGCCGACTTCGTGGCCGGCGGCGTGGTCCTCGGCATCGGCCTGGTCTGCGTGTGCGTCTCGTCGGTGGCCGCGGTCGCCACCCGCTTCACGCTGATCGGGCACAACGCCGCCCTGCCGGAGGGTTCCCCGCCGCGCTCCCCCGCGCCGTTCGGCCGGTCCGCGGCCCGGGCGCTGGTGGCCGTGCCGGTCCTCGCGGCCGCCGCCGCCTGCGCGTGGGCGATCGTCATGCTGGCCGACGGGGGCGGCGGGGATTCGGAGGGGCGCTTCACGGCCGGGCACGTGGTGGTCGACCAGGCGATCGTCTGCACCGCCCTGACCGGGCTGGTGATCACCCTGCTGCGGCAGATCCGGAACACGTACACCCCGCGGGAGCGGGTCTGGTGGCTCGTCCCGGCCGCCGTACTCGGCGCCATGGACATCACCGGGGGCCTGGTCGTCGTCGCCCTGGACCCCCGGCCCGGTCAACTGGCCACCGGGTACGTGCAGATCGGGCTGGGCCTGCTGTGCTGGACGGTGCTGAGCGCGGTGCTGACGCTCGCCCTCGGCTGGCGCCGTGCCGGGCCGCCGGCCGGCCGCGTCCCGCTGGTCCCGGTCGGCACCGGGCTGCTGTGCCTGTTCATGTCGGCGTTCCTGTTCGAGTCCGCCGACCCGGACGTGCTGGTCGCGGCCCGGGTCCTGGTCGGCCTCGGCGCCGTCTGCTTCTCGCTCTTCGCCGTGGTCTCCGCCCTGGAGGCCGAAGTCGCCGACCGGAACTGACCGGCTGGAGACGGCAGGCGGCTGAAGCGCGGGCGTGCCGCCCCGCCCTCGGAAGGGCCGGGCGGCACGCGCGGGGCGGGCGGGTCAGGACGTGGCGACGGCTCCGCCGGGGACCTCCGCCCAGCTGTTCCACTGGCCGGTGTTGTAGTTGGCGTCGATCGTGTAGACGTGGTCGTCGGTGCCGACCCCGTAGACGTGCATCACGTTGTCGATGACCGTGCTGCTGAGCGACTTCATCTGACGCGTGTCGATCTTGGTCCAGGTCCCGGTCCAGCCGCTGCCGGAGTAGTTGCCGTCCGTGTTGTAGAGCGCGTTGTCCGAGCCGATGATCTCGAGGTGCACGGAGTTGCCGGTCATGGAGGCGGTCAGGCCCTTGGCGCCGGCCGCACCGCCGGGGACCTCGGCCCAGTTGGACCACTTGCCGCTGCCGTAGTCGGCGTCCTTGCCGAAGACCCGGCCGTCGGCGCCCAGGGCGAACACGTGCACCACGTTGCCGCTGGAGACGCTGGTCAGCGCCTTCAGCCCGCTGCCGTCCAGCCGGCCCCAGGCGCCGCTCCAGCCGCCGCCGGCGTAGTTGCCGTCGGTCCCGTACAGCGCGCCGTCCGAGCCGACGATCTGCAGGTGGACGGTGGTGCCGGTGATCGAGGCGGCGAGCGAGGTCGCACCGGCCGCGCCGCCGGGGACCTCGGTCCAGTTGCTCCAGCCGCCGGTGTTGTAGTCGGCGTCCTTGCCGTAGACCTGTCCGTTGGAGCCCAGCGCGAACACGTGCACGACGTTGCCGAGGCTCACGCTGGTGACCGCCTTCAGCGCGCTGCCGTCCAGGCGCGCCCACTGGTTGGTCCAGCCGCCGCCGGCGTAGTTGCCGTCGGTGTTGTAGAGCGCGCCGTCCGAGCCGATCAGGTTGAGCCGGGTGGTGCTTCCGGTCGCGGAGGCGGTGACCGCCTGGTTGACGTCCCAGGAGGTCTGGACGTCGTCGACGACCTTGTTGTAGCGGTAGGCCTTGTAGTCGCCGTTCGGGTGGCTGTCGAAGGCCGGCGCGCTGATGGAGACGCCCGTGCGGTGCTTCACCGGGGTGGAGCCGAACGAGTAGTAGGAGAAGGTGGTGTGCGCCGCGTCGTCCCACTTCTCGAAGAGGATCACGTGGTCGTAGTAGGAGTTGAGGATGTCACCCGGCTTCAGCTGGCTGCGGGGGATCTCCGTCGCCACGCCCGGCAGGCCCTGCGTGTTCAGGCCCGGGGTCTGCAGGTGCCAGGCCATCGACACGTAGCCGGAGCAGTCGGTGCGGTAGTAGGCGCCCTGCTGGTCGGGGTAGGAGCCGCCCTGGTTGTAGCCGATGGACTTGCCGTACCAGTACTGGGCCCGGGCGAGGATCTCGCTGCGCGATATCTGACCGCTGGTCACCGAGCTTGCGGAGGCGGTGGTGACGGTCGCCGCGGTGGTGGCGATCACGCCGGAGGCGGCGATGGCGGCGGCGAGGGCGACACGGACGAGCTTGGAGGCCTTGGCAGACATGTGAGTTCTCCTGGTCGGCACCTGGACATGGCGGTGCCGTGGCAATGGGTGAATGCGGCGGGTGTTCGCCCGGGGGCCGGACGGCTGCCCTGCAGGAGCAGCGGTCGGACGGCGCGGTGGGCGGCGGAAGTCAGGGGCGGCGCGGGTACGGGGCGCCGGGGGTGGGTGCGCAGGCGGCGCGGGTGGCCGGGTGGCGCGGGCCGGACGGGACTACTCCCAGGCGGTGGTGCGGAGGGCGGTGGTGCGGAGGGCGGAGCCCGGCGCGGGGGCCTCCCAAGCCGTGGTGGCGGTGGTGTGGACAGCCGGCGCAGAGCCGGCACCGGAGGCGGCCAGGGCCGGAGCGAGAGCGGCGAGGGCGAGGGCGGCGACCGCGGCGGCCTTGGCGAGACGAGTGCGAAGCATGGTGTTCAGTCCTCTACGAACGTGCTGACGGAAGGGGTTCTCCGGTCTCGCGTCCCGCGGTGACGCTTCCTCCGGTCTTGCCTGCCGGGTGTCGTTCCCTGCTGGCGAGTACTAGCTTCGTCGCAGCTCAGAGCGAGTGGAAGGGCTTTCAGGTGGACGGAAACGTCCCTGGACCGATCCGTCCAGGGAGGCCGGATCCGGACAGCAGCCGCTCGTAGAAGGGGGCCACCAGGGGGACGCCGACGCGGCCGACGGTCCAGCCGCACAGCTCGGGGAGCTCCTTCACGGCGCGACGGCACAGCTCGGCCGCCTGCTGTTCGGCGGCGGCCAGGGAGTCGGCGAGGAGGTAGATCCCCACCACCGCGTCGGGCCGGACGTCCCGGTGCACGGCGACGTGTTCGACGCTCTCGGCGAGGGTGCGCAGCAGCAGCGCGGTGGACTCGGGAAGGTCGCCGCCTGCGGCGGGACGCCGGAGGACGGCGTGGACGAGGTACATGCGTCCACTGTTCCGGGAACCGCATAGGGCTCATAGACGCTCAACCTGGACAGTTCAGGCCCTGGCCGGAAGCGTCCACCGGCAGTTCTGGAGGATTCGAACACTTCGTGCAATGATCTTGCCGTCTCACAGCCATGAAAAGCACAAATGGGGGAATGCGGTGCTGACCGCTCTTGGCTTGGACGCAACGTCGGAGTCCGTGTACCGGGCGATGCTCGCCCACCCCCGTGAAGGGGTCGCGGGTCTGACCGAGCGGCTGGGGCTGTCCGAGGAGGACGTCAGGCGCAGCCTCGACCTGCTCAGCGAGCTGGCGCTGGTGCGGCCCTCGTACGAGCGTGCCGGTGAGCTCCGGGCGGTGTCGCCCGAGGCGGGCATGGAGCTGCTGATGGCGCGGCAGCAGGCCGAGCTGGCCGCCCAGCAGCTGCGGATCGAGGCCTCACGGGCCGCGGCGGCGCAGCTCATCGCCGACTTCGCCGACGCGGGCCGGTCCGCCTCCGGCCCCGGGGTCGACCAGCTGACGGGCCTCGACGAGATCCGCGACCGGATCTCCGTGCTCGCCCGGGACCTGCGCTCCGAGTTGATGACCTTCGCGCCCGGCGGCGGCCACCGGCCGGAGACCCTGGATGCGTCCAAGCGCGACGACGAGGAGCTGCTGGGTCGCGGGGTGCGGATGCGCTCGCTGTTCCTCGACAGCGTCCGGAACAGCCAGTACACGGTGTCGTACGCGACTTGGCTGGGCGAGCTGGGCGGTGAGGTGCGGACCGCCGCCGAGCTGCCCACCCGGATGATGATCTTCGATCGGGCCACCGCCGTCATCCCGGTCAACAGCGAGGACAGCGCGGCAAGCGCCGTCGTGCTCACCGGCCAGGGCACGCTGACCGCGCTGTGCGCGCTGTTCGAGAACGTCTGGTCGGGCGCCCAGCCGCTCGGCGGCGCGGTCCGGGACAAGAGCGGCCTGAGCCCGCAGGAGGCCGCCGTGGTGCGGCTGCTGGCACAGGGCCTGACCGACGACGCGATAGCCAAGCGGCTCGCGGTCTCCCCGCGCACCGCCCGGCGACTGGCCACCGACCTGATGGAGCGCCTGGAGGTCCGCAGCCGGTTCGAGTTCGGCGTACGGGCCGTCCAGCAGGGGTGGCTGCCCGCGCAGCGCTAGTGGTGCGTCGTTGCGAACGTGCCGTGTTCCTCCTGCCTGGGTATCGGCGGTGGCCGCCGTACGCCTACGGTTCGAGCCCTTCGAGCCAGGCGGTCACGTCCAATGACTGCTGTAGGGCCGCTCCGAAGAGGTCGGGGTTGGCTTCGGCGAGGGCGCGGTAGTGGGCGGTGGCCTCCTCGGCGGCGGCCAGGCCCTCCGCCCGACGCCCCAGCGCGCCGAGGTCGATGGAGAGGTTGCTGAGGGTCCCGGCGAGGCTGGGCAGGTAGGCGTCGGGGCCGGCCTCGGCCAGGGCGCGGTAGTGGGCGACGGCTTCCTCGGCGGCGGCCAGGCCCTCCACACGACGCCCCAGCGCGCCCAGCCGGACGGAGAAGTTGGTGAGGGCCGCGGCGAGGTCGGGCAGGTACGCGTCCGGGTTGACCTCGACCAGGGCGCGGCGGATCGCGACGGCCTCCTCGACAGCGGTCAGGCCCTCCGCCTGCCGACCCACCTCGCTCAGAAGGCGGGAGAGGTTGTTGAGAGCCGCGGCGAGGTCGGGAAGGTACGCGTCCGGGTTGACCTCGACCAGGATGCGGCGGATCGCGACGGCCTCCTCGGCGACGGTCAGGCCCTCCGCCCGCCTGCCCACCTCACCCAGCCGGTTGGACAGGTTGGTGAGGGAGGTGGCGAGGTCGGGCAGGTAGGCATCGGGGCTGGCCTCGACCAGGGCGCGGCGAATCGCGACGGCCTCCTCGACAGCGGTCAAGCCCTCCACCCGACGCCCCACCGCGCCAAGGTCGACGGAGAGGTTGTTGAGAGCCGCGGCGAGGTCGGGAAGGTAGGCATCGGGGCTGGCCTCGACCAGGGCGCGGTAGTGGGTGACGGCTTCCTCGGCGGCGGCCAGGCCCTCCACCCGACGCCCCGCCGCGCCCAGCCGGATGGAGAGGTTGGTGAGGGAGGTGGCGAGGCCGGGAAGGTACGCATCGGGGCTGACTTCGGCGAGGGTGCGGTAGTGGGCGACGGCCTCCTCGATGACGGTCAGGCCCTCCACCCGACGCCCCACCGCGCCAAGCCGGGTGGAGAGGTTGGTGAGGCTGCCGGCGAGGTCGGGCAGGTACGCGTCGGAGTCCGCCTCGGCCAGGGTACGACGGATGGAGACGGCCTCTTCAATGGCGGTCAGGCCGTCCGCCTGCCGACCCACCTCACCGAGGTCGACGGAGAGGTTGTTGAGCGCCGTGGCGAGGTCGGGCAGGTAGGCGTCCGGGTTGACCTCGACCAGGATGCGGCAGATCGCAACGGCCTCCTCGACAGCGGTCAGGCCCTCCGCCCAGCGCCCCAGCGCGCCGAGCCGGACTGAAAGGTTGTTGAGGGCCGCGGCGAGGTCGGGCAAGTACGCGTCGGGGTCCGCCACGGCCAGGGCGCGGTAGTGCTGCGTGATGGTGGTGGCGAGACGGGCCACGGTGGTGGCGAGGCGTTGGCTGGCGTGGGGCAGCTGTTCGTGGAGCCCGGTGAGGACGTCGAGCGGGGCGGTGGGGTCGGTGGTGAGGGTGTCGAGCGCGGTGATGAGCGGGGCGGGGTGGTCGGTGCGGGTGGCGGTGGTGATGACGTGTGCGGCCAGGGCCTCGTGGTGGCGGACACAGAGTCCGGTGAGGTGGGTGTCGAGGCGGCCCTGGAAGACGGGGTGGGCGGCGGCGCGGCTGTAGACGGCGAGGAGCTGTTGGGCCTGGGTGTCGTCGGCGCCGTCGAGGAGGCGGTCGGCGAGGGCGGGGTCGGTGTCGAGGACGCGTCCGATGTGGCGTTCTGCGAGGCGGTCCGGCTGGAAAGCACCCCAGGGTGGTCCCGCGACGGTGGTGGGGTACAGCGAGGCGAGCCAGGCCGTGACCCGGTCGCGGCGGTCGCGGGGCTGGTCGGCGAGGGCGGGCAGGCGCCGCCAGAGCAGGTCGGCGTGTTCGCGGTCGGCGGCGCCGGTGAGGTGGGCGGCGGCGAGCGCCGTCCTCAGGGTGTCCGGGCTCAGGCCGGGGGCGAGGCCGCGGGCGGTGGCGGCGTCGCGCCAGTAGCGGGCTTCGTGGCCGAGGAGCCGGTCCTCGACGTTCCGCGCGTCCTCGTCCCCGGTACGGTCCGCGGGTTCGGTGCGTGCGGTGTCCAGGAGGTCGGCGAAGGCTGCCATGTGAAGGGTCAGAGCGTTGCCGTAGGCGGCGTCCAGGCCGAGCCGCCGGGGCGGTTGCAGCCCCGTGGCGGCCGCGGCCCAGTCGTGCCCGGCGAGGCCCTCGACGAACGGAAGCACGGCTGCGAGGGCGTGGGCGGCGTCGAGGTAGTGGCCGACGCGCCGGCCGGGGTGGTCCTCCAGCGCGGTGAGGCGGTGGGTGCGGGCGGAGGCGAGATGGTCCTCGGCCTGCCGACTGGCCTCGCGGGCCTGCTGCCACCAGTCGCCGGCGGTGCGGGCCAGCAGCAGGAGTTTGAACGGGCTGGTCCCGGGGTGCTCGGCGGCGGCGTCGACGAGCGCGCCGAGTTGTTCGGGGCGGGTCTCGGCGTAGTCGAGGACGACCAGCAGCGGCTTCGCCGCCCGCCGCAGTTCCAGCAGTTGGTCCGTACGGGCGCCGGCCCGCGGCCACAGCACCGTCCAGCCCCGGCCGGTGAGCCTGCGGTCGAGGTGGTGGGCGAGGCGGGTCTTGCCTTGCCCGCCGGGGCCGTGCAGCAGCCACGCCCCGAACCCTGCCCGGCCGCACCACGCCTCCAGCTCGGCGAGCAGGGCCTCCCGGCCGTGGAAAGGGACGATCTGCCGCCCGGCTTCCAGCAGCGCCGCCGGTGTCACCGGGGCGCGCCGGGTGGCGGGGTTGCCGGTGGGGTCGGCGAGGTCCTGGAACTCCACCGCCTCCGGCCCGGCCGCCGGACCGCCGCCGTGGGCGGTGAGGACGGCGCGGAAGGCGAGGTCGTGGTGGAGGACAAAGGTGGGGACCACGTTGAGCCGGCCATGGCCGGAGTGGGCGCGGTCGGCGGCGACGACGCCGGTGAGGTAGCGGTCGCAGAACACCGCGGCCCCGGACAAACCACCCCACGGCGAGGTCCTGTCGCCCGACGGCCCGGGGGCACGGGTGCGCAGGTCCATGACGTACTGGTTGCCGACGAAGCCGCTGCCCGGGTTCACCTCACCGTGGAGGTGCGCGGCCTCGACGGGGTGGCCCTCGCGTTGGGCCTCGTCGGGGACGCCCCACGTCTCGCACGGGGTGCCGGGACGGGCGGTGTCCGGACGCCCCCACCGAACGGGAGTGGCGGGCGGCTGCCAGTGCGGGGAGTCGCCGACGAGCACGAGCGCCGCGTCGTCGCGCCCGCCCGGGGTCCCGGCCCACAGCACGGTCCCGGTCGCGGTGCCGGGGCCTGCCGGGTGGAAGACCCTCACCCCGGTGCCGACCGGTCCGGTGACGTGGGCGGAGGTCAGGACCAGGCGTCCGCCGACCGCGTACCCCGACCCCCGTCCGCCCGGACCACTCACCCCGGCCAGCCGTACCCGCTCCACCCGTGCCCCCTGCTGTTCGGTCCTGTGTACCGCTGGGTGGCCGCGGCCGGACCGACGGGTGCCGGCCCTGGCCTTGGCGTCGGCGCGCAGCTCGACCGCGAACTCCGTCTCCACCGGTCCGACCGCGAACACCGCCTGCGGGTCGTCACCGGCCCGCGTCCGCCGGCGGGACATCCATTCGCACCCGCCCCTTGAACACCTGACGCGAAGTCGTGCCGATGCGGACACCGTAGGGCCCGCGCGGGGGCCTTCGCAGTGGAAAGCCGACTTCATGGGGACCGTCCGGCGCACCCGGACACCGGGCGGGCCGACGGTCATCGCGTGGTGCCTTCCGGAGGCCGGGACGGCGGGATCTTGCGGGGCGGGTCAGCCGATAACGGCCTGGGCGTGCCGGGTGAGTGCGTCCAGGAGCGCGGTCTGGTGGTCGGTCAGCTTGCCGTCGGCGTGGGCCTTGTCCTGTTTGCGCAGCCACGTGCCGGGGCGGAAGGCCGGGTCGGTTTCGCCGCCGGTGCGGTTGGCGGGGCCGTCGAGGGTGCCGCCGACGGCGAGGTAGGCGAGCAGGCGGCGGTAGGAGCGGTTCCAGTCCGGTTCCAGGCGCCAGAGTTCGTCCAGGGCGTCGAGCTTGGCGGCCTGGTCGGGGTTGAGGTTGTCGCTCTTGCGCTGGCGGCGCATCCACGCGCCGACCGCGTAGTCGTCGAGCTTCGCGGTGGCGGGGATGGCGAGGTGGCCGTGCTGGAGGTGGAACGCGGCGGCGACCGCGTGCATGCGCTGCCACTCGATCGCGCGCGGGTTGAAGGCGCGGAGTTTGACGGTCTGGAGGATCTTCGCGGCGTGCTGCTTCGCGTTGATCCTGAGCCACTCGATCGGCGACTCCGGCGCCGCCGGCGGCTGCCCGGCCTCGGCGGCCTCACCCTTGGTCGGCGTGGTCGCGGTGGTGTGCGCGGTGCCCTGGGAGCGGGAGGCGCGCAGCTCGGTGATCCGGCCGCGGCGGCCGGGCCGGACCGCCCGGGCCCGCTCGACTCCGAGTACGTGCCGCAGCAGCCGGGGCGCTGGGAGCGCGCAGCTTGCGGACGGCGGCTGGGGCGGTGGAGAGGACGGGGTCGGCGTCCGGAGGGGGTCCGGTGGTTCGGCCGGGCGATGTCGTCGGGGAGCGGCGGCGGCGCTACGGCGACGAACCACGACCCGGGTGGAACCGGGGCGGCCTGAACCGGCGTCCGGCGGCGCGCCGACCTACGATGCGGTGTGGCCCGCTTCGTTCTGACCCGCCGTTCGCCGCTGCCCGCCGAGGCCTGCTGGCAGCGGCTCACCGACTGGCCCCGCCACGGTGACCGGGTGCCGTTCACCCGGGTCCGGGTGGTCGGTGCCGGCGGCGGGCGGGTCGGCGACACGGTACTGGCCCGCACCCGGTTCGGGCCGCTGGTCCTCGACGACCCGATGGAGCTGGTGGAGCTGACCGCCCCGGCGGCCGGGCACGACGGTGTCTGCCGGCTGGTGAAGCGCGGGCGCGTGGTGCGCGGCTGGGCCGTCCTGACGGTCCGTGAACCGGGCCCGGGACGCGGTACCGAGGTGATCTGGGCGGAGGAGATCTCGGTCGCGCACCTGCCGCGGGCCGCCGATCCGCTGCTGGCCCTGTCCGGCCGGGCCGTCTTCGGCCGGGTCCTGGCGCACCTGCTCGCCTGACCTCCCGGCGCGCCCGGCCGGGCGCGTTGCGCGAAGGTCCGCCGCCGGCCGCGCGCCAGGGCCCGCGGGTCGCGCGGCTCGTACCGGAACGGAACCGGGAGCGCCCCGTCTCCTCGGCCCGGGCGCCGTGTCAGTCGGGCAACCGGCCGGTGAGCAGGAACGCGGTGAACGGGCCGCGCACGCGGGGGTGGCGCCGAGATGCGCGTCGGCGTCGCGCTCGGCGAGGTAGCGGGCCGGCGCCGGGAAGGTGTCCTCGGCGCCCTGGCTGAACAGCCCGATCGCCTCCTGCTCGCCTCCCGGGGCCACCGTGCTGTCCAGCACCATCCGGTCGGTGCGGGCGGGGTAGAGGCCGGCGTAGCGATGTGGCCGGTGCCGCCGGCGGCGGCCTCGTGCAGGAGCCGGGTGTAGCCGGCCCGGTCGAGGGAGGGTGGGCGGGCGGAGCGGCGGGACACGCGCGCCGGGCGCGCGGGCCTGCCCCGGGGTCACCGGGCGGGGGCGGAGGGTGCTGGAAAGTATCCGGTGCGGCGGAAGAAGTGGATCATGTTGTCCAGGAGCACCCGGTCGACGGGCGGGCAGCTGATCCCCGACCCCGCGAGGCCGGCTTCGATCCGGCTGCGGTCCATGCGGGGGAAGTGCTTGAAGCCGGACAGCTCGGCCACGGTGATCTCGCGCGTCGCGGCCGGGTTGGTGAAGAGCGGCTCGAACGGGCCGAACGGGTGCTCGGGGTTGTCGGCCATGTGACGGGCCATCGCCCGGGTCCAGTCGCCGTAGGGGACGGTGCGGACCGGGTAGCCGTGGAAGCGGAGCCTGTCCACCAGGACGTCGAGCAGGCATTCGCGGGGGTTGGTGACGTGGAAGGTCTGCCCCTGGGCGGGCTGGGTGAGGCTGAGGTGGACGACCGCCCGGGCGGCGAAGTCGGACGGCACGAGGTTCAGGGGCAGGTCCCAGTCGGGCGCCAGGCCCAGCTCGACGATGATCCTGAAGACCTGGGAGATCGCCGCCGCGGGGTCCCAGGTGTGGGTGACGGTGTCCCCGGTGATGTCGTACGGGCGGTAGATCGCCACCGGCAGCCCCCGGGCCGCGGCGTCGCGCATCAGCCGCTCGGCCACCCATTTGCTCTCGTAGTACCCCATCGACAGCAGCTCGACGTGGTCGACGGGGGTGTCCTCGGTGAGATGCCGCACGCCCAGCGCGTCGATGCCTCTGACCACCCCCACGGTGGAGATGTAGTGCACCGGGACCGCGCGGTACGACGCCAGCGCGATGATCTCCCGGGTGCCGTCGACGTTCGGGGGGCGCAACTGCTCGTAGGGGTAGAGGAAGTTGGCGTGGGCGCCGCAGTGGTGGACGGCGTCGGCGACGGCGGCCAGGTGTTCCCACGCGGCGTCGTCGAGGCCGAGGTGCGGCAGGGCCAGGTCGCCCGGCAAGGCGTGGACACGGTCCTCGGGGAGGTCGCCGGCGACCCCGTAGCGGGCCCGTGCCCGGACGAGGCGCCGGCGGGCGTGGCCGCTGTCGCGGGCGCGGACCAGGACGTGGACGTCGGCGCCGGTCCGGGCCAGCAGCTCGTCGAGCAGACGTGAACCCAGGAATCCGGTACCGCCGGTGAGCAGCACGTTCCGTGGGGCCCGCCAGCGCGGCGCGGGGGGCCGGGTGAGGACGGGCGGTGCCTCCCGGGCCAGGTCCTTGCGCCACCTGTCACCGGTCGCGGAGGTCTGCGCCGGCTCGGCGATGATGTGTTCGACCGCGGCGGTGAACGCGTCCTGGTCCGCGCCCGCGAGCAGCGCCCTGATCAGCCGGTAGCCGTGTGCGCTGCCGACCTGGAGGCGGCGCTGCAGGCGGATGACCAGCTGGGCGGCCTGGAGCGAGCTGCCGCCGCACGCGATGAAGCTCTCCCGGCCCGCGGCCCCGCCCGGCAGTGCGGCGGCCCACGCCTCGGCCACCGCCTGACGGGCCGACCACGGCCGGGCGTCATCGTCCGGCGCGTCCGGCACGTCCGGCGGCAGCCGCGCGGCGGACAGGGCCGCGCGGTCGACCTTGCCGTTGGCCAGCAGGGGGAGCCGGTCCAGCACGGTGATCACGGCCGGGACCATGAAGGCGGGGAGCCGGTCGGCCAGGTACGCGCGCAGCTGCGGCCCGGTGGGCGGCGCGTCCGGGTCCCGGCCGGCCACGTGGGCGGCCAGGTACCTGCTGGTGCCGTCCTCGTGGGTCAGCACGACGGCGTCGGCGACGCCGGGGTGCCCGACCAGGGCCGCGCGGATCTCCTCCAGCTCGATCCGGAAGCCGCGCACTTTGACCTGGTCGTCGCGCCGCCCGCGGAACTCGAACAGCCCGTCGGGGCCGCGGCGCACGAAGTCGCCGGTGCGGTAGAGCAGCCGGGGCGCACCGCCGCCGACCGCCATCACGCGGAAGCGCTCGGCGCTCTCACGCGGGTTGCCCAGGTAGCCGCGGGCGACACCGCCGCCCGCGATGTGGAGCTCGCCCTCCTCCCCCGGGCCGGCGGGTGTGCCGTCCTCCCGCAGGACGTGGCACACGGTGTCGGCGACAGGGCGGCCGATCGGCACGGAGCCCGCCCGCGGATCCAGGTCCCGGATCTCGTGGGTGAGGGTGAAGACGGTGGCCTCGGTGGGGCCGTAGCCGTTGATGAGATGCAGCGGCCGCCCGTGGTCCAGCACGCGCCGCGCCGCGTCGGGGCGCATCACCTCCCCGCCGGCCAGGACGTACCGCAGGCCGGCGAAGGTCTCCGGACGCTCCCTCGCGACGTGGTGGAAGATGCTCGTGGTCAGCCACAGGATGCTCACGCGTTCACGCTCGACGCACCGGTGCAGCTCGTAGGGGGCCAGCAGGATCTGCTGTTCGACGGGTACCAGGCACGCGCCGGCGAGCAGCGTCGCCCAGATCTCCAGCGTGGACGCGTCGAACGACAGCGACGCGGCGTGCAGCACCCGGTCCTCGGACAGCACGTCCATGAACCCGTTGTCCAGTGCGATCCGCGCGACCCCCCGCTGAGGTGCGGGAATCGCCTTGGGCTCCCCGGTCGACCCGGAGGTGAACATCACGTAGGCAGGCGTCGCCACGGCGGCGTCGGCTCCGGGCAGCTCCAGCCGCCCGGAGCCGACGCCGCCACCGCCCAGGACGTCCGCGAGGTCCACGACCTCGGCCTCGACGTCCGCCGGCGCACCGGCGCCCGGCAACCGGACGATCAGTCTCGCCCCGGCGAGGCGCAGCATCGTCCGTACCCGGTCCGCCGGGAGCGCCGCGTCCACCGGCAGGTATGTCGCTCCCGCGTAGACGACTCCCAGGATCGCGAGGATCGCGTCCCCGCCGCGCGGACCGGCCACGGCGACGATCGCCCCGGGGGCGACGCCCCGTCGCCGCAGGCCGCGCGCGCACCGCTCGGCGCCGGCGGCGAGCTCGGCGTAGGTCCGCCGCCGCCCCGCGGCGTCGATCGCCACGTTCTGCGGATGCCGCCGGGCCTGCTCGTCGAACAACTCCGCGAGCGACCGGTTCCATGACGATGATTCGGACACAACGCCCCCTACGTGACCCGCCCCGGGCGCGGCGCCGAGGGCGTCACCGTGCCCGCGCACGGGAGCCGCCCGCGGTGCAGCGCCCTCGCCGCCGGGCCCGCGTGGGCCCGGCGTACGCACCCGCCCCTGCACCCATACTTTGACAGATCCCTGCCAGGATGCGCGACGTCAGGCCCGGGCCCCGGGCGGGCTGCCGGCACCGGACCCCGGTGCTCCGGGGGCGGCGCGCGGCGGTGTGGTGGTCGGGCCGTCGGGGTTCGCGGCGCCGCGGGGGGACCCGTCGGCATGCCGGGCCGAAGCGCTGGGCGCGGGCGGTATCCGCGGGCATGCTGGTCGGGGGTCGTGCGGGACCGGCGTTCGGTGTGGAGGGAATGACGATGGATCAGGACGGACCCGGGGTACGGCTGAACCGTCGCGGGCTGCTGGCCGCCGCCGCGGCCGGCCTGGCGGCGGCGGGGAGCCCGGGCGGTGCCGTCGCGGCGTGGCCGCCGGCGGGCCCGGGTCCGGAGGGCTTCGGGCCGGTGGGGGTGCGGCCCGGGGACGCGCGGTACGAGAGCCTGCTGCGGGGCGACAACCACCGCTTCGTCGGGCGCCCGGACGAGGTGCGGGTGGTCGGAAGCACCGCGCAGGTGGTGCAGGCCGTGCAGGACGCCGTCCGCGACGGGCGGCGGATCGGGGTGCGCAGCGGCGGCCACTGTTTCGAGAACTTCACCGCCGATCCGGCGATCCGGCTGCTGCTGGACCTGTCGCCGCTGGACGCGGTGGGCTGGGACCCGTCGCGGCGGGCGTTCGAGGTGGGGCCGGGCGCCACGCTCGGCCGGGTGTACCGGACGCTGTTCACGGGCTGGGGTGTGACGATCCCGGCGGGCGGCTGCCCGGAGGTCGGTGCGGGCGGCCACCTGGTCGGCGGCGGGTACGGGCCTCTGTCGCGGCGGTACGGCTCGGTGGTGGACCACCTGTACGGCGTCGAGGTGGTGGTGGTCGACCGCGACGGCACCGCCCGCACGGTGGTCGCCACCCGCGAGCCCGGCGACCCCCACCGCGACCTGTGGTGGGCGCACACCGGCGGTGGCGGCGGCAACTTCGGCGTGGTCACCCGGTACTGGCTGCGCTCGCCCGGGGCCGACGCGCTGGCCGCCGGGCCGGCCGCGCCCGACCCGGGTGCGATGCTGCCGCCAGGCCCGTCCGAGATGCTCGAGGCCCTGGTGGAGTGGACCTGGGACCGGGCGAGGACCACGGAGCAGGCCGTCACCACCCTGATCCGCAACTTCTGCACCTGGCACGAGCGGCACAGCGACCCGGGCTCCCCCTACGAGGCCCTGTACGCGATCCTGCGGCTCGCCCACCAGGACGCCGGGACGTTCTCCATGGTGGTGCAGATCGACGCCGGCGTCCCCGGGGCCGCCGACCTGGTGAAGGAGTTCGTCGCCCACGTGAACGCCGGGACGGGCCTCGCCCCGGGCGGCGGCAGCGCCACCGCGCCCTGGCTGTACGTGATGACCTGGCCGGGCAACGGCGAGTCCGGCGACATCGTCACCCGCCGCTACAAGGGCAAGGCCGGCTACCTGAAGCGCTCCTTCACCGGCCCCCAACTGTCGTCGATCTACCGCCACTTGACGAACGGCACCGGCAACGCCGCGTGCGGGATGCTGATCGTCGGCTACGGCGGCCAGGTCCGCGCGGTGCGGCCGGACGCCACCGCGGTGGCCCAGCGGGAGGTGGTGATGAAGGCCGTCTACCACAGCGTCTGGGCGCGGGAGGAGGACGACGCCGCCAACCTGGCCTGGGTGCGCGAGCTGTACCGCGAGGTGTACGGGGACACCGGCGGGGTGCCGGTGCCCGGCGAGGTGAGCGACGGGTCCTACATCAACTACCCGGACGTCGACCTCGCCGACCCCGCGTGGAACACCTCCGGCGTGCCCTGGCACGTCCTGTACTACAAGGAGAACTACCCGCGCCTGCAACGGGTCAAGGCCCACTGGGACCCGCGGGACGTGTTCCGGCACGCCCTGTCGGTCGAACTGCCGCGCTGACGATCGGGCGGGCGGGCGCGGCGTGAGGCCCGTGGGCGGGCGCGGTGGGTGCGCGTCGGCCTCCGCGCGCTCCACTTTCCGGCCAGGTGCCCCGGGTGCCGGTCCGGCGTGTCCGGCGGCCCTGTGATCTGCCCATGTCAGGACGGACGGCGGGTGGCCTTCGGCCGGCGTTCCGGCCGCCCGACCCCGGGGCCTCTCGGGTCACACCGGAACAGGGCGCCCCACGCCTTGCGGAAATCCTGTAGGGAAATGGCCTGGAACGGGTTGGACCAAGGGGTGTTCGATTGACCGTCATGAAAGTGGCCCGGATACTGATCGGGCACGACGCAACGGGAATTCGTTGCGCAGCGGAATTCGATTCGTGATTTTATCCGACTGAGGAGGATTCATGTTCTCGAACGCGAAGAAGGCCATGGGTTCGATGGCCGTGGCCTTCGCCGCGGCGGCCACGCTCACCGTGGCCGTGCCGTCCGGCAGTGCCTTCGCCATCGACCACATCCCGTGCGACGGGAGCCGCAACGACTTCCTCAAGATCTGGTCGCACCTCGACGGCCGTGACAGCGTCGACTGTTACGCGAACGCCGGGTCGATCGGCTTCGGCGGGTGGTGGGTCGACCGGATCTCCACGGGGAACAACGACCTGGTCTACTCCGACGACAACGGCGACTCGGTGAGGGTCAACCGCTGGACCGACATCTCGTACCCGAACCGCCCGCCGAAGGTCAACTCCATCCGGATCCTCTGAGGAACCGGCGGAGCGGGCCCGTACGGAATTCTCCCGGACGCATCGCCGTAAGTCCCCTCACGTGGGTCGCCGTCGAATTCTTCCGTGACGTGAATTCGCTCCACCCCGGCTCGTCGGTGCCGGCCACGCCCCCGGGCATGGCCGGCACCGGCCTGTGGCGCCGCCGCCCGACGGCCCCTGGATCGTGGTGGTCAGGTGGTCCGGATCCGTCGAGGACCTGCTGAGGGGTCGTAGCGGGCCCGGCCCGGGTCGCCGTCGCGGGCGAAGGCGGTCCAGGCGCCGTGGACGCGGGCCGCGAGTCCGGCGGGGACGGGGTCGGGGCCGAGCAGGCGGGTGTCCGCGTGGAGCCAGGGCCGGTGGGCGTTGTCGAACACGAAGGGCAGTTCGACGGTGTGGGCGGCGCCGAGCTGGCCGCCCAGGGCTGTGGAGCGGTACGCGAACGCGTAGCGGTGGGTGCGGCCGCCCGAGATCCGCGCGCCGTACCGGTCTCGAACAGGGCCGCCGCGAGCAGGGCTCTCAGTGAGAGGTGTCTGTCGAGGGTGCGGGGCGGCAACCTCCGTACGGGGGTGGGGGGTTGCCGCCGGCGACGACGGTGCCGCTCTCGTAGGCGATGACGACCATCTGGGCGCGGTCGTGGGCGTGGAGTTTGGCCAGGAGGCGGCGGACGTGGGTCTTGACGGTCGCGGTGCTCAGCCCCAGGTGCTCGGCGATGGCGGGGTTGGGCAGTCCGCGGGCCACCAGGTGGAGGACTTCGCGTTCGCGCGGGGTCACGCCCGGCAGGTCCCGGGCGGGTCGCGGGTGCGGGTCGTGGTGGCGTGCGGCGAACTCGTGGATCAGGCGGCGGGTGACGGCGGGTGCGAGCAGGGCGTCGCCGGCGGCGACGACCCGCAGGGCGGTGAGGAGGTCGGCGGGGAGGATGTCCTTGAGGAGGAATCCGCTGGCTCCGGCGCGCAGGGCGGCGTACACGTACTCGTCCAGGTCGAAGGTGGTGAGGACCAGGACGCGGGTGCCGGCGGTGTCGGGGTGGGCGCAGATGCGCCGGGTGGCTTCCAGGCCGTCCGTGCCGGGCATGCGGATGTCCATGAGGACGACGTCGGGGCGCAGGCGCAGGGCGAGGTCGACGGCCTGTTCGCCGTCGGCGGCCTCGCCGGCGACGGTGAGGTCGGGCGCGCTCTCGATGAGCAGGCGGAAGCCCGCGCGCAGCAGGGCCTGGTTGTCGGCGATGAGGACGCGGACGGGGTGGTTCACGGTGTGCTCTGCGGTGGGCAGGGCAGTCGGGCGTGGACCCGGAATCCGCCGGTGGCCAGGGGGCCGGCGGTGAGGGTGCCGCCGCACATGGCGGCGCGTTCGCGCATGCCGATGAGTCCGTGGCCGCCGCCGGGGCGTCGGGGCGGGAGGCGGGGCGGGGCGTCGTTGACGACCTCGATCTCGACCTCTCCGGGGCCGGTCCGGGAGAGGTTCACCCGGCAGTTCGCGGATCCCGCGTGGCGGACGACGTTGGTGAGGGCCTCCTGGACGATCCGGTAGACCGCCAGTTCCACGCCCGGGGGCAGGGGCGGGTCGGGGTCGACGGACAGTTCCACGTGCGGGCCGGCGCCGTGGGCGAGGGCGGGCAGGTCCGCCAGGCCGGGGGCGGCTTCCAGGTCGGCGCCGTCGCCGGGGGCGCGCAGGACGCCGAGCATGCGGCGCATCTCGGTGAGCGCGGTGCGGCCCGCCGTGCCGACCAGGGCGAGGGTGTGCTCGGCCTCCTGCGGGTTGGTGGCGGCGACGGCGCGGGCCACCTCGGCCCGCACCGTGATGACCGTCAGGTGGTGGGCGACCACGTCGTGGAGTTCGCGGGCGATGCGCAGGCGCTCGTCGGTCACGGCCTGCCGGGCGGCGAGGCGCGCGTGCGAGCGCTGCTCCTTCAGGGCGGTGCCCACCAGCCAGGGCAGGGCCGTCATCAGCGCGGCGAAGACGGCGCCGCCCCAGGCGGCCCCGGGGTCCGGGGCCGGCCGCGGTGCGAGGGCGAGGGCCGCCGTGACGGCGGCCATCGAGCAGCCGAGGGCCGTCGCGGAGCGGCGCCGCGGTTCGCGCGCCGCCACCGTGTACAGGGCGGCCGCGACGGGGACCCAGGACTCCTCCCAGCCGGTGAGCGCGGTGGCGAGGACCGCCGCGGCCAGGACCGTGTACAGGACCAGGAGGGGCCGTGTGCGCCGCAGCGCGACGGGCAGCCAGACCGCGGCCGCCGCAGCTCCCGCGCCCCAGCCGGCGCCGCGCGTCTGGCTCGCGCCGAACGCGAGCGCCAGGAGTACGGCCGCGGCCGTGTCCACGCCGTGCCAGTGCCCGTCCCGCAGACGCCCGGCCACCAGCGGCCGTGACTGCCCATCACCCATGGCGGCCACGCTATCGGGGCCGGGCCCGGGGCCTGTCAGCCCGCAGGACGTCATCTCGCGGGCTGACTCATCCGTGCGGCCGATGCCCTTCGTACCCTCCTGGGCTGACGCCGGGTTCGTCCCCCGGGGCGAAGCCCGCCGGGCCCGCCGGGCGGAACAGTGGAGGGCATGAACCGGAGAACTCTGCTGTCCTCGGGCGCCGCGCTGGCCGCCGCCACGACCCTGGGCCCGCTCGCGCCGGCCGCCGCCGCGCGCCCGGGGCGGGAGGGGCCCGTGTGCTTCCAGCTGCCCGCCCCGGACGGGCCGTACCCGGTGGGCACCGTCGCGCTGCACCTGGCCGACACCGCGCGGCCGGACCCCTGGGTACCCTCCCGGCCCTGCCGCGAGCTGATGATCAGCGTCTGGTACCCCGCCCGCGGCGGCGCGGGGCGGCCCGCCGCCCCCTGGATGCCCCCAGCCGCGGCCGAGCGGTACCTGGCCTCCCTCGGCCTGCCCCCGGGCCGGGTGCGGCTGGGGAGCAGCCACGGCCGCGAGGGCGCCCCCGTCGGCGGGCCGCCGGGCCCGCTGCCGGTCGTGCTGTACTCCCCCGGCGCCGACGCGTCGCGCTCGTTCGGCACCGGCGTCGCGGAGGACCTCGCCGGCCACGGCTTCCTGGTGGTCACCGTCGACCACACCTACGACGCGGCGGCGGTCGCCTTCCCCGGCGGGCGCGTCGAGACGAACCCGCTGGGCGGGGTCGTCGACTACGCCAAGGCCCTCGCCGTCCGCACCGCCGACATCCGCTTCGTCCTGGACCGGCTCGCCGTCCTCGGCGCGGGCGGCCACCCCGGCGTCTGCCGCACCCCGCTGCCCGCGGGCCTGCGCGGGGCGCCCGACCTGCGGCGCGTCGGGATGCTCGGCCACTCCCTGGGCGGCGCCGCCACCGCCTCGGCGATGCTCGCCGACGGGCGGATCGGCGTGGGGATGAGCCTGGACGGGGGCGCGGCGGGCCCGGTGGTGGACGCCGGGCTCGACCGTCCGTTCCTGGTCGTGGACACCCCGGGCAAGGGCGGCATGGACAACAACCCGGCCCTGCGCGCGTTCTGGTCGCACCTGCGCGGCTGGCGCCTGCACCTGACCCTGCGGGGGGCCGCGCACCACTCGTTCGGCGACGACGTGCTGATCCTGCCGCTGCTCGCCCCGCTCCTGGGCAGGTCGGCGTCCGATCTGGAGGAGGACGTCGGGACGATCCCCGGGCGGCGGGCGCAGGCGTTCCAGCGCGCCTACCCGCGGGCGTTCTTCGACCTCCACCTGCGCGGGCGGGGGCATCTGCTGGACGGGCCCTCGCCCGGCTTCCCGGAGGTGGGCTACGACCGGTGAGCGCCCCGGCGGCGGGAGAGGCCCGTACGGTGCGCGGCCGCCGCCCGCGCGGGGGTGCGGGGCCCGTCCTGTCCCGCGCGGGCGGGACAGGACGGGGGCGGGTCAGCGGGGGCCGGGGTCGCTGGTGCCGGGGCGGCCGTTCTCGAGGTGGCCGGCCCAGCGGCGGCGGAAGGCGGGGGTGCCCGGGGCGGTGACGGTGATGTCGTACCAGCGGCTGCGCGGGTCGACGTCGAGGGCGAGCTGCGCGGAGGCGCCCGGGCGCAGGGTGCGGGTCGTCGCGGGGGCCTTGGCGTAGGCGTCGGCGACGGTGACCGTGCGGGGCGCGGGCCCGTTGTTGCGCAGGTGGACGTGGACCTTGGTGCCGCGGGGGTCGAAGCGGGCGACGAGTTCGGTGGCGGCCTCGCCCTCGAACTCCTGGAGGGAGCCGTTGGGGCCGTGCACGGCGAGGTGGTAGCGGCCCGAGTCCGGGAGCGTCCAGTGGTCGGTGAGGGTGTCGCCGCCGGAGACGGCGTAGCGGCGGGGGGCGCTCGCGGGCGCGGTGCGGTCGTAGACGTAGAGCCAGGTGCCGGCCTCGCCGCGGTTCTCGAGGTCGAGGTGGAACTGGCGGGGGTTGTCGGTCTCCTCCTCGTTGACGACGAGGTCGTAGGGCAGGGCGCGGGCCGGGCGGGTGCCGGGTTCCTGGACGGGCATGCGCTGGGGCAGGGGCACCTGGTAGGGCTTGCCCCGGGAGGCGAGGGGGGCGGGCACCGGTATGGACAGGGGCCGGGGGTCGGTGCCGGAGAAGTCGAGGGCGGAGGTGAGGTCGCCGCAGACGGAGCGGCGCCAGGCGCTGATGTTGGGCTCGTCGATGCCGAAGCGGGCTTCGAGGAAGCGCAGGACGGAGGTGTGGTCGAAGGTCTCGGAGCAGACCCAGCCGCCGCGCGACCAGGGGGAGATGACGAGCAGCGGGACGCGCGGGCCCAGGCCGATGGGCTGCAGGCCGCCGGGGTCGGCGCCGGGCACCAGGGGGCTCATCTCGCCGGGGTACGTGCCGAGGTCGAGGAGTTCGTCGCGCAGGCTGGTGCGGAGGTCGTCGGAGACCATGCCCTGGCCGCCGGGGGCGCTGACGGCGGGGGGCATGGGCGGGACGACGTGGTCGAACAGGCCGTCGTTCTCGTCGTAGTTGATGAGGAAGACGGTGCGGCCCCAGACCTCGGGGTTGGCGGTGAGGGCCTCGAGGACGAGGTTGATGTAGTAGGCGCCGTCGGTGGGGGTCGCGGAGGGGTGCTCGCTGTACTTGTAGGGCGGCACGATCCAGGAGACCTGGGGCAGGCGGCCCTGTTCGACGTCGGCGCGGAACTCCTTGAGGGTGTGGTCGGTGGCGCCCTTGTCGACGAGGGGGCCGGTGGCGCCCTCCGCCTTCTGGTAGCGCTCGAAGAACATCAGGGAGTTGTCGGTGTAGTTGTCGGTGGGCGTGCCGGGCTCGCCGGAGCCGCCCTGGTAGAGCTTCCAGCTGACGCCGGCGGCCTCGAGGCGTTCGGGGTAGGTGGTCCAGGTGTAGCCGTTGGTGTCGTTGCGCTCCCACAGGCCGGGGCCGTTGGGCTTGCGGCCGTAGGCGTTGCGCGGGTCGCTGGTGCCCGTCCACAGGTAGATGCGGTTGGGGGCGGTGTCGGCGTGGACGGAGCAGAAGTAGGAGTCGCAGACGGTGAAGGCGTCGGCCAGGGCGAAGTGGTACTGGAGGTCCTGGCGCTTGAGGTGGCCCATCGTCATGACGTCCTGCTTCTGGTTCACCCACTGGTCGTGGCGCCCCTCGTTCCAGGCGAGGTGGCCGCTGCTCCAGCCGTGGTCGGTGCCGGCCTGGTGCTCGGTGGTGTTCCTGGGGTCGATGTACCAGGGCAGGACCTCCTGTTCGGAGGCCGGCAGGCCGCGGTCGTGGTAGCGGGCGGTGCGCACGGAGGCGGCGGGCTGGTGCCAGTTGGGCTTGCCGTCGGGCAGGAGGGTGGGGCGCGGGTCGTTGAAGCCGCGGACGCCGCGCAGGGTGCCGAAGTAGTGGTCGAAGGAGCGGTTCTCCTGCATCAGGATGACGACGTGCTCGACGTCCTCGATCGAGCGGTGTCGGCCGATGGCGGGCAGTGCCAGGGCCTTGCCGACCGCGGGCGGGAGCATGCCGAGGCCGGCCGCGGCGGCGGAGGCGCCGCCCAGCTGGAGGAATCGGCGCCGGTCGAAGGAGGTCACGTGAGGCCCTTTCCGTCGGGGGGACTGGTCCCGAGCGGGCCCGACCCTAGGAGCCGTGGGCGGGGTGTGCGCGGTGTTCGGGCGAATGGTGCGTGAGCGTTCCGCCAATTCCTGTTGTCCAGCCAACTTCGCGGTGGCGGTTGGACGGTGCGGGGGCCGGCGGGGCGCGGGGGGAATCTTTTTCCGCCGGAGCGATGAGTTCGGGTGGCGGCGGCGGTCGGATACGGGAAAGCAACGGCAACTGCCCGGGGAGACCTGAGATGTCCAGCACCACCACCGCCACTGCCACTGCCACCACTGCCGCCGCCGTGAGGTCCGGACGGGCCGTCGTCCGGACGGTGTGGGCGCTGCGGATCCTGCTCGCGCTGTTCTTCGCCCTGGCCAGCGCGCTGCCCAAACTGCTCGCGCTGCCCGCCGCCACCACCGTCTTCGACGCCATCGGGTGGGGGCACTGGTTCATGTACCTGACCGGGCTGGTGGAGCTCGCCGGGGCGGTCGGCCTGCTGGTCGGGCGGCTGGCCGGGGCGGCCGCGGCGGCGCTCGTCGTCTTCCTGGTGTTCGCGTTCGCCGTCCAGCTCACCGCGATGCACGGGGAGAACGCCGGGACGCCGTTCCTGTTCATGGTGCCGCTGGCCGTCGTCGCCTGGAACCGGCGCGGCGACACCGCCGCCCTGCTCGGCCGGCGCCGGTGACCGGCCGTCAGGACGGCGGGCGGGCCTGGCCGGGGCCGGTTACCGGGTGGTAGAACGGTCGGCTCGGCCTTGATCGACAACGTGGGGGTGCGGTGAGCCAGGCCAGCGGGCTGATTCCTGACGGGCTTCGGGAGGGCGGCGCGGCGCGGCGCCGGTCCTGGCTGGTGCGGCGGGGGCTGCTCCTGGAGTCCGCGCCCCAGCGGCGGCTGGCCCTCGGAGGGTTCGTCAACCAGCTGGGCACCGCGGCGTTCCTGGCGACGGTGCCGCTGTACGCCCTGCGGGTGATCGGCCTGCCCGTCGGCCAGGTCGGCCTGGGCCTGGGGGCCGCCGGGGTGGTCGGCCTGCTGGCCGGTCCGCCGGTCGGGCACCTCGCCGACCGGCGCGGCCCGCGCGGCATCTTCCTGGCCACCCTGCTGGTGCAGGCCGTGGCCGTGCTGTCGCTGCTGTTCGCCCGCTCGTTCGCCGCGTTCGTCGCGGCCGTGGCGGTGACCGACCTGGCCGGGGCGTCGGGGGGTGCGGCGCGCGGCCCGATGATCCGCCGCTTCGGCGGCGACGAGGTGCCGAGGTTCCGCTCCTACCTGCGCTCGGCCGCCTTCGCGGCCAGCACCTTCGGGGCGCTGGCCGCCGGCGTGGTGATCCAGCTCGACTCCGCCTTCGCCTACCGCGCGCTGATCGCCGCCAACGCCCTCACCTTCGTCGGCTGCGCGGCCGTCGTGCTCCGGGTGCCCCGGCTGGAGCCGCTGCCCTCCCCCGCCGTGGCCGACCGGTGGCTCGCGCTGAAGGACGGGCCGTACATGGCGTTCGTGGTGCTGGACGGCGTCCTGTGGATGCAGGGCGAGGTGGTGACGTACGCCCTGCCGCTGTGGGTGGTGCTGCACACCCACGCGCCGCGCTGGTTCACCGGCGTGGCGATCGCCGTCAACACGGTGATGGTGGTGGTCCTGCAGGTCCGCACCAGCCGCCGTGTCGAGGGCGGCGAGGCGGCCGGGCGGGCCGCCCGGCGGGCCGGGCCGGCGTTCCTGGCCGGCATGGCGGTCGTCGCGGCGGCCGCGGGCCTTCCGGGATGGGCCGCCGCGGCGGCCGTGGCGGCCGGCGTCGCCGTCCACACGGTGGGCTCGCTGTGGCACGCGGCCGCGTCGATGGAACTGCGGTTCCGGCTGGCACCCGCGCACGCGCAGGGGCAGTACTCCGGCGTGTTCGGCATCGGCATGGGCCTGTGCTACACCGTCGCCCCCGGCCTGCTCGGCCTGCTCTGCCTGGGCTGGGGCGCACCCGGCTGGCTGGTCATGGGCGGCGTGTTCGTCGCGGCGGGGCTGGCCGTGCCGGTCGTGGTCCGGTGGGCCGGACGGTCCCGCGGGCTCGGCGCCGGCTGAACCGGGCGGCACGGTTCCGGGGCGGCGCCGACAGGCCGCCGGTACGGCCGGCGGCGGGCGGTCCGGGGCGCAGGCGGTAAGCGGTCCGGGGTGCCGGCGGGCTCCTGGTGGGTGGGGGAAGGCGTGCAGCGGCCTTCCCGGCCCGGCCCCCGGCGCCCCGCAGCCGGCCCACGGCCCGGTCCCGTCGCCGTGCGCCCGTGCCCCGGGAAGGGGCGCGGGCGTGCGGCGGGTGGGCCCGGCGACTACGCCACCCGGCCCTGCGGGGCTACAGCTTCGTCGCCTCCCGGACGCTGTGCAGGTGGATCAGGCCGTCGTAGGCCCGGCCGACGGCGACCACGGGTGTCGGGACGACCGGGTACTGCGTGCCGAAGCTGTACGTCGGGCGCGGGACGTCCAGCCAGTTGCGGGCCGCGACGGGGGCCTTGCGCAGGTCGGCGTAGTAGTTGCGGTACCGGACCTGGTCGAGCGTGTACTCGTTGGTGCCGGCGCCGGCGGCGGGGACGGTGAACTTCTTCCAGTCGCCCAGGAGCGGCTGGTCCTTGGAGAGGAAGGACCCCTGGTCGAAGGTGGTGCCGATGGCGAGGTAGTCCGCGCCCAGGGCGTCGCGCAGGAACGAGCCCTGGGTCTTCGGGTACGTGGTGGGGTCGGAGGCGGCGTAGCCGACGTGGGTGTCCTGGGCGGACAGCAGGACCTTGCCGCCGAGGTGGCGCTGCCACCACGCCGTGGTGTCGGCCATGACCTGGTCGCGGTAGCGCTCCGCGGCGGTCAGCGAGGCCTGGTCGGAGAGGTCGACGGTGAGGAAGGTGTAGGTCTGGGCGATGTTGCGGGCGTTCTGCAGGGCGAAGTCGAAGTCGCCCTCGCCCGGCTTGCCCTGACTGTTCATCAGGTCGATCAGCTGCTGTGCCGTGGCCCCGTTCTGGCGGCGTTCCGCGAGCGGCCGGTTCAGCAGGTAGCCGTTGACGGCGTCGTCGATCGGGCGCAGGGTGGTGAAGAGCTCGGCCAGCCGGGGCAGCGACTCCGGGTGGGTGCGCCGGACGTAGGAGGTGACCTCGTCGAAGACGCGGGCGTCGAGCCGGGGTGCGCCGATGTCGTCGCCCGTGAAGTGGACCGGGCGGTCGGGGTGTTGGACGTTGTGGTCGCGCATCCATCCGACGAGGGTCGCGAACTCCTCGCGGTCCCACGGGGATCCGGCCATCGTCTCGTGCACCACCTGCCGGGCGTCGCCGCTGCCGTCGCCGTTGCCGTGCTGGAGGTAGTCGTCGATCCGCAGCCCCGCCGACCAGCTCATCTCCAGGGTGAAGGTGGTGAATCCCTTCTTCTCGACGAGGTAGCGGAAGAGCCGGTCCTTCAGCGCGAAGAACTCGTGCGAGCCGTGCGTGGCCTCGCCCACGCCCACCACCTTGGCGTCGCCGACCATCTCCCCGAGGGCGCGCAGGTCGGCCGTGCCGGTGCCCGGCTCCGCCGACAGCAGCGGGTGGGCGATCCTCTCCAGCGCGCGGACGGGGTCCGGCGCGGCGGGTGCGGCGGCGGGTGCGGACGGCGGCGGGGAGGCGTGCGCGGCCGTCGCGGGGGCCGCCGTGGCGGCCAGGGCGAGCGCAGCGGCCGCCAGCCGGAACCGGCTGCTTGTGATCATGTGATGGCTCCTCAACCTTGGTGGTGCACGGCCCCGTTGAGAAGATGATCACGCCTGTGGCGGCCCGCTCGCACTGGGGGCGGCCCGACACTTTCCCGGGGGGACAACCCCCGGCCGGGCCGGGGGGGCATGGCCTTGTCCCGGCCCCGGGGCCCGGCCCAGGACGGCGGACGCGACCGGAGGGGTCCGTCTGCGGACGCCGCGGCCGACGGGGGCGGGGGTCCCGTCGGCCGCTTCCCTGGCCCGACGCCGGTCGACCCGGTGGTCCTGAACCGGCCGTGGCCGGTGCGGCGCACCGGGAGGGCCTGCCCCTGACGGGGGGTGGGCCCTCTTCGGTCACGGGGTCGGGCGGGCGGCACGGGCGAGGGCCTGGCGGCGCAGGTCGCGCAGGCGGTCCAGGAGGGGCTGGTCGGGGCCGAGGGCGCTCTTCTCGGCGTCGGCCTGGAGCCGGTCCACGACGGCGGCCAGGCCCGCCCGGTCCTGGCAGCGGGCGGAGGTCTTCGCGAGGGAGAGCTCGCGGCCGATGAGGTCGTGGGCCTTGGCCGGGTCGCCGCCGTCCTGCTTCACCTGCCGGTCGATCGCGGCCACCGGGTCCGTCAGGCGGGCGGCGTCCTCGTGGGCGGCGGACATGCAGTCGTGCCAGCGGCTCTCGGCGGCGCCGTAGCGGGCATCGGCCTGGACGGCGGTGACGACCTTGTCGGTGAGGACCTGGAAGGTGTTGAACAGGCGCAGGTAGTCGGGGCCGTAGAGGGCGTCGCGGGCGCGGGTGAGGCAGGCGTCGTCGTTGTAGTAGAACTGCCGGTGGTCGGGCAGGTCGACGGTGATCCGGTGGGCGTCGGTGCCCAGGAGGGCGTTCTTCCAGGCCTGGTCGCCGTCGTGGTCCCGGTTGGGGTCGGTCTTCGGCTTCAGGTTCAGCGCGGTGCTGATCACGCCGAAGCCGTCGCTCGCGGCCTGGTCGGCGCCGAGCAGCCCGTACGGGTTGGCGTCGACGCGGTGGTCGCCGGCGGCCAGGGACTGGGGGCGGTAGGTGAAGCCGCGCTCGCGCATGCAGCCGGTGACGAGGGCCTCCTCGGCGTCGTGCAGGGCGGTGCGCTGCTGCTCGTCGTAGTGGGCGACGCCGTCGAAGGGGCGCGGCAGGGCCGTGGGGGCGGTGGTGCCGCCGGAGGTGGAGCATCCGGCGGCACCCGCGCCCAGGAGGACCGCCGCGAGGGCGAGGGTGGTCCTGGTCCTCATCGCCGGGTCAGACCGTGCACCAGCGGTTGGAGAGGATCTGGCCGGGCAGGCCCTGCCCGATCAGGGTCCAGCCGGTGCCGCGGTAGATGGTCCAGCCGAAGCCCGCGGCGTTCTTCTGGGCGAAGACGACGACGTTGCAGCTGTTGCCGTTGTTGAAGGCCGAACCGCCGCTGGTGTTGTTGAAGTTGACGTACTGGCTGAGGTCGTCGTTGTCCTGGTAGACGGTCTGGACGGTGCCGACGTAGTTGGCGCTCCAGTAGACGCACAGGCCGCCGGCGTTGCAGCCGGCCGGGGCGGCCTGGGCCGCGGGGGCGGCGGCGAGCGGGGCGAGGAGGGCGGCGCCGGCGACGGCGGTCGCGGCGGCGGCCCTGGCGAGGCGCGAGGTGATGCTCACGGGGGTGTCCCTTCGGAGAGGGGGCGGGGTGGGCTGAACGCCGGCCGGTGTTCGGGACGAGCCTCGCGGGAGTGCGGGTGCGCCGCTATCCGCTTTCGTGTCGCGGGAGTTGCAGGGTTTGCGGATAGCGGGGACGGGGGGCCGGGGTTCAGGGGCCCGGGCGCAGGGTCGCGGAGGGCGGCCTGCCGTAGGACTGGCGGTAGGCGGCGCTGAAGCGGCCGAGGTGGGTGAAGCCCCAGCGGCCGGCGACGTCGGTGACGGTGCCGTGGGCGCGGCCCTGCGCGATGGCGAGGAGGTCGTGGTGGACGCGGTCGAGGCGCAGCCGGCGCAGGTAGGCGCGGGGGGTGGTGTCGAGGTGGGTGCGGAAGGCCTGGCGCAGGCTCTGCGGGGTGGTGCGTGCGGCGAGGGCGATGTCGGCGACCGTGACGGGTTCGTGGGCGTGTTCCTCGCAGAAGGCCTTGGCGCGGCGCAGGGCGGGGAGCAGGGCGGCGGGGCCGCCGGTGGCCGGGCCGGTGGCCGTCGGGGTGCCGCTGGGCGGGGTGTGGGGCTGGGCGTCCAGCAGGCCGTCGATGAGGAGGTGCTCGAAGTCGCGCAGGCCCAGCGGGGAGCGGCGGCTCAGCGGTGAGGCGAGGAACTCGCGGAAGCCGAGGGCGAGTTGGATCCAGGCGGCGGTCAGGGGGTTGCGCTCGTCGAGGACGGGGTCGAAGCGCGGGCCGGTGGCGCGGGGGCGCAGCCCGCGGGTGTGCAGGGCGCGGGTGAGGGCGGGGGCGGGGATGGTGAGGATGTGGTTGCTCGCCTCGCCGTCCCAGGTCATCGAGATGCGGCTGCCGGGGCCGGCGATGGTCCGGGTGGAGGGCAGGGCGATGCCGTCGACGGTGACCACTCCCCTGCCGGAGAGGGGGAGTTGGACGTTGTAGAAGTCGCCGAGCTCTCCCGGGGAGACGGTGACGTCGGTGCCGTAGCGCAGTTCGTGGAGGGCGAGCCGGCCTTCGTGGAGGCGGGTGAAGCGGCTGTTGAGGCGCCGGCCGTCGGGGACGGTGAGGCGGTGGGGTGCGAGGCGTTCGGTGACGAGGTGGTGCAGCCGGTCGCGGTCGGGGCCCTCGTAGAGGAGGGCGGGGCCGGCGTCGGGGGTGTCGGGGGTGCTGGGGGTGCTGGGGGGTGGGTCGGTGCGCGGCATGGACGTACCTGGCCTCGGCGTGTGGGTCGGGTGGGGTCCGGCCGGGTCGGGTCGGTCTCCGCGGCGGCGGTGGTGCTGGGCCCGGGGGTGGCGGGTTCGTGCGCGCCGGGGGGCCGGCTCGCGGCCGGGTGTTCCTGGCCGAGGGCCTCGTTGCCCGTCGCCCCGTGAAGCGTCGCGGCCAGCGCCCGCCCTGTCTCGCGTGTGGTGGCGCGGGTCGATGCCGGGGTGGGCGTGGTGCGTTGTCCGTCACGATGCCGCACGCCCGCGGGGGCGGGCAACCGTTCGCCGTCTCAGGTGGTGGTTGCGGGTGTCTCACGCGGCCGGCCCGGGGTGTGGGACGCGGGTCGTGGCGGGTGGGGGCGCGGGGCGGGTGGGGGGTGGCGGTTGTCCCGAAGAGGTGCTGTCCGGGCGGCGGGCTGTCCCTATGGTGTGAGCGACAGCCGAACGAAGGGAGAACCGTTGTGGAGCCGATCACCGCTGCTGCTCTCACCGCGCTCGCGGGCGGTGCCGCCACCGAGGCCGGGCGCCAGGTGTGGGAGGCGCTCCTCGCGCTGGTCAAGCGTCCGTTCCGGCGCGGCGGGGGGCCGGATCAGGAGGGGCCGGCCGGGGTGAGCTCCGGGGAGGTCGAGCTCTCGGCCCTGGAGACGCTTCCCGCCGACCCGGGCCGGGCGCAGGCGCTGGCCACCGCGCTGGGTGTGCGGGCGGCCCTGGACCCGGAGTTCCGTGTGCTTCTCGGCCAGTGGTGGGAGCAGGCGCAGGCCGATTCCGCCGGCTCCGTCCACAACAGCAACAGCGTCAGCGGCGGGACCCAGAGCGGTCCGGTCCTGCAGGGGCGGGACATCACGTTCACCATGCACTCCACCGCGCGGGGTGACGGCGAGGGCTGACGCGGCGGCGGGGGCGGCGGCGGGGGCGGCGGCGGGCGGGGCCTTCTAGCGGCGGGTGTAGAAGGTGGCGGTGTCGTGGTTGGCGAGCCAGCGCAGGGTGAGGGGGCAGGTGGAGACGGGGCGCCAGTGGGTGCGCAGGTGGGTGAAGAAGTCGTCGTCGGCGCAGAGGCCGCCGGGGCGGTCGCCGAGGTAGAGGAGGGCGGGGCCCCGGTAGGCGCGCAGGGTGTCGGCGGCCATGGGGTCGCGGTGGGGCGGCCACAGGAGGGCGAGGACGCGGTCGGGGTGGGCGGCGGCGTCGGCGGGGGCGTGGCCGGGGGTGACGGCGGTGTAGCGGTAGTGGGAGGTCCAGCCGTTGTGCTCGGTGCGGGCCTCGGCGTCGGTGGCGAGGACGTCGACGCCCTGGGCGCGCAGGAGGTGGGCCCAGTAGCCGCTGCCGGCGCCGACCTCGAGGAGGGGGCGGCCGTCGAGGCATTCGGCGATCCAGTGCAGGGCGGTGCGGGAGGCCAGGGCCCAGCTGTAGATGCGGGAGAGGTCCTGGCGGCGGGGCAGGGGCGGGCCGAGGCCGGGCGGGAGGTGGTCGAAGACCTCGATGACGGGGCGGGCGTCGGGGCCGTGGCGCAGCGCCGGGTACCACAGGAGGGGGACCATCTGGGGGTTGTGGGCGGCGAAGTCGAGGTCGGCCCCGGGCAGGAGGTCGGCGAGGGGGCGGAAGGGGCGGTCCCAGCCCGGGTGGCGGATCTCGGGCCGGGACTCCCACAGGGCGAGCAGGTGCTCGGCGGTGCGGGTGACCAGTTGGACGGTGGGGTCGGCGGGGGCCGTCACGGGGGGTCGCCAGGGGTCAGAGGGACATGTGGTCGGGCAGGGCCAGGGCGGTGGGGGCGCCGATGGCGATGTGGGCCTCGACGGTGAGGGCGCTCTCGGGGGCGGGGGCCGTCTCGGCGGCGGTGACGCCGGTGACGGCGGCGGCGGCCAGGGCGGCTGCGGCGGTGGCGATGAGGGCGCTGTGGCGGGCGTTGAGTTCCATGGCGGGCCTTGTCCGTTCGTGGGTTGACGGTTCGTCGGCAGCCTAGGCGGCCGGGTGGCGGATGATCAAGGGGCGGGCGGCCGGGGCGGGGTGTCAACCCCGCGTGGTGAAGGGGGCTTAGGCGTCTAAGGCGGTGCGGGGAAGGTAAGGGGGCCCGTTTGCCTGGGGTTCGGGGGTGCGGGGGGTCTTAGGCGGGTGCGCGGGGCGGGGCTAAGGCGTGCGGGGGGCGGAAGATCGGGCAGGCTCCCGATGCCCGGGCCCCCACTGGGGGAGGAAGCTCTTAGGTGTCAGGGAAACGGGAGACGGAACCCGCGAGGGGGAGCCGAGATGTTCGAGTACGACACCTTCCAGCAGCAGGCCAGGGAGCTCGCGCAGCAGGCCGAGCACGAGCGGCTGGTGCGCGAGGCGAAGCTGGCGCGCCGGGGGCTGCGGCGCCCGGTGGCGGCGCGGTTCGAGCGGCGGCCGGTGAAGCCGCGTGCGCACTGAGGGCCGCCCGGCGGGATGTCCGCCGGGGGTCGACGGGAAGGGGAGGCGCCTCGGGGCGCCTCCCCTTCCGGCGTTCGGCGGCCTTCCGGTGTTCGGTGGCCTTCCGGTGTTCAGTGGCGCAGGAAGCGCAGGTAGAAGGCGCCGAAGACGAGGACGATGCCGGCGTTGACCATCAGCCGGGGCCAGAAGTGGTGGCGGAAGAGGAGGACGTCGACGGCGATCACGACGGCCACCATGGCGAGCACGTACAGGACGACGGCGCTCTGCTTTCCCATGCCTTCCGTTGTACTACGCGCGGGCGGCGGGGGTGAGGGGCCAGGCCTGGATGTCGCGGTAGCGGACGGGGCCGGGCTCGGGCCCGGGGCCGGGCTCGCCGCCGACGAGGTGGAGGCGTTCGGCCGGCCAGGGGCGGCCGGTGAAGGCGGCGAGGGTGGCGGCGGCCCGGGGTACGGCGGCGGGGTCGTCGCGGCGGGCGCGGGCCAGGGTCAGGTGGGGGTTGAACGGGCGCGGGCGGTAGTCGGCGCCGCAGGCGCGGGCGAGGGCGCGGACCTCCTCGGCCAGGCGGTGCAGGGCCTGAAGGTCGCCGCCGACGCGGGCGTAGAGCAGGCGGTCGTCGAAGTGGCCGCCCCCGTACAGGTTCAGGCGCGGCGCGGGGTGGGCGGCGGCCGGGGCGGCGAGGGCGGCGCGCAGGGCGGTGGCGGCGGCGCGGGGCTGCTCGCCGAGGAAGGCGAGGGTGATGTGCCAGTCCTCGATGCGGTTCCAGCGCAGGCGGGGGTGGTCGGCGCGGGCGTGGCGCAGGGCGTGGTCGAGTTCGCCCTTGGCGTCGTCGGGCGGGGCGAGGGCGATGAACAGGCGCTGGGTGGCGGCCGGGGGGTGGGCGGTCGGGGGGTGGTCGTCCATGAGGGGGCAGGGTAGTCGCGCAGAGGGCGGGGGGTGCGGGAGGGGCCCGGCGGGGCCCCGTCCCGGGGTGGGTGGGTCAGCAGGTGACGGTGGCGGTGACGGTGGCGGTGGAGGGGGCCCAGCCGGGCTGGTTGATGCTGAAGGAGGCCCGGACGGGGGTGTTGCAGGGGACGGCGCCGGTGACGCTGCCGGCGTTGGTGCCGCCGGTGGCGGCGGAGGTGATGAGGACGGTGGGGTTGTCGGTGGCCTGGGGCGGGCTGGTGACGCCGGCGGTGGTCAGGAGGAAGGTGACCTGCTGGTCCTGCCAGGAGGGGTCGGTGGGCGAGACGTAGCCGTAGGCGCGGACCTGGTGGCCGCTGATGGCGAGACAGGCCCTGATGGTCAGGTAGTTGGGGGCTCCGGGGGTGCCGCAGACGACGGTGTCGGTGCCGGTGGTGGCGTGGGCCGCGGTGGTGGCGGCCGCGGGGGCGAGGAGGGTGGTGGCGGCCAGGGCGGCGGCGAGGGCGGTGCGGTTCACGGGGGTCCTCCGTGGTCGGGTGCCCCGGGACTCCCCCAGGACACATGTGACATGTCACATCGCTTTCGTGTGCGTGCTGGGCATCCTGGCAGGCGTGCGGCGCCGTGGCACCGCCTTCGGGCGCCGGGGCGGGGTTCCTGTCCGCTTTCGGGCCCCGGGTGACCTGAACGGTGTGTCATGGGCCGGTCGGGACGGCGCTGAACTCCCGCATGAGCAGCGGAAGTTGACGGCGGCTGGTCAGGGGGTCAGGGGTTCTGGGGGGCGGAGCGGCGGGCGTAGGCGCGGGCGGCGCGGGCGCGGTCGCCGCAGCGGGTGGAGCACCACTGGCGCCGGCCCTGGCGCAGGAGGAAGCGGACGCAGGGGGACGAGGCACAGGCCGCCAGGCGCGGGGCGTCGGGGCCGGTGAGGAGGTCGGCGGCGTCGGCGGCGACGGCGGCCAGGGCGTGGTCGACCATCGCGGTGGTGGGGTGGGGGGTGGCGCGGTAGGGGCCCTTCCTCTCGTCCCACTGCAGGAGGCGGGCGGTGGGGACGCGGGTGAGGGCGTCGTTGACGGCGGCGAGGGCGGCCGGGTGCGCGGGCTGAGCGCTGGTGTGGGAGGCGAAGAGAGAGCGCAGGTGCTCGCGCAGGGAGCGGACCTGGGCGGCGCACATCTCCTGCAGGCCGGCGGGGGCGGGGGTGAGGCCGTGGGCGAGGAGCCAGTGCTCGGCGTCGGCGGGGGTGGCGAGGCGGTCGAGGCGCAGGCCGGGGAGGGCGAGGGCGCTGTTGGCCAGGGCGAGGGAGATGTGCTGCTCCTCCCCCGGGGCGGGCAGGACGTCCGGGGCCCCGCCGGACGGGTCGGGCCGGTCCGGGCCCTGCAGGTTCGCGGGGTCCCGGGGCTGGTGGGGCGGGGTGCGGGGGCGCTCTGCGGTCATGGTTCTCATGGTAGTGGTTGCGCTCATCCGTGATGATCGCCTAGATTCTCTCACGGATACATCGCTCCCATCCGTGAGGTGAATGTCGTGACCCAGCTTCCCGTGCGCGTTTTCGGCGGACCGACCGCGCTGTTCGAGTACGGCGGCCTGCGCTTCCTGACCGACCCGACCTTCGACGGCCCCGGCGACTACCCCCGGGACGGGCGCCCCGGGCTCACCAAGACCACCGCCCCCACCGGCGGCGTGGAGGACCTCGGGCGGGTGGACGTCGTGCTGCTCTCCCACGACGAGCACCCCGACAACCTCGACCGCGCCGGGCGGGAACTGCTCGCCGGCGTGCCGCTGACCCTCACCACCCCCGGCGGCGGCGAGCGCCTGGGCGGCACCGCGCGGGGGCTGGCCACCTGGGAGGAGGCCGTGCTGGAGCGCCCCGGCGGCGGCACCGTCACCGTCACCGCCGTGCCCGCCGTGCACGGGCCCGGCACGCGCGAGCAGGTCGAGGCCGTCAGCGGCGAGGTCGCCGGGTTCGTCCTCACCGGCGAGGGCCTGCCGACCGTCTACGTCAGCGGCGACAACGCCTCCCTGGAGGCCGTCACCGAGATCGCGGCGCGCTTCGCGCCGGTGGACACCGCCATCCTCTTCGCCGGCGCCCCGCGCATCCCCGTCCTGTTCGACGGCGACCTGCTCGTCCTGGACGGCGCCGGGGCCGCCCGGGCCGCCGGCATCCTCGGCGCCCGCGCGGTGGTGCCCGTGCACCAGGACAGCTGGGCGCACTTCACCGAGGGGCAGAAGGAGCTGGCGGCCGCGTTCGCGGCGGCCGGGCTGGCCGACCGGCTGCAGGAGAGCGCGGAGGTCTGAGGGCCGGCGGTGCGGGTGACGGGACTCGAACCCGTCACCCGCACCGGGGCCGCCGGGCCGCGCCCGCGGTGGCGGGGGCGGCCCGGCGGCGGAGCGGCGGAGCGTCAGCTCCCGGCGGGCGCGCCGGGGGCAGCGGGGGCGCTGGGAGCGCCGGGGAAGCCGGGGGCAGCGGGGGCGTACGGGAAGCCGGGAGTGCCCGGGAAGCCGGGGCCGTACGGGTGGGCGGCGGCCAGCTCGGCGAAGCGCTCCTCCTGCGTGGCCGAGAGCTTCTGGACCACCGCGATCGCGAAGGCCGCCGCGACCAGGTCCAGCACGTCCGAGGCCAGCAGCCACAGCGCGGCCGTGCGGTAGGAGTCGGCGTAGGCGGCGCTGTCGAAGATGTTGCCGCCGATGCGGCCGGTGGCGTTGGCCAGCCAGAAGGTGATCCACCAGGTGTTCAGCACGCCCAGCGGCTGCGGCACCCGCGCCCCGGAGGCGTCGCGGCGGGCGCCGGCCTGCCAGATGTCGACGGCGATCTCGCGGGGGAACCACAGGCACACCACCGGGGTGAACCAGGCGCCGATCGCCCAGCCGCGGGTGCGGCGGTGGCCCATCGGGTCGAACACCTCGGCGTTGACGCGCACCCGGTGGAACCAGGTGATGAAGGCGGCCGCGGTGGCGATCAGGGCCAGCACCTGCAGCAGGCCCGAGAGGGCGACCATCCAGTCGGCGGTGGTGAGGCTGTTGGGGCTGATCTCGTCGGCGGAGCCGAACAGGAGCAGGTCGGCGACGACCGCGAGGACCGAGACGGCCATGGTCACGGCGAGCAGGACGGTGGCGACGGTGGCGGTCGTACGCGGCGACCGGTAAACGGCGGGCGAGGACATCGGTGCTGGAACTCCAGGTCTGGACCACAGGTGACGGGTCGCCACCCTAGGGCTTCACCGTTCGCATACACCAGTGCCTTTTAGTGGCGGGGACGGGAAGGGACGGTGCCCGCCCCCGGGGTCGGGGGCGGGCACCGTGGGGGTGCTCCCGTTACATGCAGGCGCGGGAGGACCAGTGGCTGCACCACAGGGACTCGACGACGGACTCGGACTCCTCGGCGAGGCCCTGGAGGTCGAGGATGAAGGCCATGGCGTTACCTCATTTCTGTGGGTGGGTGGGGTGGTTCACCGGGGCGCGGTGGCGCTCCGGGGGCTCAGGAGGGGCAGGGCCTCGCCGTGGAGGGCCAGCAGGAGGCCGGCGGAGCCGGTGGCCAGGTCGCAGGACAGGCGCAGGAGCTGGTGGCCGGGGACGGCGGCGCGGCCCTGGTGGCGGACCAGGTGCCAGGCGAGGCGGGCGAGCTGGCGCTCGCGGGGGGCGGCGGTGAGGGCGGTGGCCAGGCCGGCGCGGCCTTCGAAGAGGCCGGGCATGAGGACGAACTCGGCGTGGCAGGCGCGTTCGAGCTCCTCGGCGGCGCGGGCGAGGTCGTGGTCGCCGGGCAGGTGGGCCTGCAGGGCGCGGGCGGTGAGGGCGGCGCCGGCGGAGCCGTCGGCAAGGTAGGCGGTGGTGCGGCCGTCGTGGGCGAGCAGGAGGCCCTTGCGGTCCTGGCGGGCGCCGGCGAGGTCCTCGGCCAGGGCGGTGCGGGCGGCGGCGAGCCAGCGCGCCTCGCCGGTGTGCTCGTGCAGGCGCACCAGGAACAGGGCGCTGCCGGTGGGGCCGGTGAGCAGACCGGTGCCGGCGGGCGGTTGGGCGGTGGTGGTGAGGCGGTGGGCGAGGTCCTCGGCGCGGCGCAGGAGGGCGTCGGCGTCCGGGTGGCCGGCGGCCAGGTGCAGGTGGGCCAGGCCCAGGCCGGCGAGCCCGGAGGCGAGGGTGGGGCCGAGGACGCCGAGGCCCTCGCGGGTGGCGGTGAGGTGGTGGACGCGTTCGAGGACGTCGTGGGCGTCGTCGGTGCGGCCGGCCGCGTCGAGGGCCAGGGCGGTGCCGGCGAGGCCGTCCAGGAGGCCGGGGTGGACGGCGTCGGGGCGGCGGGCGGCCGCCAGGAGCCAGTCGAGGTGCTCGGCGGGGACGGGGCGGCCGGTGGCGGCGAGGGCGTAGAGGACGCCGGCGGCGCCGTGGGCGAGGTCGGTGCCCTGGCGGGTGAACTGCTCGGGGTCGCCCGGGTAGAGGCGGTCGGCGCGGTGGGGGGTGGCGGCGGCCAGGATGCCGGCGGCGAGGTCGTCGGCGAGGGCGCGCAGGCCTTCGGGGGTGGCGGGGTCGGGCAGTTCGGCGGGGCCCTGGGGGGCGCCGGCCCGGTGGAGGCGGCCGGGGGGCAGGGTGCCGCCGGTGGCGCGGGCGAGGTCGGCGAGGAGCTGCCCGGCCCAGGTGTCGGGCAGGCCGAAGCGGGCGGCGGCGGCGTGGGCGAGGTCGGCGGCCTTGCCGGCGTCGAGCTCGATCAGGAACGTCAGCGGCAGGAACAGGAACAGGCGCAGGCAGGCGAGGGCGTAGTCGTCGACGGCGGTGCCGGTGCGGGCGGCGGGGCTGATGAAGCCGGGGGCGCCGAAGGCGGGGGGCGTGCCGCCTTCCAGGTCGAAGGCGAGCTCGAAGTCCACCAGGGCCAGGCGGTTGTCGGGGCGCACCATGACGTTGCCGGGGTGAAGGTCGCCGAAGGCGACGCCGCGTTCGTGCAGGGTGCGCAGCATGGCGGTGAGCTGGTCGGCGAAGTCGAGGGCGAGGGCGGCGTGTTCGGCGACGGCCTGGGGGTCGGGGTCGCCGTCGAGGAGGGGGTGGCGGCCGGTGAAGAGGAAGCGTTCGAGTTTCTCGCCGTCGACGAACTCCTCGACGAGGTACTCGTGTTCCCACACGGTGCGGTGCTCGTAGAGGCGGGGGACGAAGTCGAGGCCCTCGAGGCGGCGCAGCATGTCGCGTTCGCGGTGCAGGCGGGTGACGGCGTCGGTGCCGTGGGCGTCGAGGCCGGCCAGGGGGCGGGCCTCGCGCAGGACGACGGTGCGTCCGTCGCGGCGGTCGCGGGCCTTGTAGACGCCGCCGCCGTTGGAGAAGTGCAGGGCGCGTTCGACGGTGTAGGGGAAGTCGTCGGGGGCGGCCTGGTCCTGGGTGCGGGCGTGGATCTGCTCGGTGAGGAAGGGCGGGACGGTGACCCAGTCGGGGACGGAGAAGACGGGGCGGCGGCGGTCGGGGACGAGGGTGCCGTCGGCGTCGCGCAGGGCGGCGACGGTGCGGCCCTGGTCGTCGAGGCAGTAGAGCTGGCGGAAGGCGCCGTAGCGGATGTGCAGGACGCTGGTGCGCCAGCGCAGGTCGCTGAGGATGTAGGGGCCGCGGTGGTCCTTGAGGAGGGGTTCGAGGGCGGTGAGGGTGTCGTGGAGTTCGGCCTCGTCGCGGGGGTAGAGGGTGAGGAGTTTGCCGCTGGAGCCGCGGGGGGCGTACTTGGCGTTGGCCTTGAGGACGGTGGCGCGGCCGCGCAGGTGCTTGACGCTCAGGCGGTGGGCGTGGGCGTGGGCGAGGACGGTGTCGATGACGGAGGGGGCGTTGTCGGGGGTGCCGGAGACGTGGACCTTCCAGCCCTGGTCGGGCAGGACGGTGCCGGCGGGGTGGTGGTAGACCCAGACGCCGTCGCGGGTGCGTTCCCAGCCGTCGGGCAGGGGGGCGGTGGCCTGGGGGTAGAGGTCCTCGGTGTCGTCGCCGGCGGCGGGGTCGTCGTAGAAGACGGGGTCCGTCTGGCAGTAGGGCTCGTAGTCGGACGGGCGCACGCTCGTTGTCCCCCTTCGGCCGTGGCGGGTGGGGCGGGCCGGGGTGGGGCCGGCTCCGCGTCTCCCGACCGGGCGTTCGGTTCCGTTCGGGGGGCACCACTAATCCACGCCCCGGGGGGCCGGGGCAAGACGTTGCGGTTTTGTGGACTGCGTGTTAACTGCCTCTGTCCGGGCGGTGGTTGTGTCCGCAATTGCCCCGCGGGGGGTTCGGCCGGATCGGGGTGAACCGGGTGGGGGGCGGCGTCCGTTGGCGGCGGCGGGCGACCTGGCGGGATCGGCGCCGGGGGTGGTCGCGGGGCCGCGGCGGGGGCGGCGGGGGTGCGGTTTTCGGCCGACTCGCGGGCGGCGGGCTGGAATCGGACGGGATGTCCGTTCCGCGGCGCGGGCGGCGGGGGCGGCCGGGGCGCGGGCACGGTTGGGGCGTGCCGGGGCCCGTGCGGGAGGGCGGCGCGGGAGAGGTTTCGTACGGGGGTGCCTGGTGCGGGGGTGTCGCGGTGGGCCCGGGGCGCCCTGGGTGCGGGAGGGTTCACCTCCCGGCGTCCCCGGGTGGCCGTTTAGGCCGGGACGATCGCGAACGAGCCGTTGGACAGGGCGGTCTCGGTGTACGGGCCGCTGTTGATGGCCTGCGGGTTGTAGGCGTCGAAGACCTGGCCGTTGACGGTGACGTTGGTGAAGTCCAGGCGGTTGAAGGACGGGTAGCTCTGGGACGGGGACTCGATGACCGCCTCCGCGCTGACGTTCTGCCCGTCGAGCTGCTGGACGGTGCTCTCGCTCCAGCCCTTGGTGGTGTCGCTGATCTGCAGGGTGTAGGAGCCGCCGCCGCTGTTGACGACGGAGGCGGTGAACACGTCGCCGGCGTCGACCGGGTCGGAGAAGTACTGCGGCGGCGCCGGGTACATCTCGTACCAGGCCGAGTAGACCGGGGAGCCGCTGGAGCAGTCCGCCTGCACGCCGGTCTGCTCCACCGTCTGGGAGCCGTAGCCGTCGATGCCCACCCACGGGGCGAACAGGTCGCTGGAGGTGTTGCACTGCACGGCGGGCATCGTCCAGGAGCCGGTCACGCTCTGGAAGCCGGAGCCCTGGGCGACGTAGCCGCCCCAGACGCCGCCGTCGTAGCGCGGTCCGTGCCCGAAGTGGTGCGCCCCGTACGCGGGGCGGGCGGTGTGCGGGGCGGGGGCGGCGGAGGCGGGGACGGCCGCCGCGACGGCGGGCAGGGCCAGCGCCGCGGCGAGCGCGAGGCGGACGGTACGGGACAGGGCCATGGGGGGCTCCTCGAGTGGGGGTTGTGGGGCGGCGCCCAGCTTGGGCGCGGCGGCGGCGCGGCGGGAAGGGCGGGGCGGGGACCGGAACGCGACATGGCGGGAACATGCCGATCGGTCAATCCCTTGATTTCGGGCACCCGGTGGCGCACAGTCGCAGGCGGGCGCATCGGGCCCACGGGTGCGGCGGGCGGTTTCGGGTACGAGGAGGGGCCGTGGCGGGGACGGGCGTGCTCGCCTCACTGGGCCTCGGCGCGGCGGAGGAGCGCCTCTACCTGCACCTGCTGGGCACCCGCGCCGCCGACCCCTACCACCTCGCCCTGCAACTGCGCCTGCGCGTACCGGCGGTGACCGCGGCGCTGGCGGCCCTGGCCGGGCACGGCCTGGTGCGCGCCCAGGGGGACGGGGCGTGGAGCGCGCTGGCCCCCGACGTCGCGCTGGAGGAGCTGCTGGAGCGCCGCGAGAGCGAACTGCGCCGCGCCCGCACCCGCCTGGGCGAGCTGACCCGCGCCTACCGCCAGGGCCGCGAGGACCCGCGCGGCGACGGCCCCGCCGAGGTGGTGTGCGGGCGCCGCTCCATCGCCGAGCTGTGGCGCACCCTGCAGTCGCGCACCCGCACGCAGATGCGCGTCCTGGACCGCCCGCCCTACGTGCGGCGCAGCGACGCCGACACCGAGCTGGCGCTGCTCGCGCGCGGGGTGCGGGCCCGGGTCGTCTACCACGCCGGGGTGCTGCGCGAGGCGGGGCGCCTGGAGCAGATCCACGCGTTCGCCGCCGCCGGGGAGCAGGCCCGGGTGCACACGGAACTGCCGCTGAAGCTGGCCCTGTTGGACGAGAGGTGGGCGCTGCTGCCGGTGAGTGCGGGCACGGAGCTGACGAGTGTGCTGCTGGTGCGTCCGTCCACGCTGCTGGAGGCGCTGGCGGGGCTGTTCGAGCTGTACTGGGCGCAGGCGGTGCGCCTGCCCTCGCCTGGTGGGGAGGGCGGCGGGCAGGTCGGGGGCGGCGGGGAGGGGGAGGCGGAGCGGCAGCGGCGGCTGCTGGCGCTGCTGGCCGCGGGGCTCACGGACGAGTCGATCGCGCGTCAGCTGGGGGTCTCCACGCGGACCGTGCAGCGGTGGGTGCGGGAGCTGATGGACCGCTTCGGGGCGCGGACCCGCTTCCAGGCCGGGATCCAGGCGGCGCGCGCCGAGCTGCTCTAACCGGCCCGGCCCGGCCCGGCACGCGGGGGCCGTTCGGAAGCGTGTGCGCAGGTCAGGGGGCCCGGCCGGGAGAATGGGGCGCGTGCGACCGTACGGGCACCGCGTCCGGACGGCGCCGATGCGAAGAAAGCGAAACCCCCACATGGATCTCGGCGTGCGCTGGAAGCTGCACGGTGACGGGCGTACCCCCGCGCCCGGGGCGGTCGTGCGCCCCGACGAACGGCTCTCCTGGCCCAGGACGGCCGGGCTGGGCGCCCAGCACGTGGTCGCGATGTTCGGCGCCAGCTTCGTGGCGCCGGTCCTGATGGGCCTGGACCCGAACCTGGCGATCATGATGTCCGGCGTCTCCACGGCGATCTTCCTGCTCGCCACCCACGGCCGGGTGCCCAGCTACCTGGGCTGCTCGCTGTCCTTCGTCGGGGTGGCCGCCGTCATCCGCGCCCAGGGCGGCTCCAGCGCCGTCGTCACCGGCGCGGTGTTCGTCGTCGGCGCGGTGCTCTTCCTCGCGGGGCTGGCGGTGCGGCGCTTCGGCGCGCGGATCATCCACGCCGCGATGCCGCCGATCGTCACCGGCGCGGTGGTGATGCTGATCGGCTTCAACCTGGCCCCCGTCACCGCCTCCACCTACTGGCCCCAGGACCAGTGGACGGCGCTGCTGACGATGCTGTTCACGGGGCTCGCGGTGGTGTGCCTGCGCGGCTTCTGGTCCCGCATCGCGATCTTCCTCGGGCTGCTGTTCGGCTACGGGATCTCCTTCCTCTTCGACCGCGTCCTCGGGAAGGTCCACGGCGTCGACGCCGCCGGGCACGCCACCGCCCACTGGCGCCTGGACCTGTCCGGCGTCGGCCGGGCCGACTGGGTCGGCCTGCCCGCCTTCCACGGCCCCTCCTTCCAGTGGTCCGCCGTCCTGGTCGCGCTGCCCGTGGTCATCGCGCTGATCGCCGAGAACGCCGGGCACGTCAAGGCCGTCGGCGAGATGACCGGCGAGAACCTCGACGACCAACTGGGCACCGCCATCAGCGCCGACGGCGCCGGGTCCATGCTCTCCACCGCGCTCGGCGGCCCGCCCAACACCACCTACTCCGAGAACATCGGCGTCATGGCCGCCACCCGCGTCTACTCCACCGCCGCCTACTGGGCCGCCGCCGGCTTCGCCCTGCTGTTCGGCCTGTGCCCCAAGTTCGGCGCCGTCGTCGCCGCCGTGCCCGGCGGGGTCCTGGGCGGGATCACCGTCATCCTGTACGGGATGATCGGGCTGCTCGGCGCGCAGATCTGGGCCCGCTCCGGCGTCGACCTGCGCAACCCGCTCAACCTCGTGCCGGCCGCCGCGGGCATCATCATCGGCGTCGGGAACGTGACGCTGAAGTTCACCGACACCTTCTCCCTGAGCGGCATCGCGCTGGGCACCATCGTCGTCATCACCGGCTACCACGCGCTGCGGGCGCTGGCGCCCGCGCACCTCAAGGAGCAGGAGCCGCTGCTGGACTCGGGGACGTCCTCCTACGACCGGGAGGAGGACGGGCGGGGGCAGGGGCAGGCGGGCTGACGGTGGGGCTGACGGTGGGGCTGACGGGCGGGGCGGGGCGCGGGTGATCGAATACCGCCTGTGCCCCGTCCCCGTTCCCGTCCCCGTTCCCGAGGTGAAACCGTGCCGCCGCTGCGCTCCGTCCGCTCCTGTTCCCGTCTGATGAGGCCGCTGTGCGCGGGGGCGGCGGTGCTGCTCGCCGCGTCCTGCTCGGCCTCCCCCGGCGGGGGCGGGGGCGACGGTGCGCGGCCGTCCGGGAGCGCGGGCGGGCGTACGTCCGGGAGCGCGTCCCCCGGCGGGGACGGGGGGCGGGTGATCTGGAGCGCCGACACCGCCGCCGGCCCGTCCTCCTTCGCCTCCGTGCAGTGCGCCGCCGGGGACTTCACGATCGCCGACGACCCCGCCAGGGGCCGGGTGTGGCGGGCCCGCCAGGCCCCCGGCGCGGAGCGCTGCGAGGCGCTCGGCCCCGAGCTGAAGGCCGGCGACACCTTCTACCTCGGCTGGTCCTCCCGCCTCGACATCGGCGACGACGGCGACCGGTACGTGTTCCAGCTCAAGTGCGACCCCAGCACCGGCACCGCCAACCACCCCGTCGAGATCGACGCCACCGCCGGGCGCCTGCGCCTGCAGGAGTGGGACACCGCGCATGTGGCACACCCGCTGTGGACCGCGCCGAACGCGAACGGCCAGTGGCACTCGTACGTCCTGAAGGTGCACCTGGGCCGCGGCGACGGCACCCTCGACCTGTGGTTCGACGGCGCGCGCCAGAACCTCGCCGGCGCCTCCCCCACCTTCACCGGCACCACCTTCGACGGCACCCGCGACTACCTCAAGTGGGGCTCGTACCACCCGAATCCGGGCGAAGCCGTCAACACCTTCACCAGCCCCGTCATGGCCTCCTCCCTGGCCGCCGCGACCCCCGCGCCGGCCGCCCTTGCCAGATAGGTGCACGTGCAATTATTGTCGATGCAGAAGTTGGTGGCGCCCCATACTTCTCCGTTCCCGACGATCCGCACCCAGGAGCCCGCCATGAGCAGCGCCCTGTTCACCCCCCTCACCCTGCGCGGCGTCACCGCCCCCAACCGGGTGTGGATGCCGCCGATGTGCCAGTACAGCGCCGCCCCCGGCGGGGACGCCGTGGGGGCCGCCACCGACTGGCACTTCACCCACCACGCCGCCCGCGCCGCCGGCGGCACCGGGCTGATCGTCGTCGAGGCCACCGCCGTCAGCCCCGAGGGCCGCATCACCCCCTACGACCTCGGCCTGTGGAACGACACCCAGGCCCGCTCCCTGGAGCGGATCACCGCCTTCCTGCGCGAGCAGGGCACCGTCCCCGCGATCCAGCTCGCCCACGCCGGGCGCAAGGCCTCCACCGAGCGCACCTGGGTCGGGCGCGGGCGCCCCCTGGCCCCCGAGGAGCCGTACGGCTGGCGCCCCGTCTCCTCCGGCCCCCACGCCTTCTCCCCCGCCCACACCGCGCCCGAGGAGCTGAGCGCCGAACAGATCGGCACCGTCGTGCGCCACTTCGCCGAGGCCGCCCGGCGCGCGCTCTCGGCCGGCTTCCAGGCCGTCGAGATCCACGGCGCCCACGGCTACCTGATCCACCAGTTCCTCTCCCCCCAGACCAACCGCCGCACCGACGCCTACGGCGGCTCCTTCGAGGGCCGCGCCCGCCTCGCCCTGGAGGTCGCCGAGGCCGTGCGCGCCGTCTGGCCCGAGGACCTGCCGCTGTTCTTCCGCGTCTCCGCCACCGACTGGCTCAGCGAGAACCCCGCCGACGCCCGCGAGGGCTGGACCGTCGAGCAGAGCGTGCGCCTGGCCAAGGAGCTCGCCGCCCGCGGCGTCGACCTCGTCGACGTCTCCAGCGGCGGCCTCGTCCCCGACGCCGCCGTCACCACCGGCCCCGGCTACCAGGTCCCCTTCGCCGAGGCCGTGCGCACCGGCTCGGGCCTGCCCGTCGCCGCCGTCGGGCAGATCACCGGCGCCCGCCAGGCCGAGGAGATCCTCGCCGCCGGGCGCGCCGACGCCGTCCTGATCGGGCGCGAGCTGCTGCGCGACCCCTCCTTCGCCCGCCGCGCGGCCGCCGAGCTGGGGGACGCGGTGCGCGGGCCGGTGCAGTACCACCTGGCGTAGCCGCGAGCCCCTTCTCCGCCCGGCACGGGGGTACGGGCGGGGCGGGGCGCGCGGCGGCCGTACGGTGGGCGGGCCCGCCCGGCACGGGAGTTGGGGCCCCGGGGGCGGGCGGGGCACAAATGCGGTGCCCGGGGGCGGGGGTTCGCGCGAGAATGCGCGGCATGGACGACGTGGTGGCGGGACCTGTGGGGACGGCGGATCCGGCGGGGCGTGTGGCGCAGGCGGCGCGCACGGCGCGCGACTCCGGGGAGGACGAGGACGGGCACGCCTACTGGGCGGTGGTCGAGGCGGCCGCCGCGCAGGACGCGCCCGCAGCGCTGCGCTGCGGGCTCGAACTCCTCGCCTCGCAGGGCGACCTGGAGCGGGCGGCGGGCTGCGACCTGCTCGGGCGCGCGGCCGAGGGCCACGAGGACCTGCGCGCCCCGGCCGCCGACGCACTGCTGGCGCTGGCCGCCGGGACGCTGGCCGCCGGGGCGCAGGCGCCCACCGGCGTGCTGACCTCCCTGGTCTGCGCGCTGGGCCGCACCGGGGACGTGCGCGCCGTCCCCGTCCTGGCCGGCCTCGCCGGCCACGAGGACGCCGACCTGCGCCACGCCGTCGCCTCCTTCCTGCCCCACGTCGCCACCGGGCGCCCCGACGGGCAGGACGTGCGGGCGCTGATCGGCCTCACCCGCGACCGCGACCCCTGGATCCGCGACTGGGCCGCGTTCGCCCTGGGCACCCAGCTCGACCACGACACCCCCGCCGTGCGCGAGGCGCTGTGGGCCTGCGCCACCGACGCGCACGAGGAGGTCCGCCGCGAGGGCGTGCGAGGACTGGCCCGGCGCCACGACGCGCGCGCCGTCCCCCTCGTCGCGCAGCTGCTGGCCGGCGGCGACGAGGAGGGCCTCGACCTCGCCCTGGACGCGGCCGAGGTCCTCGGCTCCCCCGCACTCCTGCCCGCCCTCGGCGCGCTGACCCCCCGCTCCCCCGAGGCCGACCGGGCGCTCGCGGCCTGCGACCCCGACCGGCGCGCCCGTACCGAGGACGACGCCTGGGCCGTGGTCGTCGAACTCGAGCGCCTGCGCCCCGGCATCGGGGCCGCACTCGCCTGGCCGCGCTGCGAGTCGGTGCACGGCCTCCGGCTCACCTGCCTCCACACCCCCGAGGACACCGCCTACGACGCGGCCGCGCTCCTCGCCCGCGCCGGAGGGGACCCGGCACGGGCAGCGGCCCTGGTCCTGGCCGACCTCGACACCGAAACGGTTTCCGATCGGCAACCGGTGTGAAGTCTCAGCCCGAGGATCGGGACAAGAATCGGCGATTACGATTACCCGTGAGAAACCGGTCACGGGTGAGGAGCTGACACGATGACGGCGACGACGGACAGGCAGCCGGGCCTGCCGGACGGGTTCGAGGACGCGCTCTCCCACCTGCAGTGCGCCCTGGTCGCGCGCCGCTCGCGCACCGACCCCGAAGGCCTGACCTGGCAGCAGTACGACGCGCTGGAACTGCTGCGCCTGCGCGGCGCGATGACCCCCTCCCAGCTCGGCGAGCGCCTCGGCGTCTCCCGCCAGACCACCAGCAAGGCGCTGCGCGTCCTCAAGGACCTCCACCTCGTCGGCCAGCGCCCCGCCGGCCCCGACCGCCGCGAGGTCGACACCTACCTCACCCCCGAGGGCGCCGCCCACCTCACCCGCGCCGCCGCCCAGCGCCGCCACAACGCCCGCACCGCCGCAGGCGCCCTCAGCCCCGGCGAACGGGCCCTGTTCGCCGAACTGTGCGCCCGCGCCGCCCGCGCCCTGGAGGAGGACGCCGGATAGGGGCCCGTGGCCTGCTCAGCCCTCCAGCGGCTCCACGCGGATCGGCTCGACGCGGATCGGCTCCGCGCCGCCGAGGTACAGCATGCACCCCTCGTTCTCCAGGCCCGCATCCTCCGGGTCCCCCGTGAACGCCTTCTCCGGCGGGAGCACCCAGATCCCGGCGGTGGGCGCGGGCGACCAGCCGAGGTTGCGCACGGGGTCGTACTCCTCGTAGTGCCCGACGAACAGGCGCGTGGGCGGGATGGAGACCACGCACAGGTCTCCGGCCCGCAGCTCGCAGGCGGCCGGCTCCACGACGTAGGGGACCCACTCCCGGGAGTCCCCGCGCGGGAGCGAGAACCTCCCGTCCCACCGGATGTTCGAGGAGTCGTCGGGGGTCCCCCACGGCCATGCGAGCGTGATGTGGCGCGCGTGCGCCGAGACCACCCTGGCGCGCGCGGGGGCGCAGGAGACGACGGCCTCGCCCCCGGAGCGGGGAACCGTGCGGACGCCCTCGGCCGCGAGGGCCTCGTGGCGCGGGCCGGGCGGGCCGAGCGGGCCCGGCGGGCCGAGCGGGCTCACAGGGCGATCGGGCGGTAGCGCAGGGCCTCGTCGAGGACCTGCTCGTCGGTCATGTCCCCGCTCTGCAGGAAGAGGATGTCCAGCAGGTACGGGTTGTACGGGTAGAGCGCCTCCAACTCGTCGAGCAGCGCCGTGCGCTCCTCCTCCGTGTACCTGCCCGACCTGAGGCGGGCGATGATCGGCAGGCCGCGGGCGCGCAGTTCGGCCCGGGCGCGGTCGACGGGGCCCGTCACCGCAGGCCGTCCGGGGCCGGGAGGTCCGCGAGGGTGTCGAGTTCGCGGCCGATCGCCCCGCGCAGGGCGTCGTGGCGCGGGCCGAGGGCGTGCGCGGGGTCACGCCAGTTGTCGGCGGGGTAGAGCCACACCGGGCCGCGCACCAGGCCCGGGTCCTCCCAGTCGTAGCGGGGCCACACGTGCGCGTGCAGGAACGCGTCGGTGTTGCCGAGGATCTCCAGGTTCACCCGCCGGAACGCCGGGTCCAGGCTCCGGCAGGCCCGCTCGACGGCCTCGCCGAGGCGGTCCATGTCCGCCAGGAACGCCGCACGCCGGCCGCGCGGGAGGTCCGACAGCCGCTCCACGCCGGGCTCGTCGGCCAGCAGCACCGAGTACCCCGGCAGGAACTGCACGTCCCCGATCACCGCGAACCCCGCACCGAGGCGGCGCAGCACGGTGGGGTTCGTGCCGGCCAGGGCGGTGCCGATCCTGTCGGCGCGCCAGTCGTCGTCGCTCATGGGTGCGCACCCTACACGCGCGGCCCAACTGGCAGGCCTGGCAGGCGCGGTGCCGCGCAGCCAGGGCGCGGGCGGGCGGGCCCGTGCCGGGCCCCCGGGCGCCGGAGCGAGGGGCCATGCCGCACCGGACTCCCCGGGGTGTGGCGAGCATCCGCCAGCGGCGATGTTCTGCGCACAAGTGCGCACCACGGACCGTCACGACGAGGTTCACCGCCGATCAGGCGAGCATCGGCTCCGTGCGCCGCTGGGCGCAGCGAGTCATTCCTGAACTCGGCCTAGCTGCACATGAGTTGGGCGATCTCGTGGGCGACGTGCAGGTCGTGCTGTCCGAGCTTGCGACCAACGCGGTCGTCCACGGCTGCGGGGGAGGCGGGCGGGCGTGGTGCTGGGCGCTGCGCTGGGGCTCACCGGGGGCGGCGCGCTGCAGGTGTGCGTCAGCGGCCCCGGGGCCGATCTGCCCGAGGTGCGGTCGGCGGACGGGGGCTCGCGCTGGTCCTCGCACTGGCGGACCGGTTCGGCGTCGACTGCCTTGTCGGGGGCGGGAAGTCGGTGTGGGCGGAGTTCGACCTGCCCGCACTCGCCCAATCCGTGCCGCTCACCGTCGTCGCCGTGGCCGCCGCCCGGGAAGCCCGGCCCCGCCGGTCGGTGTCGGCGCCGCCTCAGGGCCCGGCGGCGCTGGAGCGAATACCCGCAGCCTGACCAGGCCCCCCACAGCACCCGCCCGGCGAGGGCGGGTTGCGAGTAGGCGCGGCACCGCCGCTCCGACCGGCGCCGCGCTCACCGCACCACCGGACCGGCGCCCCACACGGGCACCGGTCCGGTCAACCCCGGCGGCCCGTTGGCGAACTGGGCCGCCTTCGCACGGCCCCGGCATCCCCCGTGGGGCCGGGCCCCCATCACCGACAAGGAGGGGAACCCCCGTGACCGCCACGCCGATCGACCTCTTCCTCACCCGGGCCGCAGCCCTGCTGACTCGGTCCGACCGAGGTGGATGTGGGCCTGGCAACTTTCCTCGCCTCAGTAGGCTTCGAGGGAGTACTCGACCCCGTGCCAGTTGAACTCCCCGGTCTCCTTCCATTTTGGGCCACCGGAGCCGTTAGTGAAGAGCCCCGCGGCATGTCGAGCCATGTCGCGATAGAAGGCAGCCTGGTTCTTGTTGTAATCCTTCTGCTTGTGGGGGTCAGGGCGAAACTTGTACAGATGCTGCGAGTTAGGCACGCCATTGGCTGAGATCTGAAGTTTCCTGCTTCCGGTCCTGTCCTCGTTGTAGCTGAACTCCTGGCCATTGACTTCCACTTCGGGCATGATGGCCCGCCTTCCTGGTCGGTTCTTCATCGGACGTGTGCGCCCCCGGCTGTGGTCGCCGTTTCAGGGCAGCGAGGTTCCTTTTATGGCCGCCTGCCTAATTTTCTGCAGCAAGCGGCCATCAGTCACTTTTTGTCCTCGTACGTGACTTCGACAGGCTCGTCCGGCACAGTCACATTGAAGTCGAGGACGTCCGTTTCCCCGTCCACCCTGTAGACGACATACGTGTGCACGGGGTACCAAGTGGAGATTGCTTCATCGTGGTCCGGAGTGATCGACCTCGAATAGTGTCTCTCATAGGTATAGTTTTCCGTGATCGTTTCAGTGGTGGTGACATTAAGGTCGTGGCCGAATGATGCGCCGATCTCGGCAGAGACCCCCCAGAAGCTGAAACCAGCATGTGTGTTGATACTAAAACTCGTGGTTTCCGAAATCACCTTCCCCTTTTCCTTTGTCACACCCTCGGTGGTCGACCATCCGTATTCCTTGGTCTCGTGAGCTGCATACGTTTGCCATCCCACGCGGTGCCAGCGGGACCACTTCTCGATGATGTAGTACGGGGAGTTCTTTCCCTGCCACGCAGAGTCCTTCCCGTGGTCGTCCTTGATGAGGAAGTAGGGAGCGGCCGTGACACCGGTCAGGACGCCCTTCTCGTCCGGCACCCAAGTCGGCGGCTCATTCATATCCTTGAGCTTTGGGGTGGCAGGCATAGCACTCGGCTGCTTTAGCTTGACAACAGCGGAAAATTCTCCCACTTCCTCCAGGGAGAACAGGTCTTTTCCGTTGTCTAGCTTATCGTCAGTGAAATATGGCTCTTCCACTGTCAAATACTGGGCGACATATGTGCTCCAAAGTCGGACATAGCCGGAACCAGCATCCTTCACCTCCCACAGGATTCCCCCTTTATGGGAGGTCTTTTGGTCGTTCCAGTAGGGAATGTAGTCGGCTCGCACGGAAGGCCCATGCCCCTCGATGGAATGCACTCCAGCGAAACGTCCAGTCACAGCGACAGGGCGTTTCAGGGAATCTCCGGCGACGACTGCGATCATCCAGTGTTCCGGATGCAAGGACGCCCGATGAAATACCCACGTAAACGGCTCCTTCTGGAAACTAATTCCGGAGAAGAACGATCCGTTGTACTTGCTTTTGATGTGGTAAGTCTTGCCAATCGTGGGGATGCTCATGGAAGTTCACTTCCTTCGTGGTGCTGGAGCACTGCGCGCGGGCCGCATGCGGCGGAGCGCCATACATTCAGTGCGCATAGAAACCATCTTTAGGGTGCCTGTTTCTGTGGATGATGTCGCAGTAGATGAGCCACTCAGGTGACCCGGGCCCGACCTCTGTGCCCCGTCCGCTGCCCGGCGGCTCGTAAACCACCGGTCAGTACAGCTCATGCGCATCCGCCTCTCACAGCGGGCGCATCCCGCCAGGCATGTCCGGGAACTGGAAGGAGTACCGGCCGAGCATGCTGACGTGGTGTCGGACGAACGGGGAGAGGCAGGCGACGTCCTACTCGCGGACGTCGAAGCCGTCGGCGAGGAGTCCCGGGGGTGCGCCGTCGATCAACGCGAGCGTCGTGTCCAACTTCCGGGGGTGATCCCGAGCATGTTCCCGTGGGAACGCCGAGGAACAGAAATGCGCGGTGAAGCGGGGAGATCCCGGGAGATTCTTGCAGCTCACAGCGTTGTCGCAGGTCGGGCAGGGGTCCGGTTCCGGTTCCCGACCGGCAGCGGCGGCGCGTTCCCGCCGCTCCCCCAGGAGGCGTCGCGGCAGGCGGCGACGGTCCGCCGTCCGGCGGGGTTCACCTGCGGCGGGGGTGAGCCCGGGGGTGGGCGCCCGCCGCCAGGCGGGTGGGGGGCGGATGGCGGGGAACGGCGGGGACTCTTCCCGACCCACCTGATCACGCGCGGGTGTCCCGAGCCCGCCCCGCCGCCGACGGCGGCGGCCTCCTGCCCGCCCCGGACGAACTACCCTCCGTCAGGGCGACGCGTCGCCCTCGCCCTCTTCCCCGGCCCGACCACCCGGGGCAGCCCCGCCGCCCGGTCCCGACACCCTCCGGAGAAGCCACCATGACCACCACCGCCACCGACGCAGTCCCCGCCTACGAGGACGTGAAGGCCGCCCGGGAGCGCGTCCACGGCGTCGTGCGGCCCGTCCCCGTCCTCGAGACCGACCGGGGAAGCTTCGGCACCGCCCGCGTCTTCCTCGCCCTGGACTTCACCCAGTCCACCGGCTCCTTCAAGGACCGGGGCGCGGCGAACTTCACCGCCGCCCACCTGACCGCCGGGACCATGCCCGCGGCCGGGGTCGTCATCGCCTCCGGCGGCAACGCCGGACTGGCCTGCGCCTGGGCCGCGCAGCGCAACGCCATCCCGGCCACCGTCTTCCTGCCCACCACCGCCCCCGCCGTCAAGGTCGCCAAGCTGCGCACGTACGGCGCCGACGTGCGCCAGGTCGGCGCCGAGTACGCCGAAGCCGCCGCCGCGGCCGCCAGGTTCGCCGCCGACACCGGCGCGCTGGCCTCGCACGCCTACGACGACCCGTACATCGCCGCCGGGGCCGGAACGCTGCTGGGCGAGATCCACGCCCAGGTCCCCGGCCTGGACACCGTGATCGTCGCCGTGGGCGGCGGCGGCCTGTTCACCGGCACCGCGGTGGCCGCCCACGCCCTGGGGGTGCGGGTCGTCGCCGTCGAGCCGGAGAACTGCCGGGCCCTGAACGCCGCGATCGAGGCCGGCGAGGTCGTGGACGTCGAGGTCGACTCCGTCGCCGCGGACTCCCTCGGCGCCCGCCGCGTCAGCCGGGCCGCCCTGCACTGGGCGCGGCGCACCGGGGCCCGCTCCGTCCTCGTCACCGACGACGCGATCCGCGCCGCCCGCCAACTCCTGTGGGACCACCGCCACCTGGCCGTCGAGCACGCCGCCGCCACCGCCCTGGCCGCCCTCACCAGCGGCGCCTACACCCCCGGCGACGGCGAACGCGTCGCCGTCGTGCTCTGCGGGGCGAACACCGACCCGTCCGACCTCGTCACCACCTGATCCCCCGCCCGCCCCGGGCGGGTGGAGCGGGGCGGCGGGGTACCGCGACAGTCACAGGAGGTTCAGCGCGTCCAGGGCGAGGTAGGCGGCGGCGGTGTCGGTCAGCTCGCCGCGGCGCAGCACGCGGGTGCGGAACTGGGCGAGGTCGAGGGTGACGACGTCGATGAACTCGGTGCGTTCCGGGGTCGGTTCGGCGATCTTGACGCAGTCGGTGGCGTAGAAGGCGTGGCGGCGGGTGTTGGAGTAGGCGTCCAGCCAGTAGGCGCCGGCGGCGTGGATCTGGCCGTGGTAGCCGGTCTCCTCCAGCAGTTCCCGGGCGACGGCCTCCGATGCCCGTTCGCCGGGTTCGAGGAAGCCGCCGGGAAGTTCGTAGAGCACGCTGTCGGGGCCGGGGCGGTACTGGCGGGCCAGGACGACCTGCCGGTCGGGGGTGAGGGCGAGCACCGCGCCGGCCGGGCGTTCGCTCTTGAGGTAGAACTCCTCGTTCCGTCCGTCGGGCAGTTCGAACACGGTGCGGTCCACGGAGCGGCCGAACTTGCTGAACACGGTGGTGCGTTCGATCTCGCGCCACGAGGCTGTGGTGTCGCTCGTCATGGCCAGGACTGTACGGCGCGGCGGGGGTGAGCCCCGGGGTGGGCGCCCGCCGCCAGGCGGGCGGGGGGTGGACGGCGGGGAACGGCGGCCCGCCTTCCCAACTCACCCGGTCACGCGCGGGTTTGCGGTCAGGCCGGGTGAGGCTGCTGGACGAACGGCAGGAAGAGGTCCGCCGTGGCCTCCGCGTGGACGGTGAACCGCTCGCGGGCGAGGCCCGGGTCGTGGGCTTCGATGGCGGCGGCGAGGGCGCGGTGGCGCTGGTCGGGGGTGCTGCGGGCGCCGGTGCCGCCGGGGTGGTTGGCGAGCAGGCGGGTCAGTTCGTGCTGGATGCCCTGTTCGGCCTCCAGCAGGCGCCTGGAGCCGGAGAGTTCGGCGATGTGCAGGTGGAGGCAGGCGTCGGCGGTGCGGTAGGCCTCGGCGTCGGCGAGGGCCGCGTCGGCGGCGTCCTCCAGTTCGCGCATCCTGGCCAGTCCGGCCTGCGTGGCGCGGCGGGCGGCGCGGGCGCAGGCCTCTCCGGACACGGCGATGCGCCAGGCCGTCAGTTCCTCGATGTCGGCGAGGGTGTACGGGTGCAGGGCGGTCAGTTCGCCGATGCGGGCGAGGATGTCGGGGACGACGTAGGTGCCGGCGCCGTGCCCGCGCCGGGTCTCGATCAGGCCGTCCTCGCGCAGCACCGCCATGGAGTGGCGCACGGTCATGACGGCGACCCCGAAGAGCTCGGCCAGGGTCTTCTCGGGCGGCAGGCGGTCGCCGCCGACGAGGATCCGCGCGCCGATGAGTTCGCCGAGCCTGCGGGCGATGGCCTCGGCGGCCCCGGCCGAACGCACGGGCTCGATGTGCTGGGTCCAGCTCTTGCCATCCATGAAATCTATTGTCTAGATTTCGCATCTCATCTGCAAGCCGTTCACCGGAGACCCTGGAGAGCCTATGAGCGTCACCGACCGCCCGGCACCCCTCATCGGGATACCCGTACGCCTCAGCGACGGTGACGCGCCCGGCGCCGACGAGCGCGTCGGCGAGGCGAACCGCGTCTTCGAGGAGGTCGTCGCCCTGGTCCGGGCCGCCGGCGCCGAGCCCGTCCTGCTGCACCCGCACTCCCCCGACGCCCCGCTGGAGGAGCAGCTCGCCGGCTGCGCGGGCTTCGTGGTGCCCGGCGGCGGGGACGTGGACCCCGCCCTGTACGGCGACGACCCCGGCCACCCGTCGCTCTACGACGTCAACCCCGCGCAGGACCGCCTGGACGCCGCCGTGCTGCGCCACGCCCTGGACCACCGGCTCCCGCTGCTCGGGATCTGCCGCGGCATGCAGCTGCTGAACGTCCTGCGCGGCGGCAGCCTGCACGTCGACATGGCGCCGACCCCCGTCACGCACAACCCTCCGGCCGGCACCGAGTGGGCCGTCCACGACGTCGCGCTGGAGGCCGGCAGCGCGCTGGCCGGGGCGTTCGGGCGCGGGCGGATCGCGGTCGCCTCCGGCCACCACCAGGCCGTGGACCGCGTCGGCGAGGGCCTGCGGGTCACCGCCCGCGCCGACGACGGCTGCGTGGAGGCCGTCGAGACCATCCAGGGCCCGGACGCGGCCTGGACCGTCGGCGTCCAGTGGCACCCGGAGGCGCCCGTACCGGACGAGGGACTGCGGCTGCCGCTGTTCCGCACACTGGCGGCGCGGGCGGACGCGCGGCGCAGAGCGGAGCCGCGCCCGTGAGCGGCACGCAGGCCCGTACGGGCGCGGCCCCGCGTGAGGGCGAGGCCGTCGACGGGGGCGGGCCGCAGCTGTCGCGCAGCCTGCTCAGCCGCCACATGACCATGATCAGCATCGGCGGCGCGGTCGGCGCCGGGCTGTTCGTCGGCTCGGGCGTGAGCATCCAGCAGGCGGGCCCGGGCGTCCTGATCGCCTACGGCGTGACCGCCGCGATCGTCGTGGTCGTCATGCGGATGCTCGCCGAGATGTCCGTGACCCGCCCCGACACCGGCGCCTTCGCCGTCTACGGCCGGCTGGCGTTCGGCCGCTGGGCCGGGTTCGCCAGCGGCTGGATCTACTGGGTCGGCTGGCCGCTGGGCATGTGCATCGAGTCCATCGCCGCCGGGCAGATCGTCCACGGCTGGCTGCCCGCCCTGCCCGTGTGGCTCGTCGCGCTGGTGATGCTCGCCGCGGTGAGCGCCGTCAACCTCGTCTCCGTGCGCGCCTACGGCGAGATGGAGTTCTGGGTGGTGTGGGTCAAGGTCGCCGTCATCGCGCTGTTCATCGCCGTCGGCCTCGTCGCTGTCGCCGGCCTGCTGCCGGGCACCCCCGCGCCCGGCACCGGCAACCTGCTGGGCCACGGCGGCCTGCTGCCGATGGGCCTGGGCGGCGTGGTGATCGCCACCTCCGGCGCCATGTTCTCCTTCTCCGGCACCGAGATCGTCACCATCGCCGCCGGCGAGGCCGAGGACGCCGCCGCCGCGATCCGCAAGAGCACCCGCACCATCATGTGGCGCGTCAGCGTCTTCTACCTCGGCTCGCTGTCCGTCGTCGTCCTGCTCCTGCCCTGGGACAGCGCCGCCGTCGGGATGAGCCCCTTCGCCGCCACCCTCGACCACCTCGGCGTGCCCGGCGCCTCCACCGTCCTCGACGTCGTGCTGTTCGCCGCGATGCTCTCCACCATGAACTCCCAGGTCTACGCCAGCTCCCGGATGCTGTTCGCCCTGGCCCGCGACCGCGACGCGCCGTCCCTGTTCGCCCGCATCTCCCGGCGCGGGGCCCCGCACACCGCGATCCTGTTCACCTCCGCGCTGGCGGGCCTGTGCCTGCTCCTGCAGGTCTTCCACCCCACCACCGCCTTCAGCCGGCTCGTCGACATCACCGGCGACACCGTCTACATCACCTGGATCGGCATCGCCGCCTCCCACCTCGTCCTCGGCCGCCACGACCGCTGTGCCGGGCGCCGCCCCGCCCCCGGCACCGCCGTCTGGCTGTTCCCGTGGCTCACCTGGGCCGCGCTGCTGGCCCTGCTCGGCCTGTACGCGGTGATGATCGCCCTCGCCGACTCGCGCGAGGACGCCCTGCTGGCGCTCGCCCTCACCGCGGCCGTCTGCCTCACGGGGCTGTGGCTGCAGCGCAGGCGGACGCCGGGCGCCTGAGCGCGTTCCGCCCGTCACCGGGTCCGCCGGTCCCCCGGCGGACCCTCAGTGCTCCGCCCGCGGGACCGGGGCTCCCGGGCCGCCGCCGTCCGTACGGACGAGGACGACGCGGCGCGTCGCCCCGGGCAGCCGGGCGACGCGCAGGCGCAGGACCTCGCCCACGGCCGGCGGGTCGCCCGGGCAGGTCACCCGGCCCCACGTCCCGTCGAAGGCGACGGTGAACCAGCGGTGGCACGGGCGCACCGACGTGACGGTGCCGGTCACCTGGGAGCCGACGGGGTGGCGCTCCCCGATCCGCCGCCACTGGTCGTCGTCGTGCGCCCGGTGCGCGGACAGGGGGCCACGGAAGTCGGCCTCCAGTGGCAGGAGCCTGATCTGGAGGCGCCCGGAGCGGCGCACGTCGTGGCGCAGGACCTCGAACCCGGTGCGCGCCCCGGGCCGCGGCCACCGCTGCGCCTCGCGCGGCAGGTGCCCGGCGTCGACGAAGCCCACGGGCAGGCCCCCGAGGTCCACACGGACCCCGGCCGCGGCGCGGCCCGGCAGCACCAGGTGGTCGCGGACCCTGCCCCGGACGAGGCCGCCGAGAGGGAAGCGGCGGACGAGGCCGTCCACGTCGCCGCCACCGTCACCGTCGCCCATGTCCCCCGCCCCCGGACGGGGTTCGGCCCGGCCCGAGGCGCCCGAGCGAGGCGCGGAGGCGGTCGAGGCCCTGCGCCCTCCAGTGGTCCCGGTCGGGCATCTGGTCCTCCCGGCGCCAGCGCCAGGCCGAGAACATGGCCCAGTCCACGGCGCGGCACCGGTGGACGAGGTCGTGGTCGGCCCCCGGGTAGTGCCGCCCCACCTCGTCGGGCGCGTGGGCGATGTCGAACTCGACCGGCCCGCGGCAGCACGTGGCGAGGTCCACGAACAGCGGCCCCCGCCCCGTGTTGAGGAGGTTGCCCGGATGCGGCTCGCCGTGCAGCAGCTGGTCGCGGGCCCGGTCCGCGCCGATCCCGGCGCCCAGGTCGCGCAGGGTGGCGACGAGGAGCTCCCGGTCCGCGCCGGACAGGTCGGGAGAGCGCTCCGGGTCGGCGACCACCGCCAGGGCCCCGGCGATCCGGTCGCCGACGTGCGGCGCGTCGTCCAGGTCGATCCGGCGCAGCGCGGCGTGGTGGCGTACGAGGGCGTGCGCGTAGTCGGCGGGCGCGATCGGCGCCGCCACGGGTTCGTAGTAGGTCCACAGGGAGACGGCGAAGCCGTCGCGCACGTGGACGCGGGGGGCGAGGCGGGGGTCCAGCCCGGCCACCGGGGCGCCGACCTCCGCGAGCCGGCGGGCGGCCTCCACCTCGAGCGCGGACTCGGCCAGGTGCCCTTGGGGCGCGACCCGGGCCAGCACGTCGCACGGCAGCAGGCGCAGCACCGCGCGGTCCGCGTTGTGGACGACGGCCGCGTCGTCGGCCGGCAGGCCCAGCTCCGAGGCGGTCGCCCGTCCCGCCTCGATGGCGCGGCGCAGGTCCGGGGGCTCCATGCTGCCGTTCTCCTTGTCGTCGGGTACGCGGACGGGGGCAGCGGGGCGGCCGGCGGGTGGGCGGCGCGGCCGGTCAGGTGCAGTAGGTGCCGAGGCCGTGTTCCAGCAGGGCGAACGCCTGCCGCGCGGCGGCGACGGCGCCGGGGTGGACGGCGTCGGCCGTCTCGCCGGCCGCGAGGCGTCGCACGTTCTCCCGGACCAGTTCGTTCTGCACGCCGCACAGCTGGGTCGCCGCCGTGCGCGCGGCGACGTCGCGCGGGCCGGTTCGGGTCTGCTCGGCGAGCGCGGCCGCGAGCGCGTCCACCGTGCGGGCGGCCTGTTCCAGCACGCGCAGCCGCAGGCTCGGCGCGGCGAGGACCATGCGGTGGAAGGCGAGGACGTGCTCGTCGTCGTTGAGGCCGGTGACGACGTCGCGCCGGTCGAGCCCGGCCAGGAAGCGCCGGCGCAGGGCGCCGAGCGCGGACTCGCCGGGGTCCCGGGCGAGGACGGTCGCGGCGGTGTCGTCGAAGTGGTCCTCGAACCGGTGCAGGACCAGGTCCTCCTTGGTCGGGAAGTGGTTGAACACCGTCATCGTCGAGACGTCGGCCGCCGCCGCGACGTCGGAGACGGGGACGCCGTCGAAGCCGCGCTCCAGGAACAGCGCGATCGCCGCCTCGGAGATGGCGCGTCGTGTCTGCTGCTTCTTCCGTTCCCGCAGGCCGCCGGTCCCGTTGCTCATGCCGTCACGCTACCACCTGGCTTATATCGCTACAAAGTTTGATTGACATAAGCGTTGTAGTCACTATAAGAATCCTTCTGGGCGGTCGCCGCGGGGCGTCCGGGCCCCGGAGGAAGCGGACGTGATGGGGGACGGGATGGGCGGGACCACCACGGCGGGGGCGCTCCGCGGGGAGGGCGCGGATCCGCCGATGAGCCGGCGGCACGTCGTGATCGCGGCGGTCGGCTGCTTCGCCACCCTGCTGCTGGGGCTGCTCGACCAGAACATCGTCAGCGCGGTGTCGTGGACGATGGTCAAGGACCTCGATCCGCTGCACGGCGTGGACCACCTGCCCTGGCTGCTGACCGCCTACACCCTGGCCGACTGCGTCGTGCTCCCGCTGTACGGGAAGCTGGCCGACGTCTACGGCGCCAAGCGGGTCTACCTGCTCGCGCTCGGCGTCTTCCTGACGGGGTCCGTCCTGTGCGGCCTCGCGCGGAACATGGCCGAGCTGATCGCCTTCCGGGCCCTTCAGGGCGTGGGCGGCGGCGGGCTGATGTCCGTGACCATGGTCGTCCTCGGGCTCCTGGTCCGGCCGGGAGGAACCGGGGAGCAGGAGGGCCCGGGCAGGGCCGGCATGGGCGGGATCATGGTGGGCCTGGGCATCGTGCTGGGCCCGGCCGCCGGCGGGCTGGTCGCCGACCACCTGAGCTGGCGGTGGGTCTTCTACATCAACGTCCCGCTGGGCGTCGCCGCGTTCGTCACCTCCGTGCTGCTCGTCCGGCTCCCGGTGGCACCGGTCGGGCACCGCATCGACTTCCTGGGCGCCGGCCTCGTCGCCGCGGCCGCGAGCGCGCTGCTGATGATCTCCCAGTGGGGCGGCAGGGACTACGCGTGGACCTCGCCGACCATCGAAGGGCTGGGCATCGCCGCGGCGGTCCTGCTGGCCGCGTTCCTCCGGCGCCAGAGGACCGCGCAGGAGCCGATCTTCACGCCCGCGCTGCTGCGCAACCCGGTCTTCCGCGTCATGGTGCCGCTCGGCTTCTTCGGCGGCGTCGGCCTCGCCGGCTCGGTGGCGTACATGGCCGGATACCTCCAGGAGGCCCGGGGCATGACCCCCGCCGGCGCCGGCCTGCTGTTCCTGCCCATGGCCGTCGGCATGACCGTCGTGGGCGCGCTCTCCGGAAGGGCCACGGCCAGGGCGGCGGGCCGGTACCGCTACCAACTGCTCGCCGGCCACCTGCTGGTGGCCGGCGCGATGGTGGTCTTCAGCACCCTGGGGACCGGCACCCCGCTGTGGATCCTGGCCTTGGGGCTGTTCCTGCTCGGCCTGGGCCTGGGGCTGTGCCTGGGCATCGGCCTGATGATCACCCAGCGCGCGGTCGACCCCGGGCACCTCGGCGTGGCCACCACCTCGGTGCGCTTCGCCCAGCAGCTCGGCGCCTCGGCCGGCCTCGCGCTGTTCGGCACCGTCCTCAACCGCGAGCTCGCCTCCAAGCTCAGCAGCGCGGCGGGCGCCGCCGACGCCGGCGGCCGGCTGAACACGGCGGCCCTGCCCACGCTCGGCCCGGAGCAGAGGCACGCCGCGCTGGAGGCGCTCGTCTCCTCCACCCACACGGTGTTCGCGATCGCCGCCTGCGTCATGGCCGTCCCGGCCGCGCTGTCGATGCTCCTCAGGGAACGGCCCGGGCCGCCCGGCGGGCCGTGAGATCCGGCGCCCGGGGGCGGGGGGGTGACGGGGAACGGCGGGGAGTCCTCTCAACAACCGGATGACACGCGGGTGTTCGGCCGGCGGAGCTCAGGGCGTGCGGGAGATGACCATGAGGTAGTCGCACGGCTCGTCCGTGCGGTTGGCGAAGCCGTGGTCGGCGTCGGCCTGGAAGTAGAGGCAGTCGCCGGCGTGGAGGGTCTCGGTGATGCCGCCGAGGGCGACGGTGAGGGTGCCCGTGACGACCACGACCTGCTTCTCCGTGCCCGGCGGGTAGGCGGGCAGCAGGCCGAGGGAGACGTGGGCGGGCAGGTGGTGGGCGATCAGCTCGCAGCGCCCGGCGCCCAGGGCGGCGGAGACGACGTGCCGTTCGAAGCCGGTCCGCGGGTCGCGGAAGACCGGCCGCTCCTGCTTGCGCAGGACGACGGCGACGGAGGAGGAGGGGGCAGTGCGGGGTGCGCCGATGAGGTCGGACAGGGGCGCGTCCAGGGCGTGGGCGATGCGGGAGGCGACGCCGATGGTCGGGCTCTTCTCGCCGCGCTCGACCTTGGAGAGCATCGCGCGGCTGACGGCCGAGCGCCGGGAGAGCTGTTCGAGCGTCAGGCCGGCCTCCTCGCGGCGGCGGCGCACGTTGACGCCGAAGGCGCCGGCCAGGTCGTCGCCGTTGTGCGGCTGCGCGCCTTCGTGCGCGTCGTGCGCGTCGTGCGCGTCGTGCTCGGTCACCGTGCTCCTCGGTCGGTCGGTCCTCCCCCGCCGTCCACAGTGTAGGGTTTCTTCTAAGGGAGATTCAGTCTTCTATTGAAGACATGACGGAGGGGTCCTGCCATGCGCCTGGTCTCAAGCGGCCGCCACCACGCCACGTTCGAGTTCGGCGGCCTGCGGGTCGTCTCGCTGCGCGACGGCTACATCGACATGCCGCCCACCCGGCTGCGCGACGTGCACGGCTGCGCGCTGGGCGAGCTGCCCGGCGCCGTACCGCTGGCCGGCGGGAACCTGCGGCTGTCCGTCAACGCCTTCCACGTCACCGACGGCACGCGTTCGCTCCTCGTCGACACCGGCGCCTCGAACGTGTGGCCCGACCCGACCATGGGCCTGCTGCACGAGGCGCTCGAGGAGGCGGGCGTCGACCGGGCGCACATCACCGACGTGGCGATCACCCACCGGCACGAGGACCACGTCTCGGGCCTGATCGCCCCCGACGGCACCGAGGCCTTCGCGAAGCTGGAGCGCGTGTGGATCGGCGCGGGCGACGCGGCGGTGGTCGCCGGGCGCCTGGAGCCGCTGCGCGGGCGCGTCGTGCCCGTGACGGAGCCGGTCGCGATCAACGCCTGGGCCACCGCCGTCCCCGCGCACGGCCACACCCCGGGCCACACCGTCTACGAGATCGCCGCGGGCGACGCCGGGCGCCTGATCGTCTGGGGCGACACCGTGCACGTGCCCACCCTGCAGTTCGAGCGGCCCGAGGTGTCCTGGGAGCTCGACGACGACCAGGCCCGCGCCCGCGCCGCCCGCGCCGGCCTGCTGGAGAAGCTGGCCCGCCCGCGCCACTACGTCGCCGGCGCCCACCTCGACTCCCCCGGCATCGCCCGCGTCACCCCCGCCGAAGGCGGCCGCGGCTACGCGCTGGAGTACCTCGCCCCGCCCGTCAACGGCTGAGCGCCGCACGGGCCTTGCGGCCCGGCGGGGGCGTACGGGCCGGGGCGGGCGGCGGCCGGCCTTCTCAACTCGCCCGGCCACGCGCGGGGTTCACCCGCGCGGCGTCAGCGGAGCCACCGGCGCCAGGCGCAGGAGCCGGGCCCGTCCCGGCGGGGGCGCGGCGTCGGCGGGACCGAACCAGAGGCGGACGTCCTCGCCCTCGTGCACGGGCAGGAGCGGGTAGTCGTTGGGGGCGTGCTCGGTGCGGTGCAGCGCGTGGGCGGGGGTGAGGTGGCGGGCGGCGTAGGCATCGAAGGCGGCCGGGTCGTCGGGGTGGCACAGGACGGCGGTGACCTCGGCGGTGCCGGGGGGCGGGGTGTAGCCGGGGCCGCGCAGGAGGTGGACGTCGTCGCTGTCGGCCATGGTGGCGTTGGCCGCGTCGCGGTGGGCGCGCCAGACAGGGCCGGTGTAGAAGGCCTCCAGGGCGCGGCGGCGGCGCGTCATGTCGGGGAAGGAGCGGATCCACACGAAGCGGTCGGGGTCGTCGAGGTCGTAGAAGCGTCCGCCGAGGGTGATGCCGGCGTCCTGCTGGCCGGTGACGAACTCGCGCTCGAAGAGGTCGACGAGGGTGTCGCGGGCGCCGGGGTGGAGGGTGTACCGGCGCAGCTCGACGACGGGTGCGGGATCGTTCACGCGGCGGGCGGCGGGCCCGTCCGGGCGCGGGGCGAGGCCCTGGGCGAGGGGGCGGCCGGCCGCGTGCCGGGTGCCGTGGAGGGGGTCGAAGTCGTCCATGCGCCGCAGGTTAGGGGCGCTCCACTGACATCCACTGTCAGTGGAGGGGGCGGATACTGGGCGCCATGCGCGCTAGCCGGCTGGTGTCCCTGCTCCTGCTGCTCCAGGACCGGGGGCGGATGAGCGCCCGGCAGCTGGCCGGGGAGCTGGAGGTGTCGGTGCGCACGGTGTACCGGGACGTGGAGGCGCTGGCGGCGGCGGGGGTGCCGCTGTACGGGCAGGCGGGGCACGCGGGCGGGTACCGGCTGGTGGACGGCTACCGCACCCGGCTGACCGGTCTGACGGCCGAGGAGGCGCGGGCGGCGTTCCTGGCGGCGCTGCCGGGAGCGGCCGAGCAGCTGGGCCTGGGGCCGGCGCTGGCGGCGGCCCGGCTCAAACTGCTGGCGGCGCTGCCGGCCGCCTCGCGCGAGCACGCGGCGCTGCTGCAGGAGCGGTTCCTGCTGGACGCGCCGGGCTGGTACGCGCCCGCGGACAGCGTGCCGCACCTGGGGGCGGTGGCGCGCGCGGTGTGGGGGCGGCGGGCGCTGGTGCTGCGCTACCGGCGCTGGCGCGCGCCGCAGGAGGTGGAGCGGCGGGTGGAGCCGTACGGGCTGGTGCTGAAGGCGGGGCGCTGGTACCTGGTGGCGGGCGGGGCGTCGGGGGTGCGGACGTACCGGGTCGACCAGGTCGTCGAACTGCGGGAGCTGGAGGAGGAGTTCGAGCCCGCGGAGGGGTTCGACCTGGGCGCGTACTGGGCGGAGCACGTGGCGGGGTTCCGGGCGCGGCTGCACACCGGGCACGCGCTGGTGCGGCTGAGCGCGGAGGGGGCGCGGCGCCTGGGGGTGGAGGCGGTGGCGGTGGGCGGGGACGGGTGGGGCCGGGCGCGGGTGCCGGTGGAGTCGCTGGAGCACGCGCACGGGGAGTTCCTGCGGCTGGGGGCCGAGGTGGAGGTGCTGGAGCCGGCGGAGCTGCGCGGGCGGCTGGCGCAGACGGCGCGGGCGCTGGCGCGGCTCTACGCGCAGCCCGGCGCGGACGGGGCGGGCTGCTCCTGAACTCCTGCCCGCCGAGCAGTGGTTGACGGTGCGTCAGAAGATCGGGGCGACGGCGGGGCGGGAAGGTGTTTGGCGCGGGGCCGGGGCGCTGCTACCTTTCCGCCAGGCCGTGCGAGAGAACGAGGAGGTGGTACCCGTGAACGCAGTATCGACATGGGTGCTCCCCTCCGGGGTCACGGTCGGGCGATAGGTCGTCGTCCGGGAGCGCCGTCTTCACGAGCACTCCCGAAAGGCACGACCGTGCACCTCGACTTCACCTCCGAGCAGCGTTTCGACGACGGCGTCCTCGAGCGCCGCTTCACCCTCAGCGGCATCCCCGGCATCCTGTGGACCCCCGACGCGGCCGGGCCGGCCCCGCTGATCCTGATCTGCCCTCCCCCGCTGGGGCTGGGCACCGTGTACCCGCGCCTGGCCGGGCGGGCCCGCCACTACGCGTCGCGGTACGGCTTCGCCTGCGCCACCATCGAGCTGCCCGGCAGCGGCGAACGCCCCCGCTGGGCCGAGGCCGACCGGGCCCGCGCCGACCTGCGCCGGGCGATGGAGGCGGGCGAGGCGGCGGGCCCCGGCCTCGTCGACGCCCTGATCCTGCCCCTGGTCGAGCGCTCCGTCCCCGAGTGGCGGGCCGCGCTCGACGCGCTCCTCGCGCTGGAGGGCATCGGCGGGCCCGCCGGGTACGAGGGGGGCGTCATCTCCATCGGCGTGCGGCTGGCCGCCGTCGAGCCGCGCATCGCGGCCGCCAACCTGTTCGCCGGCTCCCTCGTGCCCGCCTCGATCCTGGAGGAGGCCCGCAAGGTCGCGATCCCGCTGCACGTCCTGCTGCAGTGGGACGACGAGGGCAACCCCCGCCAGGCGTCCCTGGACCTGTTCGACGCCTTCGGCTCCCGGGAGAAGACCCTGCACGCCAACATGGGCGGGCACACGGGCGTGCCGGCGTACGAACTCGACGCCGGGGCGCGCTTCTTCGCCCGGCACCTGGGGTAGCACCCGCGGCGGGCCGCCGCCCGCGCGGGTTCGCGCGGGCGGCCGCCGCGGGGCCGTTCAGAGCCGTCAGAGCCAGCCGCGCTGGGCGGCCTTGATGCCGGCCTCGAAGCGGCTGCTGGCGCCGAGGCGCTCCATGATCGAGGACATGTGGCGGCTGACGGTGCGCGAGGAGATCCCCAGGCGCTGTCCGGCGGCGTCGTCGGTCAGGCCGGAGCCGAGCAGGCGCAGCAGTTCGCGTTCGGTGGCGGTGAGTCCGGTGTGCGGGTCGTCGGGGCGGGTGGCGCCGAGGGGGACGGCGGTGTTCCAGGCCTGTTCGAACAGGTCGGTCAGGGCGGCGAGGATGCCGGGTTCGGTGACGTGCAGGGCGCCCTTGCGGTTGTCCGCGGGGTCGATGGGGACGAGGGCCTCCCGGCGGTCGATGATGACCATGCGGGGCGGGATGGTGGCCGCGGTGCGGACCTCGCCGCCGTGGCTGAGCAGCCAGTGGGCGTAGACGGCGGCGTGCGCCTGGTGGCGGGTGGAGTCCTGGTAGAGGGTGCGCATGGCGATGCCGCGGGTGAGGGCCTCGGCGTCGGTGGGCCGGGCGGCGTCGAGGTCCTCGGGCCGCTGGTTGCCGGGCTGGCTGGCGAGGGCCTCGGCGGTGGCGCCGTGGCCCATCCGCTCCAGGCGGGCCTGGATGGCGTCCATGCCGAGCAGGCGCTCGCCGTGGCCGGCGCGGTGCTCGGCGCGGTCGGCGACCATGCGGGTGACGGCCGCCCGTGACGCGGCCAACTGCGCCTGCCGGGCGGTGAGTTCGGCTTCCTGGGCGGCGAGCATGTCGGCCAGGCCGATGTCGGGGCTGACCGCGCGCAGCTCGCCGGGGCGCTCGGCGGAGGCCCGTACGAGGGTGAGTCGGCCCAGTTCGTCGAGGTGGTCGTGCACCTGGACGGGGCTCAGCCCGCAGTGTGCGGCGATCTCGTCCACGCCGTGGGCGGGGTGGTCGAGCATCGCCCGGTACACGGCGGTGGCCCCGGCCGTCAGGCCCAGTACTTCCAGCATGTCGCGCCCCCCGGCACTCGTCGGCCGCCCCCCGGTCGAACGGCCCGGCGCATCCAAACAGAGGTACGACGGCCCGCTCAAGGCCGGAAAGATGATCTTTGTCGGCGAGTGGGGCGGTTTGGGCCGGTGCGGCCCGCGATTCCTGCCACGCGGAGAGCACAACGCGGTACGCAAAGCCGAAGATTTTGACATGCCCGCGCCATGATGTCCGGAGCCCGCCAGGCGACTTGGCGCCAGCGGAAAGGCCTTCCGGCCGCGTCGCCGGGCGGCGAGAGTAGTGATCGCCGCCAGGGAGGCCCGACAGGGACAGCCCAGGGGCGGCAGCCGGACGGAGCGTCAACCGCGGGACGCCCCGAACGAATCGGCACACCTCTCCCGTCAATCCCAGAACCCCAGAAGGGCCCCGCCATGATCCGCACCCGTATCGCCCAGGCCGCCGCGGTCGCCGCCGTCTCGCTCACCGTCCTCCTGGCCGTCCCGGCCGCCGCCACCGCCGCCGGCACCACCCCGGCCACCGCCACCACGACCACCACCACCGCCACCGGTTCCGACAGCTTCAGCTGGGGCGGCTGAGCCCGGGGTGGACATCGTCCACGCCAGCCTGCGCCGCCGCCCCGGCGGGACGGCGGAGGCCAACGAGGCGGCCCAGGCCGTGGACGCCCTGTGGGCGCACGCCGAGCCCGGCGACGGACTCCAGCACGCCTACGCCGAGCCCGCCGACGACCGGATCGATCTCCTGCTCTACCTGCTCGGCCGCGACCCGTCCGACCGGCCCGACCGGCCCGACGCCGTTCGCCGCGCGTACGGCCTGATCGCCCGCAGCCACCGCTCCTCGCCGGCGCTCCACCGCGGCTACCTGCCCCCGCGGCCCCCGCAGGCCAAGGACCGCACCGCCGGCTGACCGCGGCACCCGTCCCACCGGCCGCACCCGCCGGGTGAGTCCTTCCGTCCCCGCACCTCCACGCCGTACGGCCCCGCGCCGCCGTCGACCGCTGCTCCTGCAGGGCAGCCGTCCGTCCCGGGCGTGCCCCCGAACCTCCGGCCCGCATCGCGCGGCCGATCGCACCGAATCCGCCTTCCTTCCCGCCATTGAGGAGTACCGCCATGTCCAGCATCACCCGCAAGCTCGCCAAGACCGGTACGGCCGCCCTCGTCGCCGCCACCGCCATGACCGGTCTGACCGTCCTGCCCGCCCACGCCGACGCCTCCGGCATCGCCGCCACCGCCATCGCCGAGGCCAACAACGGGCCCTGCGCCCACGGCGGGTACGTCCCCGGCGACGGTTCGAGCAACTCGTGCGGCTCCGGCGGCAGTTCGGCCGAGGCGTGGTGCGCGGACTTCGCCGGATGGGTGTGGGCCCGCAACGGCGTGGCACACCTGGGGGACCTCAGCCCGAGCGCCGCGAGCTTCTTCGACTACGGGCGCCGCTACGGCACGCTGCACAACACCCCGCAGGTCGGTGACGCCGTCGTCTTCAACTACAACTACGGCACCGACCGTGCCGACCACGTCGCGCTGGTCGTCGCGGTCGGAGGCGGCCGCGTCACCTTCGTCGGCGGAAACGAGGGCCACAGCTCCGGCTACCGCTCCGGGATCGTCCAGCGGGACACCCCGCCGCAGTGGGGAGTTGGCCAGGCCCCGTTCGGCCAGACCATCAGCGGCTACATCTCCCCGGTCTTCAACAACACCCCGGCGGCCAACCCGAACCCGTCCACGCTGCCCACCGGCACCCTGGTGAAGTCGCCCAACGGCCCCGGCGTCAAGGTGATCATCTCGGGCTCCGGCGTCCCGATCGCCGGCTCGGACGTCGCACCCGACGGCTACGACCTGAGCAAGATCGTCCAGGTGGACGACGCGGCCTTCAACGCCCTGCCGACCTCGCCCCCCACCGGCACGGTGGTGCACGACATGGCCGGCGGCGCGGCCCGCTACGTGGTGGTCAACGGTGTCGCGCTGCCGATCTCCGGGGCGGACTGGACCTCGGGCGGCTACGGCACCCGCCAGGACATGGGCGTTCCGAGCAGCTGGCTGCAGGGCGCGGTCCAGGGCACGCTGCCCTCGGGCTGGGTGGTCATGGACCAGTCCGGCGCCGACCCGAGCCGCTACGTGATGGTCAACGGCTCCGCCCTGCCGATCTCGGGCACCGAGTGGACGGCCGACCACTACGACCAGCGGATGCTGATGGGCGTCCCCGGCGACTGGCTGCGCGCCGCGGCGGCCAGGCCGCTGCCCAACGGCACCGTCGTGATGGACCAGAACGGCACCGACCCGAGCCGCTACGTGACCGCCGGCGGCGCCGCGGCGGCCATCGCGGGCTCCGAGTGGTCCGCCGAGGGCTACAGCAACCAGCCGGCGGTGGGTGTGCCGGGCGCCTGGCTGGGGCGTGCGGCCGCCGCCACCCCGGCCGAGGGCACCCTGATCAAGGGACAGGCCGGCACCGACCCGAGCGTCTACGTGGTGGTCAGGAACACCGCGCTGCCGCTGACCAACGCCGAGTTCAGCGGCCCCTACGCCGGGCGCGACATCGTCGCCGTCCCCGAGACCTGGGAGGGCAAGCTGACGGCCCGCCCGCTGGCCAACGGCACCGTCGTCAAGAACGTCTCGGGCGCCGACCCTTCGGTGTACGTGATGGCGGGCGGCATGGCCGTCGCGCTGAGCGGCGCCGACTACACGGGCCTCGGGTACGACAAGCGGCCGCTGGTCGGCGTCCCCGGTACCTGGGAGGCCTCGGCCGCCGGGAAGGCCGCGCCGAGCGACGGCACACTGCTGCTCTCGCCCGACAGCAGCACCGTCTGGCAGGTCGTCGGCGGAGGCAACAAGAAGGCCCTGGCCGCAAGCGACTTCGGGCCCGGCAAGCTCGACCTGAACGACGTGGTCAGCGTCCCGACCGCCCTCACCACGAAGCTGCCGACCGTCACCCAGTAACCCGCGACACCTGCCCGGGGGGCAGCCCGGCCCTCGCCGGCCGGGCTGCCCCCGGGGCGCGGCACACGCCGCCGACCCTCACGCGCCAGACACCTCATCAGCCCACTGTGTTCCGGGGGGAACCACCCATGACCGCTGTCACCCGCAAGAAGTCCGCTCTCGCCCTCGCCGCCGCGCTGCTCGCCCTGGCCGCCCCGCTCACGCTCTCCGGCCAGGCCTCGGCCGCCTCGGTGTCGTCCTGGGACAAGGTCGCGCAGTGCGAGAGCGGAGGGGACTGGTCGATCGTCTCGAGGGGCAGCATCCCCTACTACGGCGGCCTCCAGTTCGACCAGAGCACGTGGCTCGCCTACGGCGGCAGCCAGTACGCGCAGTACGCGAACCGGGCCACCAAGCAGCAGCAGATCCTGATCGCCGAGAAGGTCCTCGCCAAGCAGGGGCCCGGCGCCTGGCCGAACTGCCACGGGCCGCTGGTGGGCGACCACGCCGACCCGTACCCGGCCACGACCTCCTACCCGGACCCGGCCTCGCTGGCCGGCGGCACGCTGGTGAAGTCGCCGAACGGGCCGTCCGTGAAGGTGATGATCGGCGGTGCGGGCGTACCCGTGGCCGGCTCGGACATCGCACCCGACGGCTACGACCTGGGCAGGATCGTGCTGGTGGACGACGCGGCGTTCAACTCGCTGCCGACCACGCCGCCGGCGGGCACGGTGGTCCACGACATGGCCGGCGGCGCGGCCCGCTACGTGGTGGTGGCCGGCGCGGCGCTGCCGGTCTCGGGGGCGGACTGGACCTCGGGCGGCTACAACTCCCGCCCCGACATGGGCGTTCCGACCGCCTGGCTGCAGAACGCGGCGGCGAGCGGACTGCCGACCGGCCTGGTGGTGATGGACCAGTCCGGCGCCGACGCGAGCCGCTACGTGGTGATCAACGGCTCCGCCCTGCCGATCTCGGGCACCGAGTGGACCGCCAACGGCTACGACCAGCGGATGCTGATGGGCGTCCCCGGCGACTGGCTGCGCGCCGCGGCGGCCAGGCCGCTGCCCAACGGCACCGTCGTGATGGACCAGAACGGCACCGACCCGAGCCGCTACGTGATGGTCAACGGCTCCGCCCTGCCGATCTCGGGCACCGAGTGGACCGCCAACGGCTACGCGAACGCCAGCCTGATGGGCGTGCCCGGCCGCTGGCTCGCCGGCGCGGTCGCCAGGCAGCTGGCCAACGGCACCGTCGTCAAGAACGTCTCGGGCACCGACCCTTCGGTGTACGTGATGGCGGGCGGCATGGCCGTCCAGCTGAGCGGCGCCGACTACACGGGCCTCGGGTACGACAAGCGGCCGCTGGTCGGCGTCCCCGGTACCTGGGAGGCGTCGGCCGCCGGTAAGGCCGCGCCGAGCGACGGCACGCTGCTGCTCTCGCCCGACAGCAGCACCGTCTGGCAGGTCGTCGGCGGAGGCAACAAGAAGGCCCTGGCCGCAAGCGACTTCGGGCCCGGCAAGCTCGACCTGAACGACGTCGTCAGCGTCCCGACCGCCCTCACCACGAAGCTGCCGACCACGACCCGGTGACGACCTGCCGCACGCCGCCCCGCCCCGCCTCACCGAGGCGGGGCGGGGCGGCGCACGCGCGCCCGGGCTCCTGCCGCCCGGGCTCCCGCCCACACATACTTAACCAATCGCTTGACTGTTGGGCGGCGCTCCCCCCATAGTCGAGTCCATGCCCACCCAACAGGCGGACCTGGACCGGGTCTTCCAGGCGCTGGCGGACGCCACCCGCAGGGACATGGTCCAGCGGCTGGTCGCGGCGCCGGCCACGGTCAGCGCCCTCGCCCGGCCCTACCCCATGTCGCTGCCCGCCGTGATGCAGCACCTCCAGGTGCTGGAGGACTGCGGGCTGGTGCGCTCGGAGAAGACCGGCCGCGTGCGCACCTGCCGGATCGAGCCCGCCGCGCTGCGCGCGGCCGAGCAGTGGCTCGCCGCCCGGCGCACCGCCTGGGAGGAGGGCCTGGACCGGCTCGGCCGCCACCTGGCCGCCGGCCCTGCCGACAACCCCGATGGCCCTGCCGACAACCCCGATGGCCCCAAAGGTTCCACCGGTTCCACCGGTTCCTGACACGGGAGAAGGACATGACGGACCGCCAGAGCGCACACGCCACCTTCCACCTCGAACGCCGCTACCCCTGCCCGCCCGGGCGCGTGTTCGCCGCCTGGGCCGACCCCCGCGCCAAGGCCGACTGGTTCTCCGGCGCCGGCGCCGTCCACGAACTGGACTTCCGCACCGGCGGACGCGAGGTCAACCGGGCCCGCCGCGCCGACGGCGCGGAACTGGTCTTCGAGTCCTGGTACCGCGACATCGTCGCGGACCGGCGCCTCGTCTACACCTCCACCCTCACCGCCGCCGGCGCCCTCGCGACGGTGTCGCTGACCACGGTGGAGTTCCACCCCGACGGCGACGGCACCCTCCTGACCCTGACCGAACAGGGCGTCTACCTCGACGGCGGCGAGCAGCCCGCCTGGCGCGAACAGGGCACCGGCGCCTGGCTCGACGCACTGGGCGCCCACCTCCGGCGGACAGCGGACGCGACGGCGGGGCGGGCGGCATGACGATCCGCCGGCTGCTCGCCCAGATGACCGTCACCGACCTGGACGCGGCGAGCGCCTGGTACACCGCGCTCCTCGGACGCGGGCCCGACGCCCGGCCGATGGACGGCCTGGCCGAATGGCACCTCCACGACGCCTTCGACCTCCAGGTCTGGGCCGACCCCGCCCGCGCCGGGCACTCGACCGCCGTCCTGGCCGAGTCCGACCTCGATGAACGCCTCGCCCACCTCGCACACGCGGGCATCCGCCACGACGGGCCCCTGGACACGCCCGCCTCCCGCGTCCTGCCCGTCACCGACCCGGACGGCAACCGCGTCGTCTTCACCGGCCGCTGACCCCCGGAGGCCCGGGGGCGGACACGGGGGCGACGCGGCCGGGCGGCCGCCCGGCTCAGCCCGCCGGCGGCACGCCGATGAGCGTGCGGCCGTCGTGGGCGCGGACGCGCGGGAGCGCGTCGCCGCGGAGGGCGTCGAGCAGGCGCACGGCGTAGACCTTGCCCATCCGCTCGCCGACCTCCTGCGGGGTGAGCCACGCGACGGCCGTGGACTCCTCCGACAGCCGCTCGCCGCCGCCCTCGGGGCGGCAGCGGAAGACCAGGGCGACGACGCCGCGTGCGGTGTTCCTGTAGACCCCGGTGAGCCGTTCCACCGAGACCTCGATCCCCGTCCCCTCGTACACCTCGCGGCGCACGCCGTCCTCGAGCGTCTCCGCGAGCTCCAGCACCCCGCCGGGCGGCTCCCAGGCGCCGTTGTCGGCCCGCCGGATCGCCAGAAGGCGGCCGTCCCCGCGCACCACCGCCCCGGCCACGGACACGGAGTGGAGGGGCGTCGGGGCCTGCCGCGGGGGCCTGGTGCTCATCACCGGAGCATAGGAGGCCCCGTCAGGTTCACGGGCCGGCGGGGCGGTTCCCCGCCCCGCCGGGCGCGCCGTTCAGGCCACGAGCAGGCGCAGGCCCAGATCCGCCGCGCCGAGGCCGGCGAGGGCGCTGTTGCGCTCGGCCCACCGGCCGGAGCCGAGGTCGGCGCCCAGGCTGCGTACCGCCCGCTGCTCGGCCTCGGGCCCGACCTTCGTCCACACCGACACCGCGCGGCGCACGCGCTCCTCCAGGTACGCCTCCGGGCGGCGCCAGTACGCCTCGAACAGGCCGTCGGCGCAGTCCCACGGGACGGGCACCGGCTCGGCGCGGGCGCCGATCGCGCCGGCCATCGCGGCGAGCGGGGGGAAGTCCGCGAGGACGGAGGCGAACTCGGGCAGGTAGTCGCGGGTGAGCCAGAACCGGTCCTGCCAGCCGGGCTCGTCGGTGTCGAAGGTGAGCACCACCACCCGGCGGGCCACGCGCCGCATCTCGCGCAGCCCCGCCAGCGGGTCCCCCCAGTGGTGGACGGTGGAGACGGCCATCGCGACGTCGAAGGCCCCGTCCCGAAACGGCAGGCTCTCCGCGGCGGCGGCCACGCACGGCGCGGCGCCGGCGGGCCGCTGCGCCCGCATCACCGCCGACGGCTCCACCGCGGTCACCTCGCGGTCGGCGGGCTCGTAGGAGCCGGTGCCGGCCCCGACGTTGAGCACGGTACGGGCGTCCCCGAGCGCCTCCCGGATCTGCGCGGCGATCCGCGGATCGGTGCGCCGTGTCGCGGGGTAGGCGCCGCCGATCGTGTCGTACAGCCGCGCGCCGAGCATCCCCAGCTGCTCCTCCGGTGTCACCTTCACTCCCTTCGCCCGTGCCGCGAGTTCCCTGTCGATGGCCGCCACCACGGCGTCGGCGCGGTCGCGCCGCTCCAGCACCAGGGCGCGCAGCCGGCGCAGGTGCGCGACCGTGTCGGTGGCCGGGTCACCGACCAGTTCGGCGACCTCCCGCAGTCCGAAGCCCAGCCGCCGGTAGGCCAGCACCTCCCGCAGCCGCTCCACATCCCCTGCTGAGTACGCCCGGTACCCGGCGGCGGTGCGCGCCGACGGCCTCACGAGCCCGACCTGGTCGTAGTGGTGCAGCGTGCGGACGCTCACCCCGGCCAGTTCGGCCACGTGTCCCACGGTCCAGTGATCTTCCACGGCACCGACTATGGGGCCTGACGCCGCGTGAGGGTCAAGCCCCGGCGCCGGGGGCGGGCGGCGTGCGGCGTGCGGACAGGCGCGCGGGGCTCAGGAGGCCGGCGGTGGGGGGTCAGGTGAGGAGCCTGCTGTCGAATCCGTCGGCCAGGAGCCGCTGGTAGGCGTCACGGACGGTCTCCGGAACTTCCTGGGCGACGGCGAACCCGAGCCCCGGGTACTCGATGACCCGTTGGAGGTCGCCCACGAGGCTGTCGATCACGAGGCTGTCGTCGCCGATCGTCTTGGCGTAGTCGTCGAGTTCCATCGGGGCGGAGGCGCACACCGCCTCGACGTGCGGCCACACCTTGCGGCACGTGGCGTACGCGCGGCGTTCCATGTACGGGGTGGTCACGAGCAGCACCGAGCGTGCCTGGACGCCGGCGGCCTCGAGGACCTCCCGGGAGAAGCGGATGTTCTCCCCCGTGTTGCGGGCGGCCGGTTCCTGGAGGACCGCGTGGGCGGGCACGCCGAGTGCGAGGGCGTGTTCGGTGAAGTGCGCGGCCTCGCCGCGGGGGAAGCGCTCGGGCCTGGAGGGGTTGGGCCCGCCGGTGAAGACGATCCGCTGGACCAGGCCGTCCAGGTACAGCGCGGCCGCCTCGGCGGCGACCCCGAGGTCGTGGCAGCCCAGGCCGATCGCCACGTCGCACGGGCGCCGCCGGTGCCCCATCCGGTGGTACTCCCAGATCAGCGCGGCGTCCGCCCACTGCCGGTCGGTGGTCCCGCGCTGCCGAGTGCCTGCCACGTCGTTCTCCCGCTCACTGGAGGCACGGTGCCCGCTGGAAGCCGGCCCGGATGCCCTGGATGCTCCTTTGTTGGTGGGTCATACCGTACGTGGCGGCCATCGCCTCGGCCCGGTCCAGCAGGGCGAGCCCCTCCGCCGCGCTCGCGCGGTCGCTCAGCAGGATGTGCCCGTGGGCGGTGGTCAGCCGCACGTCCTGCATCGGCGCCGGGCCGGTCGCGTTCGAGCGGGCGACCTCGATCTGCCGTGCCGCCTGCGCGAGGGCGAGCTTCTGGTGCGCCGTCGCCCAGTCCTCCACCTCCCCCAGGTCCTCGAACACCCCGATCGCCGCCTGCGTGATGCCGATGGCCTGGCCGTGCCGCCCCTGCTTGTCCAGCGCGGTGCCGACCCAAAGGGCCGCCCTCGCGCGGTCCCGCGGGCTGATGCGGGCGTCGCCGGCAAGCTCCGAGTACCGGGACGCCGCCGCGTCGAGCCTGCCCGACATCTCCGTGACCACCGCCAGCGACAGGTCCAGCTGCGCGATCCGCCGCGGGATGTCCAGGCGGGTGAACAACGTGTGCGCCTGGGCGTACGACGCCGAGGCCGACAACGGGCCGAGCAGCACGCCCTGGTCGCGGCGCAGGTCGCCCACGAGCGAGCTCGAACGGGCCAGGAGGTAGAGGCCCCGCTCGTCGAGTTCGCGCACGGTCCAGCGCGAGCGCCAGCGTTCCAGCAGGCTCCCGGCGAAGACGAAGTCCTGCCGGGACGCGGCAAGGACCGCCCGTTCGATGTCCTCCGTCCACGACTCGTACTCCCACGCGCGGGGTCCCGCCTGCAGTTGCGCGTGCACCGGGGCCCCGGTCTGCTGCGCCACGAGGGCCTCGAACCGTATCCGGGCCCCGGGGTCGCACTGGCGCAGCACGGTGTCGAAGATCGCCTGCGTGTCCGGCCGGGGCCGGGTTCCCGCCCCCAGCCGCTCCCAGTTCGTCACCGCCCGCACCGACATGCCCAGGAGTGCGGCGAAGTCCCGTACGGACTTGCGACACGCCACCCGCAGAGCCTTCGCCTCGAGCCCGGTCCACACGATCACCGCTGTCATCGCCACCTCCTGCTCCGGAAGTCATGGAAGCATCACGGGCGGTGACGGTGCGTCGGAACTGCCACGGAACTGCCACGGCGTGCGATTCCGTGGCGGCCCGGGTTCGGGCAGCCTCGAGGCAGACGACCTCAGCGACCGAAAGGAAGCGGATGCTGACCGAGCAACTGCCCGTCCCGCAGCCCGTGGTGGTCGGGCTCCTGCGTGAAGCCGTCGCCGCGGGGCCGGCCCGCCAGCGGGCTCTGACCGGGGTCCTCGGCGACTTCTGCCGGTGGCGGGAGCTTCGCCTGACCGAGGTGATCACCGACGACGGCACCGGGCCCGACGCCCTCCTCGCGCGCGTCGCGGAGCATGCCCACCTGTACGCCGTGGTCCTGCCGACGATCGCGCACCTTGGCAGCCGTGCCGACGCCGACCGTCGGCTCAGGTGCCTGGCCGACGCCGGCATACGGCTTCTCGTCGCGCGGGGTCGGTGTGCCGAGCGCCGTCGAAGCGGCCGAGACTTCGGCACCCTCCAGGATCCTCTGTCCGGCACCGAGCGAGTGAGGCACCCCATGGAACCGATTTCGCGAACCGTCATGGTGAGGTTCCCGGCCGACCGGGCGGGTGTCGGGTCCGTGCGCCGCTGGGCGCGGCGGGCGGCTTTGCCTGAACTCGGCCTGGACGCGGAGGAGTTGGACGACATCGCGGGTGACGTGCTGGTCGTGCTGTCCGAGCTGGCGACCAACGCGGTCGTTCACGGCTGCGGCGGGAACGGACGGGCGGGCGTGGCGTTGAGTGCCGCGCTGAGGCTGACCGGGGACGGCAGTTCGCTGCGGGTGTGCGTCAGTGATCCCGGGGCGGGGCTGCCGGTGGTGCGGGCGGCGGACGGGGAGGCGGTCGGCGGGCGGGGGCTGGCGCTGGTTCTCGCGCTGGCGGACCGGTTCGGGGTGGACCCCCTGGCCGGGGGCGGGAAGTCGGTGTGGGCGGAGTTCGACCTTCCCGTGCCCGCCCTGGCGGTCGCGCGCGCCCCGGGCGGCCCGGCGGGCGGTGCCGGGGCCGCCGCAGGGGCCGGTGGCGCTGGAACGAATACCGGCGGCGGCCTGACCCGGACTCCACAACGCCCGCCCGGCGAGGGCGGGTTGCGGCCAGGGCACGGCAGCCGCCGCTCCGACACGGCGCCGCGCCCACCGCACCACCGGACCGGCACCAGGTCCGGTGAACTCCGGTGGCCCGTTGGCGAATTGGGCCGCCTTGAGGGGGCCCGGCCTCCCCTGGGGCCGGGCCCCGAACTCGGGAGGGGGTGCGCACCGTGGGCGACAAGGACAAGGGCGGGCGATTCCATTCAGCTGATCGCGAGCGGCACAGGATCCAGGCCCAGCTTCCCCCTGCATGAGGCGACGCCCCTGGCGACCCAGGCTGTCACGGCACCGCGATCTGCCGCGATCGCGTGAAGCTCACGTGCCTTCTCCTGGACTTCGACCATCCACGGGGCCAGCGGGTCGTCTCGAAGGACTCGCTCGAAGTGATCGCGGGCCGTGTCCGGATCACCGACCAGGGCGGCCGCGATCCCGGCGTCGAAGCCCTCCCCGAGAAATCCCCGGCGCACCGGCCTGGACGTCAGGTATCGGGCGACGTCCGGCAGAGCCGGGAACTTCTCCCTCAGCGCGGTCACGCTCGCAGCCGCCTGACGGCTGAGTTCGAGTGCCAGCGGCGTGAACCGGTCCTCGGTGCGGAACAGTTCCGAGCCGACCTGGACTGCGTCCACGTGGAAGGCCAGGTGGTCCACGTCGTGCCACAACCACATCGCACCGACGTGCAGACCGCTGCCGGCAGTACGCGGCGGGGTGAACTCCACAACTCCCAGCCACCACCCGTGATCATCGACCCACAGCCGCGACCGCCCACGCCGGGCCAGGCCGAGCGGCTTCAGGGACTCCCGCGCCGCCGAGGTGATGATCCGAGGAACCGGACTGCGATCTGCCATGACCGGCATTGTCGACCGTCCTACCGACACCCCCGTCGGTACTGAGCATCACCAGCCCACAGGAGTTGGACCGGATCCCGAGAACCGGTTCTGGCTCAACTTCCGTGGCCCGCGCACGGTGAGTGACGATCGAGTGGTGCGGTCGGCGGCGGAACGTTGCCTGAAAATCGCCAGCGGCCGGGCCGAGGTGGCCGACGGTGCGGGACCGTGGACGATTTGGTGCCCCGCCTGGAGGGGCTGCTATTTCCGTCGATCGCGGGTGTCGCTGTGCTGTCGGTCGACGTGGACATCGAGTCAGTGAACGTGATGGCCCAAGCTTCGGCGGCGGGGCACAGTTACCCGGGTTGCGGGGAATGGTCGACCCGGATGCACAGCTCCTACCTTCGGTTTCCCGTCGACGGGCCGGTCGGGGGCAGGCGGGTCCGGTTGAGCCTGCGGGTGCGGCGGTTCGTTTGCGGCAACTCTTCGTGCGGGCGGCGGACGTTCGTCGAGCAGATTGAAGGGCTGACCCGGCGCCACGGCCGCTGGACCGAGCAGCTGCGGTCGACTCTCGCCGCGGTCGGCCTGGCGATGGCCGGACGAGCCGGGGCCCGACTGGCTGAGGTGTTCGGGGTCTCGGTGAGCCGGAGCACGGTGCTGCGGATGGTCGAGGAACTTCCTGATCCGGAGCCGCCGAGCCCGTGGATGGTGGGCGTCGACGAGTACGCGACGCGCAAGGGCCGCGCCTACGGGACGGTGCTGGTCGACGCCGAGACCCGCAGGCCCGTGAACCTGCTGCCCGACCGGGAGGCATCGAGCTTGGCGGCCTGGCTGGCCCAGCGGCTGGGCGTCGAGGCGGTGTGCCGTGACCGCGCACCGTTCTTCGCCGAGGGCGCCACAGCCCGAGCACCGCAGGCCGTCCAAGTCGCGGACCGCTGGCACCTGTGGCACAACCTCAGCGAGGCGGCCGAGCGGGCCGTCGCCCGCCATCGACAGTGCCTCCGCGCCGTAACTCCAGCTCCGAGTTCGGCCGTTACCACCGAACCGGTACTCCAGGAGGAAAACGCGGACCAGCCGTGGCCGACGGGCTTCCGGTTCGCCGATCGCACCCGGGCCCGGCACGCCGCAGTGCACGCCCTGCTGGCCGCGGGCCACAGCTGGCGCGCTGTCCAACGGCAGCTCGGCATGACCTACCGCACGGTCAAGGCGCTGGCCGACGTCGTGGCCCCGGAGGATCTCTTCCAGGGCCAATGGCAGAACCGGCCGTCTGTCCTCGACGACTACAAACCCTACCTCGATGACCGCTGGAGCGAGGGCTGCACCAACGCCTGGAAACTCTGGGAGGAGATCGTCCCTCTCGGCTACAAGGGCAGCTACCAACGCGTCCGGGCCTACATCCGGCTCAAACGCACCTTGCCGCAACCGGTGACCGCACCGCCGCCATCGCCCCGCACCGTCGCCAGCTGGATCCTCCGGCGGCCCACGGCACTGTCCGAGACCGAGCAGATCCAGCTCAAGACCGTCCTGACACACTGCCCCGAGCTCGACGCCCTGACCCGGCACGTCCGCTCCTTCGCCGTCATGCTCACCGAGCGCCAGGGCGAGCGGCTCCCGGAATGGCTCGAAGCGGTCCGCCAGGACGACCTGCCCAGCCTCCACACCCTCGCCGCCGGCATCGACCGCGACCGGGACGCCGTGATCGCCGGCCTTACCCTGCCCTGGAACTCCGGCGTCGTCGAAGGTCATGTCAACCGGATCAAGATACTCAAGCGCCAGATGTTCGGCCGCGCAGGCTTCCAACTCCTCCGCAAACGCGTCCTACTAGCGTGACAGAGCGTTGCTGTATCGGGAACGCCGAGGCCAGCAGTGATCCGGGATCACGGAGTGTCGGCGCACAGCGTCAAGTGACGCAGCGTCGTGTATGCGAGGTAGCCATGCCATGTGTCCATCGTGGGAACCTGGCGGGCGAACTGCATGTAGGAGGTGTTCCCGTCCAGCACTCCCCACAGCACTTCGCCATCCTCGCCTCTGGCTCGCTGGGCGGCGCGGGAGCAGGCCATCAGGGCGGCGCCGACCGCCGGGCGGGACGGGCCGTGGGAATCGGCAGGCCAGTCGATGGGCCGTACCACCTCCGATCCCAGCCAGGCGGCCAGGACGTTCGCCACAGTGCTCCACAGCTTGAACGGGCGCAGTAGGTGTGGGGTCTGGGCTATTCCATCCGGTTTGGCACCGTTCAGGCCCAGGAGTTCAACGAGAGGGCGCTCGAATAGAGCACGGGCGTCCCGGTCGAGGTTATCGGTGCTGTTGGTTGCGTGAACCAGGTTGAAGACCGGGTTCAGAGCCCCGAAATCGCCACGCAGAGTGCCTGGTCGGGCCCGGTGGGGAAGGGCATCCCCTGTGAAGCGGCCCGCGAGCTCGGCTGCAGCCGACCCATTGCCCGAGGACTGGCTGCCCTCCCGCTCCAAGAGCAAGACGTGCGCCGGCCCCAAACCGTAGAACACCTCGCTCAGCTGCCGATCGATCCGGCCTCCGGCCTGGGTGTCCGCGTCGAGGATGAGCTGGTGCTCCTGGCTCAGGATCAGCTCTCGGAAACCGCGCAGCTTGTAGCCCCGGTCGCGCGTCCAGAGAGAGATGAGCCGAGTGAGGTGCTGGGCCACGCCGTCCGGCTTGACTATGAGAAGGGCGAAGCGGTCCGGTTCAAGCAAGGAGGACTCCTGTGCGAGCACGATCTCACGGGGCGCTCCGACTGTACCCGGAGCCCAGACCAAGCCAGTTCGTTACTCTGAGTGGCCATTTCACAGAAGTTGAGCCAGAACCACAACTCGCGATCAAAGCCATGACCCGTTCAAGAACCCGGCGACGGAGTTCGGCCGCCGGTGCGCTCCGCCAGCGCGGAGGTGACCCGTCGGCTCAGGCAAGACTGCCGGCTATCGACCGGGACGCCGTCATCGCAGGACTCACCCTCCCCTGGAACTCCGACGTCGTCGAAGGCCACGTCAACCGGATCAAGATGCTCAAGCGTCAGATGTTCGGCCGCGCTGGTTTCTCGCTCCTGCGGAAACGGGTCCTGCTGGCCTCATAACGGCCTTGTCGGTGGCCGCTGCGATGATCGCCGCACAACGGCGTGAGGAGATCATCATGGGAACCTGGGGCATCGGCCCGTTCGAGAACGACATGGCAGCAGACTTCGCCGACGCGCTGGACGAAGCCGCCGAGGACGAGCGCGAGACCCTGGTTCGCACGACGCTGATCCGCACCATCCAGACCCGGGACTACCTTGAAAGTCCCGAGGGAGCTGAGGTCGTGGCCGCCGCCACTCTCATCGCCGCGCAGTGCCCGGGCGGTGAACCAGTCAGCACAAGTTACGGCCCCGATGAAGCCCTTCCGATCTTCGCCATCGATCTTCGGTCGCTCGCTGCCGAGGCGCTCGACCGCGTGGTTGCTGCGGAGTCCGAGCTTGCCGACCTCTGGGACGAAACAGTGGACGGCCCGAAGTGGCGGCAGGCCATCAGCCGCATCCGCGCCGTCCTCGCACCCGAGCCTGAGCCCCAGGAAGACCGACTCTTCGATCTCTAACCAAATAACCCACTGTTACCGGTCACGGAAGTTGAGCCAGAACCCGAGAACCGACAGCAGATGTCCACCGCTTCGGAAGGCGGCCGAAGGCCACGCTGCGATCGAACGGTGGCGTCCTTCGGGTTCCGGGAACGTGGTCGTGCAGCCGTCACCGGCCGTCAGGGGGTGGAGCTGGATCGCATGGCAGAGCGCAGTCCCCGCCCTGAGATGATCTTCGCGGGGATCAGCCGGAGCCACGTCCACTGCGCCGCCGTGGGCGAGAGCCAGGCGATGGGTACGGACAGCCCGAAGACGATGATGGTGGCGGCCAGATCCCGGAGCACGGCGCGCCCGAGGGTGTCGCTGATGGGTTCGGCTTGAAGGTGCTCCCGGCGCCAGAGCATCGCGGCGATGGCCAGGTGGAGGGCGACGATGACGACGATGACCGTCGCGTACAGGGAGACCGCGGCCGGTTCGTCGGGGTAGTCGGCCAGAAGCGCGGTGGGGAACGGCAGCAGCGCGACCGCCCCGAGCGAAGCCATCGTCAGTCGCAGGAGGGAGGTGTCCAGTCGGCGTACGAGAAGGAAGAGCCTGCGGTGGTCGCGCCAGAATGCGGCCAGGACGTAGAAGCTCAGCCCGTAGGCGGCGACCTGCGGTCCCAGATTGCCCATCGCGTCCCGGAACGCCTTCTCGTCCAGGCCTTCGGGGACTTTCACGTCCAGGACGAGGAGCGTCATGGCGATCGCGTAGATCCCGTCCGACAGCGCGAGCAGCCGGTCAGGGCTTCCCGAAGCAGTGACGTCATGCTTCTGCACTGCCATGGGGCACCTACCTGCTCGAATCAGGACCAACCGCAAAAAAGTACCTACTGCACGGTGGATCGGTGCCGCGCCGGGCCGCAACGACCTGACGCTTCACCTTCACTCGACTGCCACCTGACAACCACTGCGAATCGAACACCGCTCAGGCGACCGCCTCCCGAAGCGGTGAACATCCGAAGCCGAAACGCCTGCGGCGCCTCGACGGCTCCGTCGGCGCCCGTGCCGTGGCCGTGCCGGCGGGGTACGACCGTCGGGCCGGCCTCCCGCGTACCTCTCAGGTGCCCTGATTCGGCTGCTCCGTAAGCCTGTTGAGGGACCGACAGGTCCTCATCCGGAGTGACGCTCCCCCGGTGGCGGCGCTGACACGCTGACTCGTGGCGAACCCCTGTTCGCCCGAGTGAAAGGAAAACCCGTGTCCCGTCGTCTGGCCTGTGCCCTGATCGCGTCCTTCTGTCTGGCGGTGTCCGTGTCGCCGGCCTCCGCCGTCGCGGCCGGGGCCGAGGGCTCCGAAGCCTCGTCGGCCCGCTCGCACGGCGGTCCGCTGCAACTCGCCCTCAAGGGGCTGACCGACGCCAAGGCGGTGTCCGCGATCGCCGAGGTGAGCGACGGCGACCGGCGGTGGCGGGGCGCCACGGGGGTGAGCGACCTGGCCGGCCGGGCACCCGTCCGCGGTGACGGCCGGTTCCGCATCGGCAGTGTCACCAAGATGTTCACCGCCACCACGGTGCTGCAACTGGTCGGCGAGCGCCGGCTCGGCCTGGAGGACCCGGTGTCGAGCCACCTGCCGGGGCTGGTTCCAAACGGGCAGAACATCACCGTCCGCCAACTGCTCAACCAGCGCACGGGCCTGTTCGACGCCACCAACGACGGCACCGACATCTTTCCCGACCTCAACGACCCGGCCGTCTTCCGGAGCTGGCTGGCCCAAGGCGGCCTGAACCGTACGTTCACCGCGCGCCAACTGGTCACCGCGTCCGTCTCCAACCCCCCGTACTTCGCACCCGGCACCCAGTGGGGCTACTCCAACACCAACTTCGACATCCTCGGCCTGATCATCGAACAGGTCACCGGCCACCCCTACGGACAGGAGGTCAGCCGGCGCATCCTGCGCCCGCTCGGGATGACGAAGACCACCGTTCCCGGCCTCTCCACCACGATCCCCGGCCCGCACGCCCACAGCTACTGGACCACCGTGGACGGCGCCGGCACCGGGAACGTCACGAAGACCGACATCGACGTCACCGACCAGAACCCCACCTGGGCCGGCGCCGCCGGAGAGATGATCTCCACCACCGACGACCTGATCAGGTTCGACCAGGCGCTGCTCCACGGGAAGCTGCTGCGTCCGGCCCAGCAGCGCGAGATGACCACGATGCTCGAAACCGTGCCGGGCTCGCACGAAACCGACTACGGGATGGGGCTGGCGCGGGCCCAGCTCTCCTGCACCACCGTGCTGGGCCACAACGGCGGGACGTTCGGCTTCACCACCCAGCTGTGGGGCACCGCCGACCGCCAGGTCGCGCTGTCCTACACCCCGCGGGGCGACGACGCCGAGCAGACGGCGCAGAACACGGCGAGCCTCAAATTCCTCGACGCCGTCTTCTGCGGCACTCGCTGAACGGCCCGGACGCCCCGCCTGTTGGTCGCCTTCGCCTCGACGGTGTACCGCACGCGGTACGTCATGCCCGACACGGCAGCCGGGACAACGGCCGAACGGGGACCCCCCTGTCGGACCGCGGCAGTCATCAGCAGGAGGCAGCGGGCACGGAAGGCCCAGGACGCATCGAAGCTCCGCTGGTGACAGGCGACTTGAGGACCCGCTCACACCAACGGAGCTTCTCCGCGGCCGTCTCGACGGCCGTGGCGTCGTCGCGGCACTTCGAGCGGGGGCGGGTCAGCGCACCACCGGGTAGGCGCCCGTGCGCCAGTCCGTCAGGCGCTTGCGGATGCTCGCCACCATCGGCAGGCCGTCGCTCTCCTCGGGGGTGAACCAGGCGACCTCGAACGACTCGTCGGAGGGGCGCGGTTCCCCGCCGAGGGGGCGGGCGAGCAGGCAGATGGAGAACTCCTGGCGGACCTCGCCGTCGTCGTAGGCGAGGACGTGACCGGGGTTCGTGTAGGTGCCGACGATGCCGGTGACCTCGACGCGCACGCCGGTCTCCTCGAAGGTCTCGCGCACGGCGCAGCCGGCGATGGACTCGCCGAGTTCCATGACGCCGCCGGGCAGCGCCCACATGCCGTTGTCGGTGCGGCGCTGGAGCAGCACGCGGCCGTCGGCGTCGACCACGACGACGCTGGCGGCCGGCACCAGCGCGTCGGGCTTCGGGGCGTGCGGGTTGTCCTCGTAGTCGCGCCTGGGCATGCTCCACCTCCGGTCTCGTGCGGGAATCATGGCACCGCCGGGCCGGTCAGCGTGCGGGGGCGCCGTGTTCCCACAGCTCCTCGGCGTGCTCGGCGAAGCGGTCGAACATGCCGCCGTCGTGGCAGCGGCGCAGGTGCATCATCGGCGAGTCGTGGCCGACCACCCTGGCCAGGTGCGGGGTGACCAGCGCGTCGTGGTCGAAGCGGAAGACGGACAGCCCCACGTGGTTGGGCCCGTCCTCGGGGGCGCTGAAGCGGGCCTCGACGCCTTCGACACCGGAGAGCCTGTCCAGGTGCTCCAGGGTGATGCGGATGCGGGTCGACACGGTCAGGGCCACGTCCTCGACGCTCTCGCGCCGGCGGGTGGTCTCCGAGTCCGGGTCGCCGAGGAGGAAGCGGACCCGGCAGCCCTCCTCGGCCTTGCGGCGCAGTGTGTGGTGCAGGGCCGGCTGCTCCAGCCACACGAAGTAGTTCGTGTATCCGGCCAGGAGGATGTCGTCCGTCGCGTCGCCGATCAGCCGGGCCCACACCGACGTCGGGCACGCCGACCGGTAGGGGTAGGCGGCGAGGACCTCCCGGTCGTGCCCGGTCTTGACGTTCGCCCGGACGGCGTTGGGCCAGATCACTTGCTCATCAACCCCCAGGGCTGCGCACACGTCGTTTCGGTTCTTCTGATGCGGCACCAGCGCCGCGTTCGACAACCAGCGTTCCACGGTCTTGGGTGTGACGCCCCCGCGGGTCGCCAGTTGGCGCGGCGTGAGGCTGGCACTCGCCCTACCTTGCCGGAGCGCGATGTTCAAGAGTCGTCCCCTGGACGTTTGGGCCTTCTTGGACGCTAACGCCCAGACCGCCCTCATGTCCCGGATACGGGGGTGCTTTGGCCCTTCCGAGAGCGAAGGATCGGTGACACACCGAGAAAGACCCATCACGCCCGAACGGACAGACGGCCCATGCCGAAGACGTACGACGAGGACAAGGGCGGGCAGCGCGCCCCCGAGCGAATGGGACGCCCCGTGGAACCGGGTCCACGAACCGTCACGACGAGGTTCCCCGCCGACCGGGCGAGCGTCGGCTCCGTACGCCGCTGGACGCGGCGGGTGCTTCCCGAACTCGGGCTGGATGTGGAGGAGTTGGACGATCTCGCGGGTGACGTGATGGTCGTGCTGTCCGAGCTGGCGACCAACGCGGTCGTGCACGGATGCGGCGGGGGCGAACGGGAGGGGGTGGTGCTGGGCGCGGCGCTGGGGCTCACCGTCGACGGTGCGCTTCGGGTGTGCGTCAGTGATCCCGGGGCGGGGTTGCCCGTGGTGCGGGCGGTGGACGGGGAGGCGGTCGGCGGGCGGGGGCTCGCGCTGGTCCTCGCGCTGGCGGACCGGTTCGGGGTGGACTCCCTGGCCGGGGGCGGGAAGTCGGTGTGGGCGGAGTTCGACCTGCCCGTGCCCGCCCTGGCGGTCGCGCGGGCTCCCCGGGCCCGGCGGGCGGTGCCGGGGCCGCCGCAGGGGCCGGTGGCGCTGGAGCGAATACCGGCGGCGGCCTGACCCGGACTCCACAACGCCCGCCCGGCGAGGGCGGGTTGCGGCCAGGGCACGGCAGCCGCCGCTCCGACACGGCGCCGCGCCCGCCGCACCACCGGACCCGCACCAGGTCCAGTGAACTCCGGTGGCCCGTTGGCGAATTGGGCCGCCTCCGCGCTGGCCCGGCCTCCCTCGTGGGGCCAGGCCCCGCACCACATCCAAGAGGTTCGAGAGAGGATGCGCACCATGGGCGACAAAAACAAGGGCAGCCCGGGCGACGGCGGCGCGGGGAAGCACGCCAAGCCCGGCGGGCCGGCGATCGGCCCCTCGCCGTCGAAGGACGGCCAGAAGCCGAACCCCGACCCGAAGCACAAGAAGTGAGCACCGCCGAGGAGTTGCGCGCCCGCCTGGTGACGGCGCTGACCGGGGCCGGGTCGCTGACGGCCGGCTGGGCCCCGTCCCTGGCGGCCGTGCCGCGCCACGCGTTCCTCCCGGAGACGATCTGGGCGGACTTCGACGGCGGCGACACCGAGTGCCGCCGCGACGAGGACCCCGGACGGTGGCTGCGGCTCGCCTACGCCGACGTACCGGTCGTCACGCAGTGGGACGACGGCGCCGAGGACGGCGGGCGCACCGTGCCCACGTCGTCGGCGTCCATGCCCACGATGGTCGCCGGGATGCTGGCCGACCTGGACGCCGGGCCCGGCCACCGGGTGCTGGAGATCGGCACGGGCACCGGGTACAACGCGGCACTGCTGGCGCACCGGCTGGGGGCCGGGAACGTGTCCACGGTCGAGGTGGACGCGAAGGTCGCCGGCGCGGCGCGCTCCGCACTGCGCGCGGCCGGCTTCGCGCCCGAAGTCGTGTGCGCGGACGGCTCGTTGGGGTGGCCCGCGTCCGCCCCGTACGACCGGCTGCTCTCGACCGTGTCCCTGCGCAGCATCCCGCCCGCCTGGCTGTCGCAGGTCCGCCCGGGCGGGGTGATCGTCAGCCCCGTCTCACCGCTGCTGGGCGGCGGGGCGGTCGTGCGCCTCACGGTCGGCGACGACGCGGCGGCGAGCGGCCGGTTCACGCGGAGTTCCGCGTTCATGCTGCTGCGCCAGCAGCGCTACGTCGGCGCCCCGGTGGACGACTACCTGCCGGGCGAGTGGCCGGGAGATGCCGGACAGTCCTGGACGCGGCTCGACCCCGAGGACGTCGGTGGCGACTGGCCGGCCCTGTTCGCGTGCGCCCTCGCCCTGCCGGACGTCTACTACCGGCGCCACGACTACGGCGAGGGCCGGATGTGGTGGCTGTTCGACACGGCCGTCACGTCCTGGGCCACGGTGGACTCCGCACCCGGGCAACCCCGTTTCGAAGTGCGGCAGTTCGGGCCCCGGCGGCTCTGGGACGAGATGGAGGCCGCCCACGACCGCTGGGCGGCGGCCGGCCGCCCCGGGTACGGGCGGTACGGGCTCACGGTGACCGCCACCGGGCAGCGGGCCTGGCTGGACGAGCCCGGCAACGCCCTGCCCTGACCCCGGCGGGCCGGGCGGACGACGGGGAACGGCCGGCCGCCTTCCCCACTCACCTGTTCACAGAAGGGTGTTCACCGGCAGCGGGGAACCCGGCACCCAGGCTCCGAGAAGCGTCCACCTCGACCGGACCGGCCGTGCGAAGCCTGGAAACGACGGTCAACGAGGCCACCCCGGCCTGACCCCGGGTCGGAGTGGCCGTGCGCGTGGCCCCGACTGCCGGCCTCCTCAGCGCGCTCCGGACGGAACGGGGAAGGACGGGACCGTGCTATCTCGACAGCTGGCGAAGACGTTCGGCCACCGACCGTTCCCAGACGCCGGCGGCGACACGCCGCAGGGGCCTACCGACTCCGCCGCTCGACATGGCGGCGACGACACCAACACACCGCCAAGACGTGCCACTATCGGCGAAGAACACCGTGATGGCGTACGAGGCGATCGATTCCATCTCGTGCTCGGTAGCCCGACCGGTCGATGAGTTTCGGGCAGCCGCGTCGTCTGAACACACGAACGGCCACGAGTCGTCTGATCGCAAGAACACCAGCGAAAGGGTTTCGGATCATGGTGGACCAGGAGCTGAGCAGGCTCGGAAAGTTGGTTGGAACATGGGAACTCGGCGGCGACACGTCGGGCGTCGTGACCTACGAATGGATGGACGGTGGCCACTTCTTGCTGCAGCACGTCGACATGGTGCAGGGCGGCAACCCGACCAAGGGACTCGAAGTCATCGGCCGTCTACGTGAGTTCGGCTCGCCTGAGCCCAGCGCGGACATCAAGTCGCGGTTCTACGGTGCCGGCGGCGAGACCTTCGACTACGTCTACGAGATGAGCCCGGATCTTACGACGCTCACCATCTGGGGCGGCGAGAAAGGCTCACCGGCCCATTTCACCGGAACCTTCGACGACGCGGGCAACGTCCTTCGCGGCGCATGGGTCTACCCCGGCGGCGGCTACGAGTCGGTGATGACGAAGACGACCTGACCCCCCGTCACACCACCAGGTCACGAAGTACTGCTGGAGTATTGGGGCCTCTGACTCCGGGAAGAAATTCAACTTCCGTCTACAGGGATAGGCCCTGAACCGTCCCCAAGTCGGCGGCCACAAGATTGACAGGGCCTTCTGACGCCGAACCGCCGATTCCGGCCAACGCCCGAAAGCACGGGGGCGGCCTCCGACTCCCACCGCCTCTCGGCCCGGTTACCCCGGCCGAGCCCACGGCGGGGACGGATCCGGCGCCCGGCCACCCGGGCCGGGCGCCGCACCCGCGGCCCGGGCCGGGCGCCCGCCGACGGGCGGGCGGGGGGTGGACGGTGGGGAACGGCGGGGGGTTTTCTTCAACAACCGGACGGCGCGCGGGTGTTCGCCCCGGGCCCGGGTGGGCCCGGGGCGAGGCGGGGTCAGCCGAGGAGGTCGGCCTGGAGGGTGACGACCTGGCGGAAGGAGGCCAGGGGGACGCCGTCGGGGTTGGTCATGGTGACCACGCCCATGACGTCGGAGGCGGACAGGTAGGCCAGGCGGCCGGTCGGCAGGTCCTTGCCGGCCTTCGTCCTGCCGGTGAGGGCGGTGAGGGTGACGCCGCCTACGCTGTCCCAGTCCTTGAGGGAGAGGGTGTCGCTCTCGGGCACGGCCTTGGGCACGCTCCTGGCCCGGACGGTGGTGTAGGCGTCCCAGGCCTCGTTCGGGGAGGCGAAGCGCAGCAGGCGGATCTGGGTGCGGGTGCCGTCGGGGGTGGTCCACTCGCGCACGGTGGCGGCCAGGCAGACGTTGCGCTGGAGCATGGGGCGCAGTTTGGCGGCGTCCTGCTGGTCGGCGCCGATCGCGTCGCAGGGCGTCCAGTCGGCGAAGGCGGACGGGGAGGACGGCGTGGACGGCGTGGACGGGGAGGCGGCGGTGGGGGAAGGCGTGGTGGTGGGGGTGGGTGCGGGGGTGTCGGTGCCGGTGGGGGCGGGTGTGGTGGGGCTGGGGAAGGGCTGGGCGGTGGCGGGGCCGCCGGCCTCCTTGGGGGCGGGCAGGACGAGGTAGCGCAGGTCCGCGCGGTGGGGGGTCTTGCCGCTGCCGTCGGGGGCCTTGGCTCCGGCGGGCAGGGGCGGCAGGGCCAGGGCGGGGAAGGTGTAGCGGCCGTCGTCGGCGGTGGCAAGGCCCGGGATGTCGGTGCGGTCGGGGGCGGTGACGGCCAGGGCGGTGCCGGTGCCGGCGAGGGCGAAGACGAGGGTGGCGCCGCCCCAGCGCAGGGCGGCGGCGCGGCGCCGTCGGCGGGCCTCGGGGTCGGCCGGGGCCGCCGGGGCCGCGGGGCCGTACGGGTCCGGGGCCTGGCCGGGGGTGGAGGTGGCGGCCAGTTCCAGGGTTGCGGCGGCGTCCGTGGGGTCCGGGGCCGGGGTGCGGGGGTCGGTGGTGTGGTCGCTCATACGGTGGCTCCCGGGGCGGCGAGGCGGTCGAGCTGCGCGGCGTACAGGGCGATGATCTTGTCCTTGGGCAGCGGCGCGGGCCCCTCGGCGGTCATGATCACCAGCAGGTCGCCCTCGGCGGCCGAGCACTCGAGGTAGTCGATCGGGGCGGAGGGCGGGGCGGGCATCAGGTAGCAGTGCGCCTCGGGGTGCCCGGGCACGGAGGGGCCGACGCGGAAGAGGCCGGTGTCGCCGGTGAAGACGGCCGTGTACTCGTTGATGCGCTGCACCTCCTGCTGGTTGAACTGGCGCAGCTTGAGGCCGATGAGCAGGTCGTTGGCGGTGGTGCGGTAGGTGCGCACGCCGCTGCCGCGCACGTGCAGGCCCTCCCAGTAGGCGCGGATCTTGTCGCGCTTGGCCTTGGGGACCTGCTGGAGCTCGGAGTCGAGCTGGTCGGCGAGCTGGCGGCCGCTCAGCTCGGTGTCGTTGCCGTAGCCGCCCTCGTCGGGTCCGGGCTCGTAGCCGGCCGGGACGGGCAGCAGCAGGTCGCGCAGGGAGCCGAAGTGGCTGCCGTTGGACTTGGCGCCGTACGGGGTGGCGGTGGGCGCGGGGGCCGCGGGTGCGGGGGCGGCGGCGGTCAGGGGCGGGTCGTCGTAGCGGGTCTTGATGATGCCGACGCCGATGACCACGCCGACCAGGGCCGCGGCCACCGTCGCGGCGCCGGCGCGCACCAGGGGGTGCAGGGGCGGGCGCGGGGCGGAGGGCTGCGGCTCGGCGGAGGGGCCGTCGGCGGGCGGCTGCCCGTCGGGCGCCGCGGCGGGCTGTACGGGCGGTGCCGCGGGCGGTACAGCGGGAGGCGTCGCGGGCACGGCGGGCGGTGCGGGAGGCACGGCGGGCGGTTCGGCGGGGGTGCCGGTCACGGTCTCGTCGGTCATGCCAGCCGCTCCCACTGCTGCTTGGCGAGGGCCTTGAGGCCCTCGGGGTCCACCGGCCTGGGCGAGAAGACCTCGATCTCCATCGCCAGGGCGCCGCGCTTGGCGCCGGCGCGGCCGTAGTAGTACTGCTCGGTGCTCTCGGCCCAGTGCTCGGGCTCGTCGAAGACGCGGAAGGAGCCCTCGACGTCCGGGGCGAAGGGCTTGCCGGGCCCGGCGACGGCCACGTCGGAGTGCTCGGGCGTGTACTGGGTGAGCTGGACGCGGTAGCGGATGTCGTCCTTGATCCAGTCGACCTCGGCCGCGCGCCGGAAGCCCAGGCCGAGCAGGAGCTTGAACTGTTCGGCGGCGTCGCCGTGGTGCTGGGCGACTTCGCCGGCCGACGCCCAGGCGGGCTGGTCGGGCAGGTCGCCCCAGGGGGTGGAGCCGGCCGGGGGCGCCACGAGGAGCTTGGTCAGGTCGCCCTCGACGGCGGGGGGCTTGGGCTGGGAGGCGGCGAAGGCGTCCGCGTCGACCCGCTGCTGCGGGTAGGCGGGGCGGGCGACCTGCAGCGGCGGCAGCGGCGTGGGCGGGCGCTGGGCCTGGACGGCGTAGCCGACGCCGGCGCCGGCCAGGACGCCCAGCGCCAGGCCGTACACCGACAGCAGCACCGGGCGGGGCCGGCGCGGGGGGCGGGGCGGCAGTTCGGGGCCGGCGGCGAGGACGTCCGCGCCGAACGGCACGGTGAACGGCGGCGCGGCAGGTGCGGGCGGCGCGGCGGGCGGTGCGGGCGGTGCGGCGGGCGCGGGTGTGGGCTCCGCGGGTTCGGTGGTCACGAAGTGGCTCCCCAGGAAGTGGAGTTGGGAGTACGGGCGGCGGCGGACGGCGCCGGCGGCGGGGTTCAGCCGCCGGAGGCGAGCCGGTCGCGCTGGCGCTTCATCAGGTCGCTCAGCAGCGCCTTGTCCGGGGTGCCCTTCACGTCGACGTCGATGGTGTACTGCACGTCGCCCTGGGCGGAGATGCCGGTCATCGAGCCGGTGTAGGCCTGCTGCTTGGGCTTGTGGAGGAAGCCGTGGGCGTCGGGGTCGCCGTCGATGTCGATCGACTCCTGGGACTTGACGCTGTAGCCCTTGGCGAACTGGCTCGCCTGCGCGGTGGAGCCCAGGTGGATGAGGGTGACGGTGACCTCGGCCTTGCCGTCGGCGGTGCGGTAGACGCGGCTGGCGGCGTCCTGGTAGCCGAAGGAGCGCAGGAGGTCCTTGATGCCGTCCTGCTTGCCGAAGATGTCGGCGACCTCGTCGTCGGTGAGGGTGGTGCCGTCGGCGGGCCCGTAGGTCTCGCCGCCCTCGGGGACGGGCAGCAGGAAGAAGCGCAGGTCGCCGCTGTGCCTGCCGCCGCTGACGCTGCCCTGGACGGTGCTGGCGGGCTTGGGCTCGGCGGTGGCGGTGGGCACCGGGACGGGCACGGCCGAGGGCGTCGGGCTCGCGGACGCGCTCGCGGAGGCCGTGGCGGCGGGCGCGGGCGCGGCCTGGACGGCCGGGGGCCGGTCGGGGCGGCCGACGGCGACGGTCGCGGCGGCGCTGGCGGCGGTGACGGCCAGCAGGCCGACGGCGGCCAGCGCGACGCGCGCGGCGCGCGGCAGGCCGCGCGGGGCGGGCGCGGGCTCGGGCTGCGGCTCGGGCCCGTACGGTACGGGCTCGGGCACCGGCACGGGTGCGGCGGGTACGGCTGAGGCGGCCGGTTCGGGTGCGGCGGCGCTCTCGTGGTCGGGCACGGACAAGGCTCTCCCCCCGGGGAAGTCTGCGGGTCTCCACGCGCGGGCCCTCTCACGGGCACCGCTCCCCCAAGCGTGTTCCCGGACCGTCCATCGCGCGTCTCACCAGGGATTATGAGAGTTCGTCGGCGCGGGCGCCAACCAGATCAATCGCCACACTCCCCCGCATTGGCCGAAGAAGCGGACACGTCGTGACCGAACCGCAACGGGCCGCGGCGCAGCGCCGCCGCGGCCCGTCCTGGGGGGTTCGGTCAGACCGAGCCGCAGTTCTGGACGTTGTCGGTGCGGATGTCGGCGCCCCAGATGTATCCGGCGGTGTTGGCCCACTGGACTCCGTTGCGGCCGGGGCGCTCGATGCCCAGCAGCAGGGGCTTGGAGTTGTTGTCGTAGATGACGCACAGCGCGATGACCTCGTCGCCGGCCCAGGCGGTGCCGATCTGCGGGGTGCTCAGGCCCGGGCCGGAGTAGAGGGAGGTGTCGACGGTGGGGCTGTAGCGGGGCTGGTAGTCGTCGCACAGGGGAAGGAAGGAGGTGTTCTGGGAGAAGTCGGCGGCCCAGATCCAGCCGGCGGTGTTGGCCCACTGGACGCCGTTGCGGCCGGGGCGCTCGATGCCCAGGACGAGCCAGGCCTGGTTGTTGTCCTGCTTGCGGCACACGCCGGCGACGTTGTCGTTCTGCCAGGCGGTGCCGATCCTGGGGGTGCTCAGGCCCGGGCCGGAGTAGATGGCGGTGTCGAGGGCGGGGTTGATCTCCCAGCCGGCGCCGTCCAGCGCCGCGGGCCCGGGGCGCGCCGCGGCGGCGGGGGCGGCGGCTGCTGCCGCGGTGGTGGCGATGGCGGCCAGGCACAGCGCTCCGAGGAGCGCGCCGAGCCTCGTCTTCGTACCGGACATGTCTGTTCCTCCCTGACTGGGGAATCGGTCCGATCTCGCCTCCGCGACCCGGGAATTGACGGTCCATCAGTTATGCCCCGGGGTGTGCGGCGGCGCAGCGTCCAGGATGCCCTCCCCCGCCCTCTTCTGTCATGCACGCGACCTGTTGGGTGGCGGGCGGGGCGACGGGGCGCCCCGCCCGGGAACCGCCTACCGCCCGCCCGTCGGGCCTTGCGCCTCCAGCCGGTTCATGAAGTCGGGCCGGCCCGCCACCGCGAAGTCCTCGTTGGCCCGGCCGGGGTTGGGGGCGGAGGCGAGCGAGACCAGCACGTCGCTTCCCTTCGGGTTCAGGCGGCGGTGCCGAGTTCGGTGCGGGCCCGGTGCCGGAAGTCGCGCACGGCGCTCTCGCGGTGCCAGGGGGCGAGGGCGGTGTCGAACTCGCGGACATAGTCCAGGGCACGGCTGGAGCGGACGCGGGCGAGGACGTCGAGAGCCTGGTTGCCCAGCGCGAGGCCCTGGTCGAGGTCCTTGGCCTGGAGGTGGGCGGTGGCGACGATGGCCAGGCGCATGCCGACGGAGCGGGTGAACACCCCGGGCTGCATGGCCGCGGCGCGGGCGTTCCAGGCCAGGGCGGCCGTGGGGTTGCCCAGGTCGCGGAAGACCTCTGCGGCGTCGGCGGAGAGCCGGGCGTGGTGGTAGAAGTCGATCCAGGCGGGTTCGTCGGCACCGTCGCGGGCCCGGTCGAGGAGGTCCTCGGAGGCGGCGAGCGCGGCCGAGGCCGCCTTGGCGTTGCCGTCGCGGGCGTGGGCGCGGGCCTCGATAAGTCTGGTGAAGGCGAGGACCCGGGGGGCCGCGCGGTCCTTGGCCCGCTGGTAGGCGCCCTGGGCCATGTCGACGGCCTCGCTGGTGAAGCCCCGCAGCAGGGTCTGCATCGCCATGGTGGTCAGGACGTAGCAGCCGAGCTGGACGTCGCCGCCGGCGCGGGCCAGGCGCAGGGCCTGGATGAAGTGGCGCTGTGCGGCGTCGTGCCGGCCGGTGTCGAAGGCCGTCCAGCCGGCCAGGCGGGACAGCTGGGCGGTCACCGAGAACAATTCGCGGCCGACCTCGTCGGAGAAGGTGCCGGACAGCAGCGGGGCGGCCCGGTGCCTGAGGCAGTCGGTGACGGAGCCGGCCTTCCAGCTGCCGCCGCCGTACCTGGAGTCCCAGCGGCGGGCCTCGTCGGCGGCGTCGCGCAGTTCGGCGAGGTCGGCCGCGCCGACCCGGCCCCGGCCGCGGTGGGCGGCGCCGTCGTCGGCGGGGGTGACGAGCCACCGGGTGACGGGGGTGGCGAACGCGCCGACGGCGAAGCCCGTCCCGGTGAGGAAGTCTCGGCGGTTCACACTGCTCCAGAACGACGTGGCGACGCGTACGGCGTCGGCGGGCTCTCGCGGGAAATCCAACCCCACCGCAGCGTCCGGTGTCCCGGCGTCGGCCATACCGATCTCCACCAACTGCACGGGCCGGCCGAGGCGTTCGCCGATCGCCCGGGCCAGCAGCCTGGGCACGGGCCAGTCCGGGACCATGCCCCGGCGGCACCAGTTCGCGACCGAGGTGTGCGTGTACGCCGTGGTCAGCCCGGCCTCAAGGGCGAGCTGGTTCACGCGCAGGGCCAGCGATTTGTGGCTGGCGCCCTCGCACTTTTCGATCATCCGGGCCAGCGCGTCGTTCGGCGGCTTGGCCCGGCGGGTGGTCGACGCCACGGCGTCCCCCTCAGTCGGTCCCCGGCCGGGCGCGGGGTGTCGTACGCGACCGGGCAGGGGAAGTGATGCGCCCGGCACGTGGTGCCGGATCACCGAGGGTATTGCCTCGGATGCTCGTGGTGAACCGCTTTCGCGAGTTGTGAGCCCCCTTGCGAGCCCTGCCCCGACCGGCCGCCACCGGGTTGCCTGGTGCTCCGGGCCTTTGCCGGGGCTGGACGACCACCTCCCGGCGGGGCCGCCACCGGTTCACGCTCGGGGGTGACAACCAGATGTGCGGAATCGCAGGACTGGCCGGCGCCGACGCCGTCCGCCACCAGGCCACCGTCGCCGCGATGGGGCTCGCTCAGCGCCACCGCGGACCGGACGGCACCCGGCACCTGATCTCGGCCGACAGCCGGGCGGTGCTGTCCATGAACACCTTGCTGATCGTCGACGCCACAGCCGCTCCCGGCCCCTACCCGGACCCGGCCAGCGGCGTCGTCCTCGCCTTCAACGGCGAGATCTACAACTACCGGCAGGCCGCCGCCGACTGGGGCATCCCGTTGGAAGCCGGGGAGAGCGACGCCCACCTGGTCCTGCGGGCCTGGGCCAGGCTCGGCCCCGGCTGCCTGGCCGGACTGGACGGCATGTTCGCCCTCGCCGCCTACGACCCGCGCGAGGGCCGGCTGTTCCTGGCCCGGGACCGGCTCGGCGAGAAGCCGCTCTACTGGCGCCTGGACGGCGGACGCCTCGCGTTCGCCTCCGAGGTCACCACCCTGACCGGCTACGGCGCCGCCGAGCTGGTCGTCCGCCCCGAGATGCTGAGCATCGAGACGCCGACCGGCGCCGACACCCCGTTCCAGGGCATCCAGCTCCTCCCGCCGGCCGGGCTGCTGGCCTTCGACGTCGCCACCGGCTCGCTCGCCCAGCACAGGTGGTGGCGCCTGGAGGACCTGGAACCCTGGCAGGGCGACTACCGCAGCGCGCTCGCCCGGTTCTCGACCCTGCTGGCCGACCGCATCCCGATGCGGGCGCCCGGCTCGGACTTCGCGCTGCTGCTGTCGGGCGGGCTGGACTCCTCGGTGCTGGCCTACCTGATGCGCCCGCAGGTCTGCGTCACGGTCCGCTACCCAGGCCACGACCGGCTGGACGAGTCCCGGACCGCCTCCGCCGTCGCCCGGGACATCGGCGCGGAACTGGTCGTCATCGAGCCGACCGCCGCCGACTTCACCCGCGCGCTGCCCCGGATCGTGCACGCGCTGGACTACCCGATGGGCAACGCCTCGACGTTCTCCGAGCACATGGCCTACCGGGCCGTCTCCGAACGTGGCATCCGCGTCGTCGTCGGCGGGCTGGGACCGGACGAGTTCCTGATGGGCTACGTCCGCCATGCGCTCGTCCTCTTCGGCCCGCAGGCGGTGCTGGACGCGGGGCTGGAGTCCTACCGGCCGCTGGCCTCCAAACTCCTGAGCGGGAACGGTCGCCCGCCCGAGCCCGCCGAGGCGATCGTGAAGCTGATCCTGCGCGGGCGCGACCCGGACGGACGGCTGCGGGAGGTGGCCGCCGACGCCCTGGCCCGGGCCCGCGGCGACCTCGCGCGTGGGCTGACCCTGGCGGACCTGGCCACCGCCTGGCGCCCGCTGGTGATGACCAGCGACAAGCTCGCCTCGGCCTTCGCGCTGGAGCGGCGCTCGCCCTACCTGGCCCGTGACCTGGTGGAGTTCTCCTACCGGCTCCCCGCCGAGTACAAGATCGCCGACCCGACCGCCGGCAAGCGGATCCTGCGGGACGCCGCGAAGGCCCTCGGCCTGCCCCGCGAGGTCTGGGGCAGCCGGGACAAGCTCGGCTTCGCCTCCCCCGTCCCGAGCTGGCTGTCCGGCCCGCTGGAGCCCTGGGCCACCGCCCGGATCAGCTCGGCACTCGACCAGGCACCCCTCGGGCTGCACCCGCTGCTGGCCGGCGGCCTCGAGCCCGGCGGACGGTACGACCGCACCCGCATGCAGGCCCTCATGGCGGCGGCCTGGTTCCGCGACCACGCACCGGAAGCGACGGCATGACAAAGCGTCGGCTCACTACCGTGGGCCCATGGACACCCTCCCCCCGGACCCGTCCGCCGCCGCGCCGCGCGGCGCGGTCGCGATCATCACCAACCGCCACGGCGCACTCCTGCTGCACCTGCGCGACGACCTCGACACCATCGCCTGGCCCGGCCACTGGAGCCTCCTGGGAGGCGGCTGCGATCCCGGCGAGAGCCCGGCCGAGGCGATCGTCCGCGAACTCGACGAGGAAGCCGGCCTGGCCGTCGACGGCCTGGCGGAACTCTTCGAGGCCCCCGACGCCCACGGCTCGGGACAGACCATCACCTTCTTCGCAGCCTCCTGGGACGGCGACGAGAGCGTCCTCCCGCTGGCCGAAGGCGTCAAGCTCCAGTTCTTCGCCCCCGAGCACCTGCCCGTCCTGACCATCCCGCCGTTCATCCGCGACGGCGTCCACCGCTACCTCGCCACCCGGCCCGGCACCTGAGATCCCCGTCCCCGCGAGGGGACGGGCACCCGGCCGGACGGCGCCCCTCCCCTCCCCGGAAGGACACCCCGTGAAGCTCACCGTCATCGGCTGCGGCTACCTCGGCGCCACCCACGCCGCCGCGATGGCCGAACTCGGCCACCAGGTCCTCGGCATGGACACCGACGCCGACAAGGTCGGCACGCTGAACAAGGGCCAGGCCCCGTTCGTCGAACGCGGCCTGGACGACCTGCTCGCCAGGCACACCGCCACCGGGAGGCTCGGCTTCACCACCTCCTACGCCGAGGCCGCCGCCTTCGCCGACGTCCACTTCCTGGGCGTCGGCACCCCGCAGCAGGATGCCGACGGCGCCTACGACCTCACCCACCTGCACACCGCCGTGCGCCGCCTGGCCCCGCGGCTGCGCGACGGCGCGCTGATCATCGGCAAGTCGACCGTCCCGGCCGGCACCGTCGCACGGCTGCGGCAGACCCTGGACGAGCACACCCCAGCCGGGGCGCGCGTCCGCCTGGCCTGGTCACCGGAGTTCCTACGCGAGTCGTTCGCCGTCCAGGACACCCTGGAGCCGGACCGCATCGTGCTCGGCGTCGAGGACGGCGACACCCACAGCGAGGCCGTCTTCCGAACCGTCTACGCCGACGTCCTGGCCACCGGCTCCCCGCTGATCGTCACCGACATCGCGACCGCCGAACTGATCAAGGGCGCCGCGAACGCCTTCCTCGCCACCAAGATCTCCTTCATCAACGTGATCGCCGAACTCTGCGAGCTGACCGGCGCCGACGTCCGGCAGGTCGCCCTCGCCCTGGGCCACGACCATCGCATCGGCGCCCAGGGCATGCGGCCCGGCCTCGGGTTCGGCGGCGGCTGCCTGCCCAAGGACCTCGCCGGGTTCACCCACCGCGCCGAACAGCTCGGCGCCGACACCGGCCTGCTCCGCCAGGTCGCGGCGGTCAACCTGCGCCGGCGCGAACGCACCGTCGAACTCGCCCGTGAAGCCCTCGGCGGCGCCGCGACCGGCAAGCGGATCACCGTCTGGGGCGCCGCCTTCAAGCCCCACACCGACGACATCCGCGACTCCCCGGCCCTCGCCGTCGCCGACGCCCTCCACCGGGACGGAGCCGACGTCACCGTCCACGACCCCGCCGCGCTGGACAACGCCCGCAGGACGCACCCCCGGCTCGGCTACTCCGACGACCCCGCCCGGGCCCTCACCGGAGCCGACCTGCTGCTGCACCTGACCGACTGGCCCCAGTACACCGACGCCGACCCCGCCGAGCTGGCCCGGCACACCGCCGTCCCCACGGTCGTCGACGCCCGCGGCACCCTCGACGCGAACCGCTGGCGCGCGGCCGGCTGGACCTTCCGTGCCCTCGGCCGCCCCTGACGACCAGCCCCGGCCCGCGGGGAAGCCGGCACGGCCCGTGCCGAAGACCTACGACGAGGACAAGGGCGGGCGGCACGCCCCCGGAGGAACGGAACACCCCATGGAATCGAGATCACGGACCGTCACGATGAGATTCCCCGCCGACCGGGCGAGCATCGGCTCCGTACGCCACTGGGCGATGCGGGCGGCTCTGCCGGAACTCGGCCTGGATGCCGATGAGTTAGGCAGTCTCGCGGGTGACGTGATGGTCGTGCTGTCCGAGCTGGCCACCAACGCGGTCGTTCACGGCTGCGGCGGGGGCGGACAGGCGAGCGTGGCGTTGAGTGCCGCGCTGGGGCTGACCGAGGACGGCGGTTCGCTGCGGGTGTGCGTGAGCGATCCGGGGGCGGGGCTGCCCGTGGTGCGGGCGGCGGACGGGGAGGCGGTCGGCGGACGGGGGCTCGCGCTGGTCCTCGCGCTGGCGGACCGGTTCGGTGTCGACTCCCTGGCCGGGGGCGGGAAGGCGGTGTGGGCGGAGTTCGACCTGCCCACACCCGCCCGGGCCGTGCCGCTCACCGTCGTCGCCGTGGCCTCCAAGTGGGAAGCCCGGACCCGGCGGGCGGTGTCGGCGCCGCCTCAGGGTCCGGCGGCGCTGGAGCGAATACCGGCGGCCTGATCAGGACTCCACAACTCCCGCCCGGCGAGGGCGGGTTGCGGGCGGGCGTCGCGCCGCCGCTCCGACACGGCGCCGCGCTCACCGCACCACCGGACCGGTACCCCACGCGGGCGCCGGTTCGGTGAACCACGGTGGCCCGTTGGCGAATTGGGCCGCCGATCAGGGCCCGGCCCCTCTTGGGGCCGGGCCCTGCACGAAGGCGGACACGCCCGTGGCCGGCCCGCCGGAGGGGCACCCCTGCTGGGCGAAAGACGGCGGAGATCCCACCTCAACCCGGTTACGCCGCGCGGGTGTCCACCCGCGCGGCGGGGGCGAGCCCGGGGGTGGGCGCCCGCCGCCAGGCGGGCGGGGGGTGGACGGCGGGCGACGGCGGCCGTCCTTCTCAACTCACCTGGTCACGCGCGGGTGTTCACCCCCCCCGGGGGGCGGGCCCGGCCGGTCAGGGCCTGACCACCGACAGCAGCACGTCCACGAGCCGCTCGGCCGCGTCCGGGCGCCCGTGCCCGGCGGCCCGGCGCGCGGTCTCCGCGCGGCGGGCCGGGTCGGTCAGCAGCGGGCCGAGCGCGCCCCGCAGGGCGTCGGGGGTGGCCGGGCCCAGGAGGGCGACGGCCGCGCCCGCCTCGGCGAGGTGGCGGGCGTTGTGCACCTGCTCGTTGCCGGCCGACGTCGCCAGCGGGACGAGCACCGCGGCCCGCCCCAGCGCCGTCAGCTCCGCCAGCGTCCCCGCGCCGCTGCGGGAGAGGACCACGTCCGCGAGGGCGAGCACGTCCGGCAGTTCCGGGCCGACGAACCCGGTCACCCGGTACCGCGGGCGCAGGTGCCCGGGCAGGCCCTCCGCCCTGCGCCGCAGCCGCCCCTCGTGGCCGGGCCCGCACTGGTGGACGACGTTGGCGTGGCCGAGCATCCACGGCAGGTTCTCGCTCACCAGCTCGTTGATCTGCCGCGAGCCCTGCGCGCCGCCGGTGACGTACACCGTCGGCAGGGCCCGGTCGAAGCCCCACAGCCCGAGCGCCTGCACCGCCTTGTCGCCCTGGCCGGCCAGCACCTCCGGGCGCACCGGGTTGCCCGTCACCACGGCCCTGGCCCGTACGGGCCGGGGCAGCAGGCGCAGCGTCGACTCGGAGGAGAGCGCGACGCGCGTGGCCATCCGGGCCAGCGCCCGGTTGCCGAGGCCGAGGCGGACTGTCTGCTCGTGGACCACCAGCGGCCGGTGGCACATCCGGGCGGCCGTGCCCACCGGCACCGCGACGTAGCCGCCGGTGCCGAGCACCACGTCGGGCGCGAAGGCGGCGACGGCGGAGCGGGCCTGCGCCACGCCCAGGGGGACGCGGCCCATGTCCCTGACGTTGGCCGGCGAGACCATCCTGAGCGGGTTGGCGTGGCGCCGGATCTTCCCCGTCGCAACCGCCTTGAACGGGATGTTCTCGGCGGCGCTCACCTGCACCTCCAGGCCCGAGGCGGTGCCGATCCACAGCGCGTCCAGGGCGCCGCCGGCCTCGGCCAGGCGCGTGCGCAGGGCGCGGATCGCGGCGAGGGCCGGATAGGTGTGGCCGCCGGTGCCGCCGCCGGCGACGATGAGCCGCAGGGGGCGGCCGAGGCGGGAGAGGAGGCCGGCGGGGTCTGGGTGCACGGCTGGAAGATACCAGTGCCACCAGGGCACTTCCGCCACGGGCCTGACCGCACGTCAGCAGCGCCCCCGGCGCGGCCCCGCGCCTTGCGGCCGGCGCCTCCGGCAGGCTTGCCCCGGGCCCTGGCCGGTGCTTGTCTGGTCGCGTCAACTCCCCTCAGCGGGAGGGGAGATGAACGGGGGGAGCATCACATGCCGGACTTCGGTGGCGGGCTCGCGAAGATGGCCGTCACGAGCGCCGTGGTCGCCACGGCGGCCTTCGGCCTCGCGACGCCGTCGCACGCCGCGCGGCAGGACGCGCCGGCGTCCGCCGCGCACGGGGCCCACGCGCCCGTCCGGGGCGCCGCATCCGTCCAGGCGGTGACGGAGGACCAGGAGGACCAGGAGAACCAGGGGCACTACCTGTCCAACCCGCTCTGACCCCGCGACGACGGCCCTGGGGCCTCGGCGGGCCCGGGGGCCCGGCCCAGCCGGGCCGGCCGGGCCCCCGGGGCGTCAACTCCGCCAAGACTGTTCGGTGTTGAGGACGGCGAGGGCCTCGCGGGCGGCGAGGCGCCCGGCGTGGCGGTAGGAGCGCTCGCCGGTGTCGACGTCGTGGACGCCGCTGTGGCGCACGACCAGGGCCAGTGCCACCGGCACGCCGGGCAGGGCCTGGGCGAGTTCGGCGGCCACGCCGTCCAGCAGGGCGGCGTGCAGGAGGGCGAGGTAGTCGGGCGGGGCGTCGCCCTGGAGGGTGGCGTCGGCGGCGGTCTCCAGGTGCAGCCCCGCCTCCCAGGGCTCGAAGTCGACGGTGACGATCGCGTAGTCGCTGGGGCAGCCGGCCTGGTGGACGTAGCGGGCGCGCACGCCGCGGACGGGCCGGGGCGGGAAGACGTCCACGGGGGCCGGCCCGGGTCAGCCGCGGTCGACGGTGACGCGGGTGAGGACCACGTCCTCCAGGGGTCGTTCGCCCTCCAGCGGCAGGGCGGCGATGGCGGCGAGGACGTCCTTGGAGGCCTGGCCGGTGACCTGGCCGAAGATGGTGTGGCGGCGGTTGAGGTGGGCGGGGGTGCCCAGGGTGAGGAAGAACTGCGAGCCGTTGGTGCCCGGGCCGGAGTTGGCCATGGCGAGCAGGTGGGGGCGGTTGAAGGCCAGTTCGGGGTGGAACTCGTCGGCGAAGGCGTAGCCGGGCCCGCCGGTGCCGGTGCCGGTGGGGTCGCCGCCCTGGACGGCGAAGCCGGGCACGACGCGGTGCAGGAGCGTGCCGTCGTAGTAGGGGCCGGTACCGGGCGCTGCGGTGCGCGGGTCGGTGTAGGGGCGGGTGCCCTCGGCGAGTTCGGCGAAGTTGCGCACCGTCTTCGGCGCGTGGAAGCGGAACAGTTCCAGGTGGATGGGCCCGTGGGTGGTGTGCAGGACGGCGGCGCGGGCGTCGGTCACGGCGGGGGGCTCCTCGGGCCTGGGCACTCTGAAGAAAAAAGGGGGGTGTGCGAGGGGCCCATGGTGGCACAGGGGCCGGGCCGTAGGGTGGGGCGGGTGAGCGTTCATCTGGTGGTGGGGTACGGGCCCGCGGGGGCCGCGCTGGCGGATCTGCTGGCCGGGCGGGGGCACGAGGTGCGGGTCCTGACCCGCACGGGCGGGGCCGGGCGGGCGCCGGTGGCGGGGGTGGAGCACGTGGCGGGCGACGCCGCCGACGCGTCCGTCCTCGTACGGGCCGCGCGCGGCGCGGCGGCGGTGTACGGGTGCGCGGCGCCGCCGCTGCACCGGTGGGGGCGGGAGTGGCCGGCGCTGGCGTCCTCGCTGTGCGCGGCGGCCCAGGAGAGCGGCGCGGTGCTGGTGCTGCTGGGCAACCTGTACGGCTACGGGCCGGTGGCGGGGCCGCTGCGCGAGGACCTGCCGCTCGCGGCGGCGGGCCCCAAGGGCCGGGCCCGCGCCGCGGTGTGGGAGCAGGTGCTGGCCGCGCACGAGGCCGGGCGGGTACGGGCGGTGGAGGCGCGGGCCTCGGACTTCTTCGGGCCCGGCGTCACCGACGGCGGGCACCTGGCCTCCCGGGTCGTGCCCGCGCTGCTGCGCGCACGGCCCGTCTCCTGCCTGGGCGACCCGGACGCGCCGCACAGCTGGAGCTATGTGCCGGACGTGGCGCGGGCGATGGCCGAGCTCGCGGGCGAGGAGGACGCGTGGGGGCGGGCCTGGCACGTGCCGACCGCGCCCGCCGCCTCGGTGCGGGCGATGGCCGCCCTGATCGCCGCCGAAGCCCGCGGCGACGGAGACGGCGGGGGCGTGCGGGTGCGGCGGATGCCGCCGCTGCTGCTCGGCGCGGCGGGGCTCCTCTCCCCCGTGCTGAGGGAGCTGCGCGAGGTGCGCTACCAGTTCGACGCGCCGTTCACCCTCGACTGCTCCGCCTACGAGGCCCGCTTCGCGGTGCGCGCGACGCCGGTGGCCGAGCAGGTCGCGGCGACGGTGGCGTGGTGGCGCGAACGGGAGCGCCGGGCGGGCTAGCGGACGCCGGGAGCAGTGGACGGAAGACAACGGAAACGGGGTGGGGATCTGTGCTGATCGCGCAGGAGACCGTGTTCGATCCGCAGGAGATGTTCGAGCTCTACGACTCCGTCGGATGGGAGGGCTACACCTGCGATGTCGGCAAGCTCTGTCGTGGCCTGGCGAACTCGCACCTGGTCGTCACCGCCCGCGACGAGTCGGGCGCGCTCCTCGGGCTCGCCAGGACGATCTCCGACGACGAGAGCGTCTGCTACGTCCAGGACCTGCTGGTGAACCCGAAGTTCCACCGGCAGGGCGTCGGCCGGGCACTGCTGGAAGAGCTGAAGGAGCGGTACGCGCACTGCCGCTTCTTCCTGCTGTCCACGGATCACGAGTCGACGCCGGAGGGCAGGAGGAACGCCGCCTTCTACCGGAGCCTGGGTTTCCTCTCCTACGAGGAGAAGCAGATGGCGGCGTTCGGCCTGCCGAGGGTCCGGCCGGCCCGGGACGACGCCGGGGCGTGAGCGGTTGCGCGGCCGCGGCCCGGAGGCGGCCCGCCGCGCAACGGACGAAGGACCGGTCACCCGGTGGGTCGTCCGTTGACGACCCGCCGGTTCAGTCCCACCACAGGGTCCAGGAGCGGGCCCCGGCCGGTTGCCGGGCCAGGGCGGTGAGTGTGCCGTCGCCCTGGTGGAGCAGGTCCGGGCACAGGGCCGCGACCTGCCCGGCCGGCGGCAGCGCCTCGCGCGTGCTCGCGGGCGGGTGCGGGACGCTCAGGCGCAGCGTGTCGAAGCCGGCCTCGACCAGGCGCACGCCGAGGCGGTGCTGCCAGTGGGCGAGGACGGCGGCGACCTCGCCGGTGGTGCGGCGGTTGGCCGCGCCCGTCCAGCCGCAGGCCGCGAGGGCGGCGGCGCCGTCGGGGGCGGCGACCAGGCCCAGGCGTACCGGGCGCACCGCCTCGGTCTCGGCGGCGAGGTCGCGGGCGTCGGCGGCGCCGGTGTCGGCGTGGCCGGGGGCGGGGGCGTGGTCCGTCCCGCCCGCGCCGTCCGGGTGCCGCCAGCGGGCGAGCAGCGCCTGGGCGTCGTGGGCGCGCCCGTCCCCGTCGGGGCGGAGTTCGCCGGTGAGCCAAGGGCGGAAGCCGTCGTCGTCGTCCTCGTGCAGCGGGCTGAGCAGCAGCGGCCACAGGCCGGTTTCCGGGTGGGCGCGGTGCGGGCGCTCCCACGGGCCGATGGGCACGGCGCGGTCGCCGGCCCACGGCAGGGGGTGCCCGTCGGGGCCGGTGACGGTGCGTCCGGGCGGCGGGGGGACGGCGAGGTCGGCGAGGGCGGCGTCCGGGGGTGCGGTCGTCATGTCGGGTGAGGCTGGGTGCGGGTGCCGACAGCGGGGCGCTGGCGCGGGATGCCGGGGGCCGGGTGGCCGTCGGAGGAGGTGCGCAGCGGCGCGGGCGTACCGGGCGTGGAGGGCGTGCCGGACGTGGAGGGGCGGGCGGGGGTGAGGGGGGCGGCGGTGAGGCGGTGGGCGGGGACGGTGGCACCGGCCTGCGCATCGGCGTCCGCACCGGCGTCGGTGTCGAGGCGTTCGAGGCGGACCGCGAAGTTGACGTAGTCGTACGGTTTGCCGCCCTGGTGGCAGTCGTTGCCGGTGACGGTGACGCTGACGCGTGCGCCTTCGCGGGTGACCGGGCCGGCCGCGGTGCGCAGGTCGGGGCGCCAGGTGCCGGGGTGGGGCTGGTGTTCGAGGGTGAGGGTCCAGTCCTGTTCGTCGACGGTCAGGGCGGCGCCGACGGTGCCGGGCAGGACGCGGGTGCCGTAGCGGCCGCGGACGACGGCGCGCTGTTCGTAGTGGGCGTCGCGTGTGGTGACGGTGATCCGCCACGCGCCGTGGAACCTGTGCATGGGCGCCTCCCGGGGGTGAGCGGGGGCGGCCGGCCCGGGGCGGGCGGGTGCTCCCGTGCGGGTCTACGGGCGCGGGGGCGCTCGCGGCTCAGTGCGGCTCGGTGCGGCTCGGTGCGGCTCAGTGCGGGCGGGCGCCGGCGGGCGCCGCCGGGCCCGGGGCGGGGGCGGCGGGGGTTTCGGGGGCCGCAGGGGTGAGGGCGGGGTAGCCGTGGGCGGTCAGGACGAGGTCGGCGTAGCGGGCGTCGGCCAGGGGGACGCCGTGGCGGCGCAGGAGGTCGAACAGGTCGGCCAGGCGGGCGGGTTCGGTGCCGCGGGGCAGGCCGGCGGGGGTGGTGGCGAGGACGCCGAGGACGGGTCCGGGGGTGCGGCGCTCGCGCCGGCCGGGGCCGTGCAGGCGCAGGTGCAGGACGAGGCGGGCGGCGCCGGTGTCGGGGTCGGGGCGGGTGTCCATGGCCAGGCAGTGGATGTCCTGCCAGCGGTAGCGGCGGGGCAGGTAGGCGCGGACCAGGGTCAGGCCGGCGGGGCCGGCGCGCAGCCAGAAGCCGAAGGGGACGGGGGCGGCGGCGGCGAGGACGGCGGCGCAGGAGAGCAGGAGGGCGGGGGCGGGGCCCAGGCGGGCGGCGGCGCCGGTGCGGGTGAGGACGACGCCCAGCGTCAGGGCGGTGAGGCAGCCCAGGGGGGCGCCGGCGGCGCGCCGCAGGAACGCCAGGGGCACGGTGCGGGCGCCGCGGGCCGTACGGGCGGGGCGGTCCGTACGGTCCGTGCGGGCGGTGTGTCGTCGGGTGTGCGGGCTGGGCGGGGTCGGGTGCGGGGTGCGGTGCGGCGGCGCGGTGTTCACGGCCTGCCCCCTCCTGGGCGCTGCGGGCCGGGGGCGGCCGGTCGGGCCGTTCCCCGTCTCGGGGTGCCAGGGCGCGGCCGAGGTGGCGGCGGCGTCCTCGCGCGGGGGCCGGTGCCCCGGGCCCCGGCGGGGGGGCGGTGCGTCAAGTACCGTACTGGTGCGCGGTGTTGGCGCCGGGTCGTTTCGGTTCGTACGGCCTCCGGGTGTCAGAATGTCAGCCGCCCGCACGGGGGTCAACTGGCATGGATCGCGGGTATCGTCACATCCACGCCAGCTGGCGCGGTTCGGCTATCGTGACCTGCCGGCCCGCCCCCGGAGGCCGCCCGGCGGCGGCCGCGGCGGGGCGGCGCGCGGGGACGGGGCGAGGAAGGGTTGCGGCGGATGGCGGGGCAGGACGGGGACGCGCCCGGCGGTGCGGGGCACGCGGACGCGGGGCACGCGGAGACGGGGCAGGACGCGGGGCGGGGCGGGCGGGGGCTGGCGGCGCGCATCGAGGCGCTGTTCACCACCGTGCGCCGGCCCGACCGCGAGCAGTACACCAACGAGGAGGTCGCGCGGGCGTGCCGGGAGGCGAGCGGGGAGTCCTTCTCCACCACCTACCTGTGGCAGCTGCGCACCGGGCGGCGGGACAACCCGACCAAGCGTCACCTGGAGGCGCTGGCGCACTTCTTCCAGGTCCCGCCCGCGTACTTCTTCGACGAGCGCCAGGGCGCGGAGATCGCCAAGGAGCTGGCGCTGCTGGGCGCGCTGCGCGACGCGGGGGTGCGCAGCCTGGCGCTGCGGGCGGTGGACCTGTCGCCGGAGGGGCTGGACACGGTCAGCGAGCTGGTCGAGGTGATCGCCCGCCGGGACGCGGCGCGCCGGCGTCCGCCGTCCTGAGGCCCGCTTGCGCGGGCGGGTGTCCGCGCGGGGGCGGCGGGAGGGAGGGTGCGGGGAGGGAGGTTCGGCGTGCGGGGTGAGCGGGGCCTGCGGGCGGTGCGGGAGCGGGCGGCGCGCAGGGCGGCGCTGCGGCGCTGCCGGCGGGTGGCGCGGGAGCTGGAGGAGGGCGGGCCCTTCGACGCGGGCGCGCTGCTGGAGCGGCTGTCGGTGCGGCGGGGGCGGGTGATCGAGGTGCTGGCGGTGCCGGCGCGGGCGCACGCGCCGTGCGGGCTGCTGGTGTCCACCGCGCAGGCGGACTACATCCTGTACGCGGCGGACACCTCGGCGCTGCACCGCCGGCACATCGTGGTCCACGAGATCGCGCACCTGCTGCTGGACCACGCGGGCTCCGCGGCGCTGGAGCCGGCGCAGGAGCTGCTGGGGCACCTGTCGCCGGCGCTGGTGCGCCGGGTGCTGGGGCGCACCCGCTACGACGAGCCGCAGGAGCGGGAGGCGGAGCTGCTGGCGTCGCTGCTGCTGTCGCGGGCGGCGCGCTCCGGGGGGCGGGGGCTGGACGCGCTGGACGCCCTGTTCGCGCACACCCCCGGGGCGGGCGGGGCGGGGGCGGGCGGGTGAGCGAGCTGGCGCTGTACCCGGTGGCGCTGTTCTTCACGCTGAGCGCCTGCCACTTCGCCGGGCGGCGGGAGGGGGCGTCGGGGGCGGCGGCGCGCTGCACGTGCTGCGCGAGCGTGCTGCTGGGCGCGGCCCTGCTGCTGCTGGCGCCGCCGACGGTGCGCGGGGCGCGGGAGCTGGGGGCGCCGGCGCCGCTGGTGCTGGTGGCGCTGGGGGACGCGCTGCGCGACGGCGCGGCGGCCTCGCTGGGGCTGCTGGCCCGCTCCCTGCGCACCCCCGGCCCCGTACGGGGCCTTGTGCGGGGCTCCGTACGGGGCTCGGGCGGGGTGCGGGCGGCGGTGGGGGTGCTGGCGGGGGTGGTGGCGGTGCGCGGGGTGCTGCTGGCGGTGGCGGCGCCGGACCTCGCGGGCGGGCGGATGGCGGTGGGGCCGGGGTGGGAGGGGCGGTGGGCGCTGGCCGGGTACACGGCGGTGGGGACGCTCTACCTGGGCTGGTGCCTGGGGGCGCTGCGGCGCCGGGTGGCGGAGCGTGCGCGGGCGGCGTCCGGGGCGGCGCGGGCGGGGCTGCGGCTGGTGGGGTGGGGGGTGGCGGCGGGGCTGGTGTGGGACGCGTGGGGCGTGGACGACGTGGTGCGGGCGCTGGCGTACGGGTCGGTGGACGGCGCGGAGGACGCGGTGTGCGCGGTGCTGGGGCTGGTCTGCTCGGCGCTGGTGGCGGCGGGGCTGGGGTGGGCGCTGTGGCCGGCGGCGCGGGCGGCGGCCACGGGGTGGCTGCGCGCGCAGGCCCACTACCGGGCGCTGGCGCCGCTGTGGCGCGACCTGCACGCCGCGCTGCCGCAGATCGCGCTGGGCCCGGCGCGGCGCCTGGCGCCGGTGCCGCTGGACGTGCGCTACGCGCTGTACCGGCGGGTGATCGAGATCCAGGACGCGCGGCTGGTCCTGCGCCACCACCTGGACCCGCGCGCCGAGGCGTGGCTGGCCGCGGCCCTGGGGCGCTTCCCGGTGCCGGCCGCCTGCGCCGGGGCGAGCGCGCAGGCGGCGGCGCTGGCCGCGGCCCTGGAGCGCGCCGCGTCGGGTGCCCGCCCGGGCGTCTGCGCCCCGCCCGGCCCGCCGCCCGGCGGGCAGGGGGCGCAGGGGCCGGGCGCCCTGGACGCGGAGGCCGCCGGCCTGGCCCGCCTGGCCCGCGCCTACGCCACCTGCCCCGCCGTCGCCGCCGTGCGCACCCGCGCCCGCGCCGCCCGGGAGCACCCGTGAGCGGGGCGCCCGCTCCTGGTGCTGCTCCTGCTGCCGGCGCCGGCCGCCGTCGGGGCGGGCGCGCGGCGGCTGCCGGAGGCCGTGCCGGGGCGCGTCGCGCAGACGTGGGACCGACCCGCCGCCCGGGGCCCCTTCCCCAACCCCGGCCCCGTACGGACGAGTTCGACGGCAACGAGCCCGACCCCGCCCGGATTCCGGGCGGGGCGGGCGAAACCCCCCGCCCGCCGAAGCGGCGCGGGCAGTGGGCAGTGGCGGCAACTCCCCTTCCCCGCCACCGCCCCGCACCCCCCGGCCACGCCCGCACGCGGGCCCCACCGGGCCCCAACTCCCCTGCCCCCAACCGGCTTGACCTGCCCTTCGGCCTACCCGAGCATGACTACTGGACCAGTCCACCAATCATGTCGAAATGAGGGACAGTCATGGCACTCCCCAAGTACGACCAGATCGCCGGCGACTTGCGCGGCCGGATCGTGCGGGGTGAACTCGGCCCCGGCGACCCGCTGCCGTCCGAACGCGAGCTGACGGAGCGGTGGAAGGTCGCCCGCGCCACGGTGGTGCGCGCGCTGGACGTGCTGCGCCATGAGGGACTGATCGAGACCCGGCAGGGCACAGGCAGCACGGTGCGGGAACGCACCCCGCTGGCCCGCACGGCCGGCGAGCGCTACCGCACGGCCGTCCGGACCGGCTACATCTACACCGCGGGCGAACACGCGCGGATCCTCTCGGCGGACCGCGTCGCGGCGCCGGAGGATGTGGCGACGGCTCTCGGGGTGCAGCCCGGCGACCAGGTCGCCCGCCGCCACCGCGTGACACTGGAGGGCGAGCGTCCGACCTCCGTCAGCTTCTCGTGGTTCGACTCCGATGTGGTCGGGGCGGCGCCGCGCCTGCTGCTGCGGGAGCGCGTGCGGGAGGGCACGACCCGGTACGTGGAGATGCAGACCGGGCGCCGCCCGCACACCGGCCGGGACTGGTGGGCGGCCCGCCTCGCCACGGCGGAGGAGCTGGAGTTGCTCCAGCTGGAGGCTCCGGCCGCCGTGGCGGAGGTGCGCCACGTGGCCTACGACGCGGACGGGCGGCCTCTGGCCTATGAGGTCGGGATCCACCCCGGCGAGCGGTGGGCGCGCACTGATGAATATCCGCTGGTGGATTGACGAACAGTCAATTGCTTTGAGGGCCTCCGTCCTTGACGGAGGCCCTTTTCGGTACGACCGGCTTGACGTGACTAGTCAACCGGTGGACTATTCATGTGTGCGCTGAGTGACGACGTGATCACCCGCACATCCCCGCTTGTGTCTGCCCCGAGCTTGGGCGAGACCCCCGCGGCCGTGCGACCGGCCCGGGGGCGTGGCCAACCTGGAGAAAGCAGGTCGACATGCAGGACTTTACCGATCCCCCGTTCCCGGAAGAGGACCCGGGGCCGCAGCGGCCCGAGCAGTCGGTGCGGCTGTCCCGCCACCGGCTGTCGGCCCGCGCGGCCCGGAGTCTGCTGCGCACGTTCCTCGCCGGCGTCCCGGGAGCGGAGGTGCTCGCGGCCGACGGCCAGATCATCGTCACGGAGCTGGTGACCAACGCCGTGGTGCACGCCCGCGTCCCCGGGGGGACGTACATCGAGGTGCGGTTCGAGCTGGTCCGTGACCACCTGCGCATCGAGGTGCACGACGCCAGCGGCGAGAAGCCGGTGCTCCGGCGCTCCACCGGCCCGGACGACCTGTCCGGCCGGGGCCTTCGCCTGGTGGAGGCCCTGTCGGCGCGGTGGGGCTGCACGCCCCGGCCGGGCGGGACGGGAAAGCTCGTCTGGGCCCTGGTGGGCCCGGAAGGCGGCGCGCGGTGAACCCGGTGGGCCAGCCCCCCGCGTGGAAGAGGTCGGGGTGTCACTACTGCGGCCTCGGCGTGCTGCCGGCGCACGCGCGGTACATCATCGTCGACGGCCGCACGGCACGGGTCCACGCATGGCACAAGCGCCGCACCGAGGAGGTGGCCGCCCGATGAGCGAGGCGACCAGCGGCTCCGGCGCGCACGCCGGGCCCGTCCGGCGCACCCCTGGCAGCGGCCGACCACGGCCGGAAACAGGCCGGTTCGGCAGTGGAGGCCGGCGACCACCCGCCCCCGAAGGCGGGCGCGGCAACGGGCGGCGGACCCGGCCCCGCCCGGGTCCCGGGCGGGGCCGGGCGAAACCCCCGCGCCCGCCGTACGTGGCACGGGCGGCGGCGGCAACTCCCCTGCCCCGCCTGCCGGTTCCTGCGCCCCGGCGGCGGGGAGAAGCCCGGCCGCTCCCGCCCTCCGGTTCCGCCCCACGACGACGGGCACGACGGGGTCGGCCACCCCGAGGGCGCCCTCGTGGTGGCCGACCGCACCCGCACGCAGGCGAGTTCGCGCCGAGCCCCCGAAGGCGGGCCCGGGCCCGCCCGGGGTCCGGGCGGGGCCGCGGCTAAGCCCCCGGGTCCCGGGACGGCGGCAACTCCCCTTCCCCGCCTGCCACTTCCCCACCCGACCACGACGGCGGGCGCGGCCGACACCGGTGGGAAGCCGGGCCCGCCGGGGCGCGGCGGACGGGCGGCGGGGAGCAGCGCTGCGGCCCGTGCCGTCCGGTGCGCCCGCGGCGGCGAGGGGCCGGGGCCGCGTCCTCGTACGGCCAACCGCCGACCGCACACAGGCGGGTTCGACGGGGGTCCGGCATCCGCGTTGCTGCGGCCCGGACCGGCGAGCGGCCCGGGGCGCTCCTCTCGCTGTGGCCAACCACGCTCGCGGGCGGGCGAGTTCGTCCGAGGCGGCCGTCACCTCGTCGCTGGGCCCTCCGTCTGCGTGGGCGGGCGGCGGGGGGCGGCCCCGCCCGGGCTGCGGGCGGGGCCGTACGGCCCTCGTCCGTCGGGGCGGTGCGGACGGCCGGCGGCAACTCCCCTCCACGGCAGGCCTCTTTCGGTCTTCGGCCGCGAAGCCGGGTGCGGCAGGCGGGGGGTGGGCGGGGCCGCAACGAGGCCCCCGGGTCCCGGGCCGTGACAACTCCCCTGCCCCGCCTGCTGCTTCCTCCTTACCCGACCGAAGGCGGGTGGGGCGGCGGCAACTGCCCTGCCCCGCCTGCCGGTTCTCCCCTCCCCCGCCCCGGGCCGGGCGGCGGCGGTCAGGGGCGGGGGGTGGCGGCCAGGGAGCGCAGGTGGGCGTGGACGGCGGCGGGTTCGGTGCCGGTGAGGGCGGCGATCTGGGCGCAGGAGCGGTCCAGGACCAGGTGCAGGAGCAGGACGTCCTGCTGGCGGGCGCTGAGGTGGGCGACGGGGTGCAGGGGGCCGGCCTGGGTGCGGACGCGGTGGCGTACGGCCTGCCAGGCGCAGGCGGCGGGGCTGGCGGTGGCCAGGGCGTCGAGCCAGTGGGCGGCGAGGTCGTCGAAGGCGGCGCGCACGGCGGGCGGGGCGTCGCCGGGGGGCAGCAGGAGGGCGGCGTAGTCGAGGTAGTGGGGCAGGTTGAGGTCGTAGAGCGCCCACAGCCCCAGGCGGGGGGCGAGGGCGCGCGGCGGTGTGGGCATGGCCCTCTTCCCGGACGGCGGGCACGAACAGCGGGCGCGGGCACGAATGGCAGGCGCGGGCACGAATGGCGGGCGCGGGCGCGGGTGGTGCCCGCCCCGGGGCCGGCTCCCTGGCGGGGCCGGCCGCGGGGCGGGGGGGTTCTCAGCGGGCGGGCCGGGCGCTCTCGGGGCTCGGGGGCCCGTAGGAGCCGTAGGGTCCGTGGGCGGCGTGCAGGCCGTAGGGGAGGGGGCCGGCGTCCTCGCGGTCGGCGGCCAGTCCCGCGCGCAGTCCGGCCCACAGGCGGAAGAGGATCTCCGTGGAGGCGCCGGCGCTGGAGGTGCGCATGGCGGTGGTGAACTCCCGTTCCCAGGCGCGGGGTCCGGCCGCGGTGGCGGGGGTGCGGGCCTGGTGGACCCGCTCCCAGGCCGCCGCCCACTGGCGGGCGCGGGGCTCCTTGACCCCGCAGGCCTCCATGTAGACGAGGAACAGGGGCCTGCGCAGCGGGGCCTCGCCGCGCAGGACCAGGGCCAGGGTGGAGGGGGGCAGGCGCCGGCCCGCCTGGCGGGCGCGGTGGTCGAGTTCCTCCAGGGAGGGCCAGTGGGCCCTGCGCCGCATCTCCAGCATCGCCTGGCGCAGGTCGCCGAAGGAGTCGACGTGGTCGGGGTGGCGCCCGCGCCGGCGCGGGGCCCGCAGCCGGCGGGTGCCCGAGGCGTGCGGCACGCGGGTCCAGTACGCGGCGTGGGCCCACTTGCGGCGGGCGGCCTTCAGGTCGCCGCCGCAGGCGCCGGTCAGCGCCTCGACGGTCTTCCAGCCGGGCAGGGTGCGCCCGGTGGCGGCGCGCTGCAAGGTGGTGGGGTGGTAGTTGGTGTGGGCGGCCAGCTCACGGTAGGTCAGGCCGGAGCGGTCGCGCTGCTCGCGCAGCCACGCGGCGAGCTTGCCCAGGGCGGGTTCGCTGGCCTCGATCGGCTTCTCGGGGCGTCCCATCGCTTCGTCGGCGCCGTTCCCGCTAGGCCCGCTCCCCCCGTGTCCTGGCTCCCAGCAGGCAGGCGCCCAGGGCCAGTTCGAGGGCCGCGCCGGCCGGGGTGCCCGCGCGCACCAGGGCGGCGGCCACGACGACGACCACCACGACCACCACCGCGCTCACCGGGGCGCCGTGCGGGCCCTGCGGCCCGCGGGGGCGCAGGGAGTCGGCGCGGGATCGGGCACGGGGGCGGGGGTGGTGCGGGGTCCGGGGCGGGTGCGCGGCGCGGGGGCCGGCGGCGGCGCCGTGGACGGGGGTGTGGACGGGGGTGTGCTTGCTGCGCTTCCTCGTCATCGAGGAGCCCTCCTATATCACCGTCTGCTCCAACAGGCGGGCACTTTCGGCGGTTGGCGTCGCACCCGGTGCCCGGTGACACAACACTGTGTCAGGCGTACGGGTGAATCCCAATCGGTTCGGTGAACATCGCGCGGATTGATGCGCCCGCCTCCCGCCCCCCGTGCGCGATCCGGCTCACACCCGCGGCGCGGGCGCAGGTCACGGCCGCGAAACCCGGATTTGATGCGCTTTCGTGCAGGGTGGCCTTGTGGCCACCGTGGCCGGATGTGACGATGGGCGGCGGCGTCGTCCGGGCCCTGGGCCCGGAACCCGGGGGCGCCGTCGGCTCCAACATTCTCGGGAACCCCGGCAGCGGGCCGTGTTGGCGCATGGGCCCGTCCGGACAGCAGAGACCGCCCGGCCGCCGTTCTCGCGGCCCGAGCGGTCTCTCTGCGTTCCCCCGCATCCCCCTGCGCTCCCCCGCGTTCCCGGGGGCGCTCGGCCCCGGCCGGGCGGCGCGGCGCGGCCTCCGTACGCCCCCGGGCCCCCGCCCCGGACGCGACTCGGCGCGGCGGGGGCGGGGGCGGGGGCCCGGGGACAGGGTCTCAGGCGGGTCTCAGCACTGCGGCCGGCGGCCGTGGTTGGCCCCGCGCCGGGCCCTGGCCTTCTTCTTGCGGCGACGCTTGGACGACATAGGGCCACGCCCCTTTCCTCGGCCGGACGCGCCCGCGCCCGGCACCCGGCCACCCCGGGCCCCTCCACCGTTCCACACCCCCGCCCGCCCCGCGACCCGCCACCGCGACTCCCGCCCTGGCGTGCGCCCAACTCCCCGCCCCACCAGGGAGGTTCACCGGCGACGGGCGCCCGGCGGCCGGGACGGCCGGGGCGCAGCGGCCGCCCGGCCCGGCCCCGCCGGCGCGGACGCGGCCGGACGGGACGGAACGGGCGGACGGGACGAGCGGACGGGCGCGGCCGGACGGGACGGAACGGGCGGACGGGACGAGCGGACGGGCGCGGCCGGACGGGACGGAACGGGGCGGGAGCGGCCGGGCGGGACGGAACGGGGCGGGAGCGGCCGGGCGGGACGGAACGGGGCGGGAGCGGCCGGACGGGACGGAACGGGGCGGGAGCGGCAGGACGGGAGCAGCGGGACGGGACGGGGCGGGCGGACGGGGGCGGGCGCCGTCCCCGGGGTGGGCCGCCCGGGCGCGGCCGCCCGTCCGGGCCCACGGGCGCCCGCCCCGCCGGGCGGGCCGCGCGGGCGTCAACGCGGCGGTGCGCGGGCTCGCCCGTTCGAGGGGGCCGGTGTGCGCGGTGGGGCGGGTGGGACGTAGCGTCAAGGCGGCGGGGGCCCGGCGGGCGACGACGGCGACGGCGAGGGGTGTACGGGGTGCGCGGGTGGCGGGGCGGGCGGGCGGTGGCGGCCGCGGTGGCGGCGGTGGCGGTACTGGCGGCGTCCGGGTGCGGGCCGGAGAGCGCCGGGCGCGGGGCGGACACGGGCACGGCGCTCTCCGGCGACACCGCCCCCGCGACCACGGGCGGCGGCGCGGGCGCGGGCGCGGGGCGGCCGGTGGCGCTGGTGTACCGGGGCGAGTCGGCCTGCGAGGGCTGCCCGGAGGCGGCCGCCGACATGCTCGGGCGCGACGGGTTCGAGGTGCGCTTCGTCGGCGCCGACGAGCAGGTCCGCTTCGGCCCCCGCGCCCTGGAGGGGGTGGCGCTGTACGTGCAGCCGGGCGGCACCAACGGGCAGGAGGTGAACGCCGCGTGGCGCCTGCTGCGCCGCGAGGAGGGCTTCTCCCCCGAGCTGGTGCGCTCCTTCGTGCGCGGCGGGGGCCGCTACCTGGGCCTGTGCATGGGCGGCTACCTGGCCGGCGACCCCGGCTTCGACCTCCTGCCCGGCGACTCGGGCCAGTACATCCGCTCGCAGGGGGCGAGCGTGGCCACCGAGAAGGACCAGCTGGTGGAGGTCGCCTGGCGCGGGAAGACGCAGCGGATGTACTTCCAGGACGGGCCGTACTTCGACGTGGAGGGGCCCGGCGCGCAGGTGCTGGCCCGCTACCCCAACCAGCGGGCGGCGGCGGTGGTGGCCGCGTACGGGGCGGGGCGGGTCGCGGTCAGCGGCCCGCACCCGGAGGCGCCCGCGCAGTGGTACCGGGACTACCGGCTGCCGGACGAGTCGGGCTCCTCCGCCGCGCTGGGCGAGGACCTGCTGCACACCCTCATGGCCCCCGCCGACCCGCCCCCGCCCGCCCAGTCATCCCCCGCCCCGTCCTCGCCGTCCTCGCAGGCGCCGTCGGCGCACTAGTGCACCCCGGGGCGGTGCGGACCCCGCGGCCCCGCGGCCCCGGCCTGCGCCGACGGCCCCCCACCCGGCCCCGCGGCCCCGCGGCCCCGCCCGGTGCACTGCCCCACCCCCTCCCGTACTAGTGCACCAATCCGGAAAAGCCCCAGGGCAGGCCTTGTTGACGCCCCGACGTACGGCGTACGGTCGCGGGTATGGAGAACACCCCGGGCCCCGCCCGTCCCAGCGACGTCCTCATCAGCGGCGCCGGCATCGCCGGCCCGGCCCTGGCCCTGTGGCTGCGCCGGCGCGGCTTCACCCCGCTGGTCGTCGAGCGCGCACCCGCCCCGCGCCCCGGCGGGCAGGCCGTGGACCTGCGCGGCGCGGCGCGCACCGTCGTCGAGCGGACGGGCCTGATGCCGCGCTGCCGCGAGCTGTCCCTGCCCCAGCGCGGCATCGCCCTGGTCGACTCCCGCGGCCGGCGCACCGCCCGCATGCCGGTGGAGCTGTTCGAGGGCGAGGGCATCGTCTCCGAGATCGAGATCCTGCGCGGCGACCTGGCCGCCCTGCTCCACGAGGCCTGCCTCGCCGAGGGCGTGGAGCACCTCTTCGACGACACCGTCACCGCCCTCCACGACGACAACGACGGCGGCGACGACGACGGCGGGGTCCTCGTGAGCTTCGAGAACGCCCCCGCCCGGCGCTTCGCCCTCGTCGTCGGCGCCGACGGCCCCCACTCCACCGTGCGCCGCCTGGCCTTCGAGAACGGCGGCGCGGCCGGCCACTACCACCCCATCGGCGGCTGCCACGCCTGGTTCACCCTCCACGACGCCGCCCTCGCCCGCGAGCTCGACCAGTGGTTCCTGATGTACAACGCCCCCGGCGGCCTGGTCGCCGGCGCCCGCCCCGGCCGCCTGCCCGGCGAGGTCAAGGCCGGCCTCGCCCTGCGCCGCGCCCCCGCCCACCTGCCCCGGGGACGGGCCGGACGGGCGGCCCAGCAGCGCCTGCTCGCCGAACGCTTCACCGGCGCCGGCTGGCACAGCGACCGCCTCGTGGCGGGCATGCTCGACGCCGACGACTTCGCCTTCGACACCTTCGGCCAGGTCCGCGCGCCCGCCTACAGCCGCGGCCGCACCGTCCTGCTCGGCGACGCCGCCCACAGCCCCAGCCCCCTGACCGGGCTGGGCACCAGCCTCGCCCTGGTCGGCGCCTACGTCCTCGCCGGCGAACTCGCCGCCCCCGGCGCCGACGTCCCCGCCGCCCTGGCCCGCTACGAAACCCTGATGCGCCCCTACGCCGCCAAGGCCCAGGAACTGCCCCCCGGCGGCGTCGGCGGCTACGCCCCCGACAGCGCCCTCGCGATCCGCCTGCGCGCCGCCTCCATGCGCTGGATGGGCCGCTGGCCCCTGCGCCCCCTGCTGGCCGCCCAGTTCGCCAAGGCCGACGCCCTCGACCTGCCCCACTACCCCCTCCCCGCCCACGCCTGACACCCCGCCCGGCACCGCACGGGGGTCGGTGCCGGGCGGCGGGAGGTCAGCGCGCCTGGTTGAACCGCAGCATGTTGCCCGCCGGATCCCGGAACGCGCAGTCGCGCACCCCGTACGGCTGGTCCGCCGGCTCCTGCAGCACCTCCGCCCCCGCCGCCCGCAGCCGCTCGAACACCGCGTCGCAGTCGTCGGTCCGGAAGATCACCCCGCGCAGCAGCCCCTTCGCCAGCAGCTCGGCCGCCGCCAGCCGGTCCTCCTCACTGGCGTGCGGATCCGCCAGCGGCGGCTCCAGCACGATCTCCACCCCCGGCTGGTCCGGCGAGCCCACACTCACCCACCGCATCCCCTCGAACGCCACGTCGCTGCGCACCTCGAAGCCCAGCACGTCCCGGTAGAAGGCCAGGGCCCGGTCGTGGTCGTCCACCGCGACGAAGCACTGCGCCAGCTCGATTCCCATACGCCCCACGCTACGCGAACCCGCCCCGCCCGCACGGACCCCGTCGCTGCCCGCTACCCGCGTACGGGACGGGTGCCCAGCCGCGCCGCGCACGCCGGGATCCCCGCCCCCGCCCCGTGGTCCGCCGCCCGGTACGCGCTCGGGCTGCACCCCACCAGCTGCGTGAACCGCGCACTGAACGAACCCAGCGACGTACAGCCCACCGCCATGCACACCTGCGTCACCGACAGGTCCCCGCGCCGCAGCAGCGCCTTCGCCCGCTCGATGCGCCGCGTCATCAGGTACCCGTACGGCGTCTCCCCGTACGCCGCCTTGAAACTGCGCGCGAAGTGCCCCTGCGACATCAGCGCCGTCCCCGCCAGCGCCGCCACGTCCAGCGGCAGCGCGAACTCCCGGTCCATCCGGTCACGCGCCCGCCGCAACCGCACCAGATCCTCCAACGGCACCCGAATCGCCACACCCGCCAACCTACCCCCGCCCACCGACACCCCGGCCCGGGACCGGAGGCCGGAGGCCGGGGCGCACGGGCCCGGGCCGGGCGGACGGGCGGGCGGACGCGGGGTCCGGAGGCCGGAGGCCGGGGTGTCGGAGGCCGGGGTGTCGGACGGGCGGGTGCGGGACGGGGCCCCTCCCCGGCCGGGCCCGGCCGCGGGCGCCGATCTAGGGTGGGCCCCATGATCTCCTCCCCGATAACCAGCCCCGCCCAGGCCCTGCGGGTGCTGATGGAGGGCAACGCCCGCTTCGTCCACGGCCTGCCCGAACACCCCAACCAGGACGCCGGGCGCCGCGCCGCCCTCGCCCCCGCCCAGCGGCCCTTCGCGGTCCTGTTCGGCTGCTCCGACTCCCGCCTCGCCGCGGAGATCATCTTCGACCAGGGCCTGGGCGACCTGTTCGTCGTGCGCACCGCCGGCCACGTCACCGGCGCCGAGGCCCTGGGCAGCATCGAGTACGGCGTCGCCGTCCTGGAGTGCCCCCTCGTCGTCGTCCTGGGCCACGACTCCTGCGGCGCCGTCGGCGCCGCCGTCGACTCCCTCGAACAGGGCCGCCTGCCCGGCGGGTTCGTCCGCGACGTCGTCGAACGCGTCACCCCCAGCGTGCTGGCCGCCCGCGCCGCAGGGATCACCGACGTCGACGGCATCGTCGACGAGCACATCCGCCAGAGCGTCGACCTGCTCCTGGAACGCTCCCAGGTCCTGGCCGCCCGCACCGCCGCCGGCACCGCCGCCGTCGTCGGCCTCTCCTACCGCCTGCGCGACGGCCGCGCCCGCACCGTCACCGCCCACGGCCCCCTCACCTGACCCGCCCCGCCCCGCCGCCCCCGCCCGGGGCCGGCGGGGTCAGGCCGGCGGGCGGTTCAGCACGAGTCGCACACACCCGTCGCCGGCAGCTCGATGAAGCACCGCCCGCACACCGCCGCCACCCGCTCCACCGGCGCCGGCGCACCCGACGCCGCCCGCGTGCCCGACGCCCGCGGGGCCCGCGCCCCCGAGGCCCGCCGCGACAGCGACTCCCGCAGCCGCGGCGCCAGCGCCGGCGTCCCCCCGTCCGCCGGCAGCGCCGCCCCGAAGTGCCGGTAACACGCCAGCCGCGCCGCCGCCGCGTGCTCCTCCCGGTCCATCTCCGAGGCGAGCGGCGCGTGCCCCGCCACCGCCAGCACCTCCAGGTACCCCGCCCCCACCCGCCCGTCCTGCGCGTGCACCACCAGCGCCGTCAACGGCGGATCCCCCCGCCGGTGCGCCTCGCGCACCACCAGCGCCAGCACCTTGCCCAGCCACTGCCGCTGGTCGAAACGCGTCCGCACCCCCGACGCCTCCTGCACCGCCTCGGCCAGCTCCCCCTGCGTGACCACCGCGTGGTAGCGCCCCGCCACCTCCACCAGCGCCGGGTACGCCGCCCGCGTCCACACGATCTGCGCCTGCGTCGCACTCACCGGAGCACCGTCCGCCACCCGCCAGTACCCGTGCCCCTGACCCGCCACCGCACCCACCCCCACACCTCGCCCGACCCGCCCGTGCCGAAGCAAAACTACCCCCCGCCCGCACCCGGCGCGCCGGCCAGCCCCCCACCCGCCCACCGACCGCCCGCCCACCGCCCGCCGACCGCCCGGGCTTGACTTCAACCCCTGTTGAAGTCGTCCCATAGGACCCGCCGGCCGGCCGCGGCCCCGGGGCACCCGTCGACGCCCGCCCCACCCGCACCGGCCCCCGCAAAGGAGGGGGCGCGGGAGCCGGGGGACACGTGCCGATCCCCGCGATCGTGCCAGGCACACACCCCCCGGCCCCCACGCCCCCGACCCCGGCGGGCACACACAACCGGCAGCGACGCACCCCTCTCACCGGCCGGGCCCCGCACCACGGCATCCCGTACGGCCCTCCCCTCCCCGCCCCGAGCAGCTCCGCCGCCTCCGGCCCGAACACCCCCGGCATCCCGGCCAGTTGAACACCGGAGCACCACCAGGGCCCGGCCCCACCCGGCGAACACCGCACAGGAAACCGGCCCTGCCCTGCCCCACGCGCCTTCCCCTGCGCGGGAAGTCGGCCCCGCCGACTTCCCGCGCAGGTGGCAGAAGAGAAGAGGGGAACAGGGCCGAGCGAGAAGACGGTGCTGCCGGCCCGACCGGACCGGCAGCAGGAACACCCCTCCCCGCCCCGGACAGACCCGCCGCCACCAGCCCCAACACCCCCTCCGGACCAGCCGGTTGACCGCCGACCCGGCCGCCGCACGCCGCACGGGAAGCCGGCCCCGCCCGGCACCTACGATCAAAGGCCGTGACCACCACCCGGGCAGACGGCCTCACCCTCGACACCGGCCCCGCACGCATCGACCCCGACCGCGTGCACCACCGGCTCTCCACCGACGCCTTCCGGGCCCTGGGCCGCAGCCGCGAGACCGTCGCCCGATCACCCGGGCACTCACTCGTCCTCAGCGTCTACGCTCCCCGCGCCGACGGGCAGGCCGCCTTCGCCCGGGCCGTCACCGGCTACGCCACCTTCGGCCGGCTCTGCGACGTCTACGCCGCCCCCCACGCACGCCGCCACCGCACCGGCCCCCCACCGGCTCACACGCCTGATGCTCTCCACCCTCGACGCCCACGACGTCTACGCACGCGCGGGGCTTCACCGCCGTACCCGAACCCGGAAAACTCATGCCGCCCACCCCGCCCACCACCCCGACACCCCCCGGCACGGACCCGCAGCACCGACCCCCGGAAACCACCCCGGCACGGCCGCCACGACCCGCCCGCCGGGGAGTCAAGGACACCGCGGACGCAGGCCGAGCAAGCGGACCCAGGCGCCGGCGCGGTGGCCGACGCCCGCCGCGCCGGCAGCCACCAACCGCGCGGGCGACACCGCGAACGCACCGCCCCCACCCCCGCCGACGGCCCCCGACACCCGGCGCCCGCCGCACGGCACCCGCCGCACGGGAAGCCGACAAACCCCGGCCCCCGCACGGGGCCGAAGCACGAACACGCAAAGAAAGAGGGAGGAAGGACAAAGAGGCAGGGGACCAGGGACGGGCGGAAAAGACCGCGCGGCCGCGGTCCACAGGACCACGGCCGCACCACGCACCTCCCGGCCCGGCCCGCCGACCCGGGCAGGACCCGCCAAAGACCCCGCCCGCCGCACACCCCGCCCGCCGGAACCCGGCCACGGAGACCGGAACAGCGGAACCCCTCCGGCAAAGCCGCACGGGAAGCCGGCCCCGCCGGCCTCCCGTGCGGGCAGCAGCAGAGGAAGGGGGAAGAGCGGGGACGGAGAAGCCGGTGCGGCCACGGCCCCACTCCCCCGGCCCGGCCCGCCGGCCGCCCGTCAGGCCCGGACCGGCCTGCGGCGGGACGGCCCGGCGGGGCGCCGCCCGGGCCGGCCCGCGCCAAGAAATCCGCCCCCGCCCGCCCGCCGCTCCGGCAGGAGCCGGCGAGGAGGAAAAGGAGGACCAGGGACGGGCGGAAAAGACGGCGCGGCCGCGGTCCACAGGACCACGGCCGCACCACACACACCTACTGTTTCCGGCCCGGCCGGGGGCGGGCCCGCGTTCCGGGCCCGCCCCGCGGGGTCAGGCCCGGGCCGCCGCCCGGCGCCGCGAGGAACGCCGCCGGGCCGGCACCGCCTGCCCGCCCTCCCACGCCGCCACCGGGTTGCCCAGCCAGCGCGTCGCACCCGGCACACTCTCACCGCGCATCACCAAGGACGCCGGACCCACCGTCGCATCCGCCCCCACCGACGCGTTCAGCAAAACGATCGAGTGCGGCCCGCACGTCGACCCCTCACCCAGGTCCACCGGACCCAGCCGCATCACCCGGTCGTGGAACAGGTGCGTCTGCAACACCGTCCCCCGGTTCACACTCGCACCCGCCCCCACCGTCACCAGATCGCTCTCCGGCAGCCAGTGCGTCTCGCACCACACACCACGCCCCACCTTCGCCCCCAGCGAACGCAGCCACACGTTCAGGTACGGCGTCCCCGTGATCGCCCCGCCCCCGAACGGCATCGCCAGCTCCTCCACGAACGTGTCGTACAACTCGTTGCGCCACACGAACGACGACCACAGCGGATGCTCCGCCACCGTGAACCGCCCCACCAGCAGCCACTTCGCCACCGTCGTCACCCCCAACGCCACCACACCCGCCACGATCAGAACCACGCCCGACGCACCCAGCGCCGCCCCCAGGCCCCAGCCGTCACGCACCTCCTGCAACACCGCCATCACCAGATCCGCCAGCACCGCCGCCACGATCAACGGCACCAGCCGGCACACCTCCACCAGCGCCCGCGCCCACACCAGCCTGCGCGCCGGCGCATACGTACGCCCCTGGTCCCCGCCGGCCGCCACCCGCGGCAGCGCGAACGCCGGCCGCCCCAGCCACGACGAACCCTCGGGCGCATGCGCCGGAGCATCCGAGAGCACACCCACCAGGCAGTTGTCCGGCAACGTCCGCCCCGGACCCACGATCCCCGAATTCCCCACGAACGTACGCCGACCCACCCGCGACGCCCCCAGGTGCAGCCACCCGCCCCGCAACTCGAACGGCGCCACCAGCGTGTCGTCCGCCAGGAACGCCCCGTCCTCCACCCGCATCAGCTTCGGCAGCGACAACACCGTCGACGCCTCCACACCCCGCCCGATCCGCGCCCCCAGCAACCGCAGCCACACCGGCGTGAACAACGACGCGTAGAACGGGAACAGCGAACGCCGCGCCGTGTCCGACAACCGCGACACCGCCCACGCACAGAACGCCACCCCGCCACCGGCCGGATAGAACCCCGGCCTCAACGGCACCGACAACACCCGCACCAGCACCGCTATCAGCAGCGCGTAGCACCCGAGCGTCAGCACCGCCAGCGGCACCGTCCACGGCAGCAGCGTCAACAACGCCCCGCCCAGCGTCGACGACGAACCCACCAACGGCAACGCCACCACCAAAGCCGGCACCGCCGCCACCACCGGCACCACACCGAACACCACGAACGCCGCCGAATACGCCAGCGACCACCACCGCGACACCCGCCCCGGCCCCGCCAGCGGCCACACCGTCGCCCCCTGCCCCGCCGCACCCTCCACCGGCCGCGCCGGAGACCCGTGCCACACACCACCCGCAGGAACCGAACCCGTCACACACGCACCCGGCGCCACCCGCGCCCCCGCACCCACCCGCGCACCCGGCATCAACGTCGAACGGTGACCCACCACCGCACCCTCGCCGACCTCCACCGACCCCACACGCAGCACATCCCCCTCCAGCCACCACCCCGCGATATCCGCCTCCGACTCCACACACGCACCCGCACCGATCCGCGCAAGCCCCGTCACCGGAGGAACCGCATGCAACAAAGCGCCCCCACCCACCCGGCACCCCAGAAGCCGCGCGTACCGCACCCCCCACGGCGTCCCCGCCAGAGCACCCGTGTTGAACACACCCGCGAACCGCTCCGCCGCCCACACCCGCACATGCACACCACCACCACGCGGATACGACCCCGCCCGCACCCCCGCCGTCAGCAACCGCACCCCCGCAGCCGCCACCACGGAGCGACCCGGCGCACTGTAGAACACCACCAACAACGCCACCACCGGCCACCACGACGAATGCGGCGCCCACGACAACCCCGCCCCCAACAGGTTGTCCACCCCGATCAACACCACCACCCACCGCAAACCCGACAACCCGAACAACAACACCAACACCAACGACTGCCACACACCCGCACCCCGAGGCGTCACCCCCACCCGCCCCGCACGACCCGCCGAAGACGAGGAAAAACCATCCGTGTGCGAAATATCTTCCGCACCGCGCCCGCCGGCTCCGCCGGAACCACCCGCACCCCCACCATCACTACCGCCCGCACCACCAGCGCCCCCCACCACCGGCGGCAACGTATCCAAAAACGCCGCCATCTCCCCCAGCACCGGATGCGCATACACATCCGCCACCGACACCCCCGCACAACGCCCCCGCAACACCGACACCAACCGCGCAGCCGTCAGAGACGAACCCCCCACCGCGAAGAAATCGTCCCCACCCCCCGCACGCGCACCCAGCAAACGCTCCCACTCCCCCGCCAGCCACCCCGCCGTCCCCTCCAACACCACACCCGCACCCGCACCCGGGCCGTCACCCCCACCACCCGACCCGCCCGCACCGCCCGCACCGCCCGCACCGCCCGCACCCGGCAACGGCCACGGCAAAGCACCCCGATCCACCTTCCCCGACGTCTTCACCGGCAACGACCCCACCACCGCCAACACCGGCACCAACGCCTGCGGCAACCGCCCCAACAACACCTCCCGCAACCCCGCCACATCCAGCACCACCCCCGGCGAAGCCACCACATACCCCACCAACAACTCCGCCCCCGCCGGCGTCCGCCGCACCGCCGCCGCAGCCGCCACCACCCCCACCAACCCCTGCAACGCCGCATCCACCTCCCCCAACTCGATCCGCCGACCCCCCAACTTCACCTGATCATCAGCCCGCCCCAGAAACACCAGACCCGCCGGATCATTACGCACCAAATCACCACTGCGGTACACACGCGGCGACGACAACGCCGGATGCGGCGCAAACTTCTCCGCATCCCGCACCGGATCCAGATACCGCGCACACCCCACACCACCAATCAGCAACTCCCCCTCACCACCGAACGGCACCACCGCACCCGACGCATCCACCACCGCCACCTCCCACCCCGCAAGCGGCACCCCGATCCGCACCACCTCCCCCGCCACCAACCGAGCCGCCGTCGCCACCACCGTCGTCTCCGTCGGCCCATACGTATTCCAAAACTCCCTGCCGGGAACAGCCACCCGCTCCACCAACTCCGCCGGACACGCCTCACCCCCCACAATCACAAGACGCACCCCCGCCAAACACTCCACCGGCCACAACGCAAGAAGAGTCGGCACCGTCGACACCACCGTCACCCCCCGCTCCACCAACCACGGCCCCAAATCAACCCCCGACCGCACCAACGACCGAGGAGCCGGCACCAACGCCGCCCCCGACCCCCACGCCAACCACATCTCCTCACACGACGCATCAAACCCAACCGACAACCCCGCCAACACCCGATCCCCCGGACCCAACGGCGCCCCCTGACAAAACAACCCCGACTCCGCCTCCACAAACGCCACCGCACTACCGTGCGACACCGCCACACCCTTCGGCCGACCCGTCGTCCCCGACGTAAAAATCACCCACGCCTCATCCGACGCCACCGGCCACCGAGCAACACCCGACCCCACAGGCCACCACTCACGACGCCAAAAACCCCCCTCCCCCAACACCCCACACACACCCGCGTCCTCCCACACCAACTCCGCCCGCTCATCCGGATCATCAAAATCCACCGGCACATACGCCGCCCCACACCGCAAAACCGCCAAAACCCCCACATACAACCCCACACCCCCCGACCTCAACCGCACCCCCACACGATCCCCACCACCCACACCAAACCCCGCCAACACCCCCGCCAACACCTCAACCTCCCCCCACAAACCCCCATAATCCAAAACCACACCACCCCCATCCACCGCCACCGACGACCCAAACAACCCCACCACCCCAAACAACACATCCACCAAAGAACCCGCACCCGAACCCGAACCCGACACCACCGGCCACAACCCAGGCTGGGGAAGCTGCTGCTCGTACTGCTGGTACTGCATCGGCGCCTGGTACTCCGCCCCGTACTGGTACTGCTGGGGAAACGCCTCCGGATAGCCGGTCCCGTACTGATAGCCCGCCCCCTGCTGGGGATAGCCCGCCCCGTACTCCGGCGCACCAAAACCCGCCGGGTAACCCGCCATTTCCTGGCCTGCATCCATGAAAAACGTCGTCCTCTACGAAAAAAGCTGAAAGAAAAGTAAACGGAGGCGTGCACACACAGTGACCTGACAGGGAACGCCACCCACTACCATCGCCCACCCAGGACGGTGCCTGGCGCCACAGCGGCAGGATCAAAGGAACTTCTCACGAACCACGCCATGAAAAGCCCGAAAACACCATGAACCAGGCAGGCAAACCCCGCCAAAGCACGCCCACACCCTAGCCACTCAGCGCACCTCTCCGATCACGGGCAACCGGCGCCGCAGCTGGCACCGCAACCGGCCGTGCTCCCGCTCCCACACCACCCAAAGTGACAGCTGACCGCTCCGGTGCCCACCTGCTGCCCAGGAAACCGGCCGTCTGCCCAGAAACCATCCAGCTGGGCGCAGCCCGCTCACAGGCCACTCGAGACGAGCCGACGCGCGATTCCGCGAATCGGTTCCAAGGAACTTCGACGGAAATGGCTTTGTCCACAAATCGCGACAACGGAGGGCGGATCGCCGACCTCTGCACGGCGGGCAGGAGGTGGCACCCGATGGGCGCGAGGCTACCCAGGGGGCGTGAGCGAGGCCGTCCACGCGGGGCTCAACCGAAGGCCCAGACGCCGCAGCCGATGCCGTCGCCGCACTCGTAGCGCTGTCGCCCCATCCTCGGCTTCACGCTCCGCGGGTGCGGTTGGCGGCGTCGCAGGTGCGCAGGTCGTGGCCGGCGGGGAGGGCGGTCAGCCCCCACAGGGCCACGGTCGCCGTCCCCTGGCGGAGTTCGGCTTCCCAGGCTGCCCCCAGCACCTGTTCTCCCGGGGTGGTGGCGAACCGGAGCAGCGGCCACGACACCTGGTTGACCCACCGGGCGGCCGCGAAGGGCGCCAGGAAGGCCGCCAGCAGGGAGACCTCCAGCGGGGCGGGCCAGAGCTCCCGGTGCGCGCTCATCCACACCCCGGCGACCGCGCAGGCGACGACCACCGCGCCGAGCAGCACCGGCGTCCGCCGGTTCACCCGCCGCAGGCGTTCGACCGGTTCCTCGTCGTCGGCCAGGCCCTGCTCCGCGAGCCGCGCGCGCAGGGCCTTCGCCTCCGGGGAGGCGTTCACCGCCCGGAGGAGCGCCCGGAGGAGGGCCTGGAGGTCCCCGGTGAGCGCGGACCCGAGCGAGCGCACGGCCACCGCCGCGAACGCCGCCGGCAGAAGCACCAGGACCAGCCACATGACGTCCCCTCCCGGTCGGGCCCGCCCCGGTCTGTGCCCCGCGAGGACCGCCAGGCAACCGGCAACTTGGGTGGGCGGAAGGGGATTTGACCTTGGACGGACCGAGGCGGCGGCGAGGGGCCGTCAGAGCTCGATCTCCTCCCCGGAGGCGGTCCAGGCGAAGACCTCGCCCGAGGGGCCGGGCCAGATGGAGGCGTAGTCCTCCCGGTAGTCGACCAGACCGCCCTCACCGCGCAGGATCGTGAAGCGGACCGTCACGTGCTCACCCGCGGGGATCTCGTGCTCGAAGCCCATGGGCTCGAAGATCACCAGGAGCGGCTCGTCAGGGCCTGCCGCCACCACGATCTCCTCCTCTTCCAGCGGTGTTCTCCTGCGTCGCCTCCACCACATGGCGATCTCCTTGACCATTGCTTTGCTGATCCTTGAATCGATCATATGATCCACGAAGTTGGCGATCCGACCATCCAGCCAGGGGGCGCAGCAGCATGCGGACGGCACACACGGGGTCCACGACGACGGACAGGGCGGCGCTCGTCGTCTCCCGGCTGATCCTGGGCGCGGAGGTGCTCGGCAGCCTCTGGGTCGCGGTGGTGACGTGGATGCTGCGCGGCCTCTTCTACTTCGACGAGGACGGCCGTTCGGGCCTGCTCGGCCCCGCCGTCGCCCTGGCCTGGGCGCTGCTGTGCGCCGCGACCCTCGTCGCGACCCGGCGCGGTGGCGGGCGCGGGGTGTTCACCGCCGCGGCGGTGGTGCATGCGCTCGCCGCCGCCTGGGCCTCGTGGCACACGGTGTGGCCGCTGGCCGCCGGGGCGGTCGGGGCTGCGGCGGTACTCGCTCTCGCCGGTCGGCGCGGTGCTCGAACTCCCCTGCGGCTTCGTGGCCTCTCCGGCTGAGACCTCTTCACCCGACCCCGACCCCGACCCCGACCCGACCGCCGGGCCGCGAAGTCACGCCCCGGCGCTGGTACGGATGTTCAACGATCGGACCCACTGGGCGAGTTCGGCGTGGAAGAGCTTGTCCGGCGAGAGCGTCTGGGCGCGCAGGTGGCCGTAGATCTCCAGCGCGACCAGGCCGTGCAGGTGGCCCCACATCCGCAGCGCCAGGGCCACCCCGGCCGGCGGTAGGGCGGGAAACGCCGGGCGGACCTTGTCGAGCAGGCCGGGGTCGAAGTCGTCCCAGCCGAAGTCGCCGCCCCCGTGCGCCTGTTCGGCGCCGCTCCAGGCCGCGTCCGCCAGCGCGGCGATGCCGATGCAGACCCGGCGGGCGGCGTCCGGCGCGGCGCCGCCCGCCGGGGCCCGGTATCCGGGGACGGGGTCACCGTAGATCAGCCGGAAGCCTTCGGGGTTGGCCAGTGCCCAGGTGCGGAAGGCGCGCGCCCAGGCCTGTATCCGCTCCGCCGGGGCGTCCTGCGCGGAGGCGGCCCAGGCGGCGTCGACGGTGTCGGCGAGCGCGGTGTAGACGTCCACGATGAGGGCGGTGACCAGGTCGTCGCGGGTGGCGAAGTAGCCGTAGATGGCGTTGGCGGTCATGCCCATCTCGCGGGCGATCGCTCGCAGGGCGATCGCGTCGGGGCCGCCCGAGCCCATCAACTCCAGTGCTGTGCGCTTGATCTCGGCGGTCGTCTCGATCCGCAGTCGCTCGCGCCGTCCGGTGCTTCGGGTGTCTGCCACGGGATGACTCTACAGCGTCACGGCTCTGATTGCCGTTCAGAAACTGCACGCCGTATAGTTTTCGCACGGCGTGAGGCCCTGCGGTCTCGCGGCGCCCATCCGGCATGACCACGGCATGAATCAAGGGGAGAACCATGCACATCGGCGTCATCGGAGCCACCGGCACCATCGGCAGCAGGGTCGTCACCGAGGCCCTCCACCGCGGACACCGCGTCACGGCATTCAGCCGGGACGCCTCCGCGATCACCGACCGGCGGGAGAACCTCGACTGGGCGAGCGTCGACGTCCTGGACGCCGCGAGCGTCGCCGCCGTCCTGCCCGACCTCGACGTGCTGATCAGCGGCTTCCAGCCGGGGAACGCGGCGAGGGACTTCGCCGACACCCTCCGCCGCTCGATCGCGGACCCGACCGTCTACGCCACCGCCGCCCAGGCCCTGCTCAAGGCCCTGGAGAGCCGTCCGCGCACCCGGCTGATCGTCATCGGCGGCGCCGGCAGCCTGGAGATCGAGCCGGGCGTCGTCCGCGCCGACCACGAGGAGCTCGTCCACGCCTCGCTCGACGAACTGGGCCTGCCCCGCGAGTACGCCGCCGCCGTACTCGGGCACCGGGAGGCGCTGAACGTCCTGCGCGCCTCGAACCGGCTCTGGACGTACTTCAGCCCCGCCGAGCAGATCGCCCCCGGGGAGCGCACCGGGCGCTTCCGCATCGGCGGCGACCAGCCCGTCCTGGACGCCGACGGCCGGAGCCGGATCTCGGTGGAGGACGCAGCGGTCGCCCTGGTCGACGAGGCCGAGCTGCCCCGCTTCGTCCAGCGCCGGTTCACCGTCGGATACTGATCCTGCCGGAGCCGCGCCCGCAGGGCCGGATCCGGCCGCCTTCAACAGCCCGATCCGGCCTGATCCGGCCTGATCCGGCTCTGCGGGAAGCCCCGACCCTAGACCCCGGTGAGCAGCGGGGTCAGCTCCGCCGCCCACTGCGGGTACATCGCCACCTTCTCCTCGTGCAGGGCGCCGATCCGCGCCGCCAGGTCGGGGGCCGGATCGTCGGACATGTCCGGGCCGATGGCGAGCCTCGCCAGGTGCGGGATGATCTGCGGGTCCCCGGCCAGGTGCACCGGGTCGTGCATGTAGCGGCGCAGGGCCGCCATGTCCTCGATGCCCACGCAGTAGGCGTGGGTGAAGCCGTCCGACGGGTCGAGGTTCTGGCCGACGGACGAGAACACCACCGAGTCGACGGCGGCCGTGCGGCGCATGACCGCCAGCACGTGCTCCTTCTCCTCCTCGGTCGCGCCGTCCTTGAACGCGAAGCGCAGGGTGTGCACGATCACGGGTCCCCCAAGCGGTCGTCAACTGAACCAGCTGGTTCAGGAATCTGGTCTTACTGGTTCTGCTCTAGACTGAACCCATGGGTTCAGATCCGTCAACTGCCGTCGTTCGTACCGCCCGTGGCGCGCGGGGCCGGGAGCAGCGGCGGGAGGCGATCCTCGGCGCCGCCTTCGCCGTCTTCGCCCGGCGCGGCTACGCGCAGACCTGTGTGCAGGAGGTGGCCCAGGAGGCGGGGGTCGCCAAGCCGACGGTCTACAACCACCTGGACGACAAGGAGACGCTCTACCGCGAGGCTCTTCAGGCCGCCGCCGGGCGGGTCGCCGAGCAGGGCGTCGCCGTGGTCGAGCGGCTGCGCGGGGCGGGGGGCCACGGGGCGGTGCGGGAGGTGCTGACGGAGGCCGGGCGGGGCCTGGCCGAGCTGTGGAACGGGCCGGAGGCGAGCGCGCTGCGGCGGCTGGCCGAGGCCGAGGCCGGCTCCTTCCCCGGGCTCGCCGCGGACCTGCGCCTGCGCACCGACGTGCGCCTCCAGCGCGCGCTGGCCGACCACCTCGCCCGACTCGCCCTCGCCGGGCACCTGCGGGCCTGCGACCCCGACCGGGCGGCCGAGCACCTGCTCGCGCTGCTGACGGGCCCGGCGCGCTTCCGCCCGTACGAGGAGGAGGCGCCGGGCGGGGAGGACGCCGAGCGGGCCGTCGAGGTCTTCCTGCGGGCGTACGGCGCCTGACAGTTGATCTAGGGAGCGTCGGCCCCCAGCAGCCCCGACAGCACCGCCGCCGTCGAGGCCAGCAGTTCCTCGGCCACCGCGCCGCCCGCCGCCGTGCGCGCGAGCAGCCCCTCCCGCGCCGCCAGGATCACCGCCGCGGCCTGACGGGCGCTCGCCCCCGTGGGTACCAGTTCCGGCAGCGCCCGCTCCAGGACGTCCGCCGCCGCCCGCGCCAGCAGCGCATCGTGCGCCGCGACCTGCTCGGCCAGCGCCTCGGAGCGGGCCGCGACCAGCCGGAACTCCAGGAACAGCAGGATCCAGCCGGTCTCCGCGGGGTCGACCCGCAGCAGTGCCTCGGCCAGCAGCCGGGCCCGCTCCTGCGGGGCCAGGCCCGGGCAGGCGGCGGCGAGCCGCTCCAGTTCGGCCATCCGCTCGGCGGCCCGGTCGTCGAAGAGCGCCAGCAGGAGGTCCTCCTTGCTGCCGAAGTTCGAGTAGAAGGCGCCGCGGGTGTACCCGGCGGCGGCGCAGACGTCCTCGATGCTCGTCCGCGCGAAGCCGACGGTGAGGAACAGCTCGCTCGCCGCGGCGAGCAGCCGCGCCCGGGTGTGGACGCGGCGGCGGGGCGGCCGGGGCGCGGCGGCGGCAGCGTTGGCGGGGTCGGTGGGCGCTGGGTTCACAGGAGCACGATACATGGTGTATTCAGTACAGGTCGTATTCAATACGTCCCGTACTGAACCGGAGGCGACCCGGCATGTCCCGACTGCTCATCACCAACGCCCACCTGCTCCACCCCGAGGACGGCACCCTCACCGACGCCGGCTGGCTGGAGGCCGCCGACGGCCGGATCACCGCCACCGGCACCGGCCGTCCGCCCGCCGCCACCGAGGACGTCCGGGTCCTCGACGCGCGGGGCGGCACCGCGCTGCCGGGCCTGATCGACGCCCACGTGCACCTGCTCGTCACCTCGCTCGACCTGCGGGACGTGGCCAGTTGGACGCCCGGCTACGCCACCGTCCGCGCCCTCGCCGAGGCCGAGCGCATGTTGCGCCGCGGCTTCACCACCGTGCGCGACGTCGGCGGCGCCGACCACGGCATGGCCCGCGCCCTGGAGGAGGGCCTGGTACCCGGCCCCCGGCTCCTGCACGGCGGCAAGGCGCTCTCCCAGACCGGCGGCCACGGCGACCTGCGCCCGCTCGGCGACAACTCGCTCCCCTGCTGCGAGGCCCGCCCCCACTTCGGCCGCATCGCCGACGGCGTGGACGCGGTGCGCACCGCCGCCCGGGACGAGTTCCGCAAGGGCGCCCGCCACCTCAAGGTGCTGCTCTCCGGCGGCGTCGCCTCCCCGCACGACGAGATCGCCGCCGTCCAGTACAGCGAGGACGAGATCCGGGCGGCCGTCGAGGAGGCGGACAACCACAACCGCTACGTCACCGTGCACGCCTACCACCCGCGCGCCATCGACCGGGCTCTCAGGGCCGGGGTGCGCTGCGTCGAGCACGGCAACCTGCTGGACGACGGCACGATCGCGCTGCTGCTGGAGAAGGACGCCTACCTCGTCCCGACCCTGGTCGCCTATGAGCAGACCGCCCGGCTCGGCGCGGCCTCGGGCCTGCCGCCGGCCTCCCTCGGCAAGCTCGCCGAAGTCCGCGACCGGGGCCTGGAGGCCCTGGAGCGCGCCCACCGCGCGGGCGTCAACCTGGTCTACGGCAGCGACCTGCTGGGCCCGCTGCACCCGGCCCAGCTGGAGGAGTTCACCCTGCGCGCCCAAGTCCAGCCCGCGGCCGACGTGCTGCGCTCCGCGACCACCACGGCCGCCCGGCTCCTCGGCATGGAGGGGCGGATCGGCACGCTGGCCCCGGGCGCGCACGCCGACCTGCTCGTGGTCGACGGCGACCCGCTGGCCGACCTCACCGTGCTCACCCGCCCGGAGAAGCACCTCCACGTCGTCAAGGCGGGCGTGCCGGTCTGAGCGCGGCTCAGACCGCCGGGGCCTCCGTGCGGTTGGTGAGCACGGCCTCGGGCGAGACGCCGTGGGCCGCCAGGGCCTCGGCGATGACGGCCTGTCCGGCGGCGAGGTCGTCGCGTATCAGGATGTCCAGCAGGACGGACTCCGAGCGCACCTCGCCGTCCGGCCCCCGGCGCATCGTGGCGCCGCCGATCTGGGCGTTGCCGAGGCCGGCCCCGACCAGGCGGCGGTCGAGGTCGTCCATGACCGTACGGCCGTAGCCCGCGGGGCGGCCCTGGACGGGCAGGTCGAGGCGGAGGTCCCAGTGCCGGGCGCCGGCCAGCGGGCTGCGCCCGTACCAGCGGGCGACGAGGGCGCCGGGCCGGAGCGCGGCGAGGGTCTCGACGGCCCAGCAGGCCTCGGCCGTGTCCTGCGGCTCGGCGACGGCCCGGAGCAGCACGGGATGCCCGTACCCGGCCGCGCGCAGGGCGGCGGCGAGCTCCGGCAGGTGCGCGGCGCCGTCGGCGGCCGTGCAGCGGGCGAGGGCTGCGGCGACGGCCGGGGCGGCGAGGGCCGGATCGGCGGCGGCCTCGGCGAGGAGGTGCTCGGCGCGGGCGAGGAGGCTCCCGAACGCCGCGAAGGGGAAGTCGCCGCCCTTGCACCGCAGGGTGTACAGCGGCGGGGCGAAGGGGCGGCGCCCGGTCTGGGTGGCGACGGGGTGACCGCCCGGTCCGTCGGCGGACCACACCAGGCCGCTGCCCGCGAGGTTGCGCCACTCCCACCAGTCACGCGTCTCGGGGCGCAGGCCCGGGCCGCCGCCGGGGCGGACGTGCCGGAAGGCCGCGTCCACGAGCGGGCTCATGGCGCCGGGGTCGTCGCCGTCGTCGAGGACGGTGAAGGTGGCGAGCAGCGCGAGCACCGGGCCGGGGTGGCGCAGCTCGGGGTCGACGAGGGCGAACGCCCGGGCCAGGCGGTCGAGTTCGCCCCAGCGCAGGGCGTGCGGGATGGGGTGGGCCTGGTCGATCCAGCCGAGGGCGGCCGGTTCGTCGAGGCCGGGGGCGTCGAGGTCGAGGCTGTAGGTGGCGTAGGCCAGGTCGACGTCGAGGACCAGTTCGTGGCCGTCGCCGAGGGCGAAGCGGGCCGTGAACTCGTCCTCCCAGTTGTTTTCCTCCGACAGGTGGTCGTCGTCGTAGGTGTCGCCGTGCTCGAACAGGTAGCGCGGCCAGAAGTCGGGTGCGGTGAGGCGGGCGGTGAAGGCGTTCTCCAGGGGCACGTCGGCGACGCTAGCGCACACCACTGACAGTCCGTCCGGGACGGTCGGCGGCCCCGGACCCGCGCGGGGAGGCGCGGGGAGGCGCGGCGGGACGCACACTATGACGCATGACCAGCAGCACTCCGCCCCCGGGCCACGACGACCACCACGACTCCTCCCCGCCCCCCGGCTGGGAGAACCCGGCGGTGCGCGCCGACCGGCGCCTGGTGGAGCTGCTGCAGGAACTGAGAGTGCTGCAGACCGGGGTGCAGATCGTCTTCGCGTTCCTCCTCGGCGTGGCCTTCACCCCGCGCTTCGCCGAACTCAGCGACGCCCAGCAGGACATCTACGTCACGACCCTGCTGCTGACCGTCGTCGCCTCCGCCGTCCTGGCGACGCCGGTGGCCCTGCACCGCGGCCTGTACCGACACCCGGGCAAGGCGCGGATCGTCCGCGTCTCCGCCCGGGTGGCGCAGGTGGGCCTGCTGCTGCTCGCCTCCGCGCTGACCGGCGCGGTGCTGCTGGTGCTGGACGTGGTGCTGGGCGCCCCGCTCGCGGTGGCGATCACCGCCGTGGTGGCGCTGATCTTCGCCTCGCTGTGGTTCGTCCTGCCCTGGGCGGTGCGCCGCCCCCTGCGCGAGCCGGAGGCATGAGTCACGGCGGCGGCGCCCACCTGGGCGGGGCCGGCCCGGTGTCGTCCAGGACGGTGCTCCCGCTGCCCGTCGCCCGCGCCTGCCCCTCGGGCGGGCGCGGGCGACGGTGCGGGACCGGGCCGGGGCCGGCTGTCGGGCGCCGGAGGCCGGGCCGGGGAGTCGCGCTGCTCCCCCCACCCTCTCCGGAGTCCGACGGAGGGCCGGACCGCTTACCCGGGTTCGCCGCGTTCGGCCTCAGGCGTCCTCGATGTCCGAGATCAGCTTGGTGGCGAGGTCGCTCTGGACGGCCAGCCTGGTGTGCCCGGCGTCGGGGCCGGTGCCCCAGGTGAGGGTGACGGTGGTGAACAGGTGCCCGGCGCCGGAGTCGTGGTAGCGCACCTCCCAGCGGGTGGGCACGTCCTGGGCGCGCAGCACGCCGTCCGCGTGGTTGGCCTCCTCCCAGGCGGCGAGGCGCTGGCGCAGGTCCTCGGTGAGGTAGTGGGCGCGCAACTCGTCGCCCAGGTTGTCGGTGCCGTCGGAGACGGCGTCGATGTAGGCGCCGTAGAAGTCGGCGACCCGGTCGACGGCGGAGTCGGGGCCGCCCTCGCGCACGGGGGTCGCGGCGTCGGTGTCGGACATGAGAGGTCTCCCTACGTCGGGGGAATCATGCTGCCAGTGGCATCAACGACCGTACATGCCAAGGGGTTTCGCGCGATCGACCACGAGATGTCCCGGCTCATCGGCGCCAGGCCGCAAAGGTGGCGATCGCCTTGAGCTGGTCCACCGTCAGCGCGGGGGTACCGGGCAGGGTCTCGGTGTCGTCCTTGCCGTTCCACTCCGAGACCATGACCCGGGTGCCGTCCGGGTGCAGGGCGTCCACCAGCCAGCGCAGGGTCGGCCCGGTGTCGGACTTGCTCGCGCCCATCGTGTGGAGCTGGACGAGGGTGCCGTCCGGGAGCTGGGTCAGGGCGGCCGGGGAGACCGACCGCCGGAAGCTCTGGGCGGCGGCGGCCACCTCGGCGCTGTCCAGGGGGCGCGGGGTGACGGTGACGGCGAGCATGCTGGTCCGCCCTTCCCGCTCGACCGTGAGGTGGCCCTTGCCCGGGGTGTGCTGGGGGGCGCCGGGGTCGCTGCGGGTCTCGGGCGGCAGCATGGCGACGGCGGTGGTGACGATCTCGTCGGGCCGGAACTCGGCGGCGGCGACCGGGGCGGGAGCGACGGTGCTCGTGCGGCCCCCGGCGAAGACCGGGTCCCAGGCCTTGCTGGTGGCGATGACGGTGAGCTGCTCGGAGCTCAGCGGCGGAGCGGCGCGGGTCAACGGGGGCCCGTAGACAGTGGAGTTGACCTCCCAGAGGCTCACCTGGCGGCCGTCCGGGCCGGTGTAGGTGATCCGCCACTCGCGGACCTTCATCGGCTCGACGGGCGCGAGCTTGTCGATGACGACGATGCCGCCGTCCGGCAGGACGGTGCGCTCGCACCCCTCGACGGGCCGCTCGACGGCGTCGGCGCACTGGGTGCCGCGGGTGGTGTCGGTGATCGGCAGGGCGGCGCGGCCGACGGTCAGGTTGACCATGCCGGCGCCCTTGCCGTCGTCGAAGACGACGTGCGCGGCGGGCGGAGTGCTCCTCTCCGGCCCGTCGTTGGGCCCCTGGGCCCAACTGCTGCCGACCGTCCCGGGGGGCAGCAGCGCGATCAGCGTGTCGGACATGAACCGGTCCTCCAGGTGGGCGGGCCACTCCCCGGCCACCGGCCCCGCCACCGTGGCGCGGCCACCGCCGCCGGGCAGCAGCGGCCCGGCCAGGACGGCGAGGGCGACGACGGCGGCGCAGCCCCCCAGGAGCGCGGCGCCCTGGCGGCGGCGGTGGCGCCGGTGCCGGCGGCGGGCCGCCTCGGCGAGGTCGGCGGCGGGCGGGGCGGGGGCGAGGTCGGCGGCCTCGTGCAGCAGTCGGGTGAAACCGGGGGCGAGCGGGTCGTCCATGGGCATGCCGGTGCTCCTCAAGCGGCGGGGCGGGGAAGGGGGTTCAGGATCGGGCGAGGTCGTCCAGCTCGGAGCCGAGGACGGCGCGCAGCCGCACCAGGGCGCGGGAACTGCGCGAGCGGACGGCGCCCGCGCCCAGGCGCATCACGTGCGCCGTCTCCTCGACGCTGCGGTCCTCCCAGAAGCGCAGCACCAGCACCGCCCGGTCGTGGGCGGGCAGTTCGGCCAGCGCCCTCAGCAGGGTGACGCGCAGGGACGGGTCCGGGTCGGCGACGGGCTGCTCGGCGAAGGTGTCGGTGACGTGCTCCCCCGCGGAGCGCCTGCGGCGGTAGGAGAGGAAGGTGTTGACCAGGACGGTCTGGGCGTAACCCGCCTGGTTGTCCATCCGGGAGACCTTGCGCCACTTCCCGTACAGCTTGCCGAGCGCCTCCTGGGCGAGGTCCTCGGCCAGGTGCGCGTCACCGCCGGTCAGCAGGAAGGCGGTTCGGACCAGGTGCCGCCCGCGGACGGCGGCGAACTCCTGGAAGTCGTGGGTGTTCGTGCGCTCCATGACCTTCTAACGCGGTGGGGGCGGGATCCCGTCGCGCCCGGCCCGGAAGGCCTAGAGGTGGAGCAGCAGTTCGTCGAGCCCGCGCAGCACCTGCACGCCGGGGACGGCCGGGCCGCCGCGGCCCGTGCGGTCGAGCCAGAAGGCCGTCAGCCCGGCGTCGCGGGCGCCGATGCCGTCCACGTCGTGCCGGTCACCGACGTAGGCGACCTCGGACGGGGCGAGGCCGAGTGCGGCGCAGCCGGCGTGGAAGATGGCCGGGGCGGGCTTGGCCTGCCCGAACTCGTCGGAGCAGAGCAGCACTTCGTCCGGGAAGTGGTGCAGCAGGCCGATGACGGCGAGCTTCTCGCGCTGGTGCCCCAGCGAGGAGTTGGAGACGACGCCGAGGCGACGGCCCGGGGTGAGGGCCGCGAGGACGGGGGCGGCGTCGGGGAAGGCGGCGCGGGCCGCGTCGCGGTGGGCGACGTAGCCGGCGAACCAGGCGGCGGCCTGTTCGTCGGTGAGCGCGGAGCCGCCCTCGCCGAGGTGGTCGAGGAACTCCCGTGCGCGGGCGCGCTGTTGGCCGGTGAAGGTGAGCTCGCCGGTCAGGAAGCGCGCGTACTGGGCCTCCATGACCTCGCGCCACAGGCCCACGGCCGCGTCGGCGTCCGGGAACCGGCCGAGCAGGCCGCGCTCGCCCAGGTGGGCGAGCAGGCCTGCGCGGTCGGAGCCGGAGTAGTCGTAGAGGGTGTCGTCGACGTCGAAGAGCACGCCCCTGATCGGCAGGCTCACGCGGGCAGTTGCTGGCGGAAGCCGTCCAGGACGGGCGCGGTGGTGGTGGCGATGAACTCCGTGACGCGGTACTCGGCCACGCCGGCGAGGAGGAAGGGGTCGGTGGCCGCCAGGGCCTCGATCGCGGCCCGGTCCTCGCCGACCGCGAGGATGATCCCGCCCTCGCGGGGCACCTTGCGCCCGGCGGCGAGGAAGGTGCCGTCCTCGATGTGGCGGCGCACCCAGGCGACGTGCTCGGTGAGCCCGGCGTCGATCCGGTCCAGTTCGGCGGTGTAGGACAGCTCCAGGATGAACATGGGGCCCCACCCTAGCCTCGCCCGCCGGCGCCCTCCCCGGTCGGGTGTCCCCCGCAGCGTGTCAGGTCCGATCCTGCCAGCTCGGAGGGGGTTTCCGGTAGGACGTAGCGCACCCTGTTCCTCCCTTGTCCGGGCATGCCCGCGGCCCGCAGACTCGTCCGCATCCACTCCTTCGGCCTTCGCGCCGTCGCCCGCCCGGGGCGGCGTGCGCGCACGCCGTGCTGCCCGGATCCGGGCGGCGGGGGTGGGGATCGACGGACGACACGAAGGGGGCCCATCGGATGCGGGTGCACAAGGACCTGGTGCTGAAGGCGCGGATGCGGCTGATGAGCCACGACGGACGGGTGCTGCGCGGCGAGGAGGGTCTGCGGGTCTACCGGACGCTGTTCCCGCTCGCGCCGCGGGTGTACGGCTCGCGCCTGGCGTACGTCCTGATCGAGGTGAGCCGCCGGCCCGCCTTCGCCGCCCTGCCCGAGCGGCGGCGGGCCCTGCTCACCGAGGCGGTGGCGGCGGCCCGGGCGCTGGACGAGGAGCAGCCGTACCGCGCGAAGATGCTGGAGCGCGCGCTGGGTGACCTGGCGCTCCTGGACTCCACCGCCGCGACACCGGCGGTTCAGCCGGGACAGGAAGGGGGTGCCGGGCAGTAGGTGAACGGACCGTCCCTGCGGTACTACATTGCTCATTTGACGCACGATCGGAGAATCCCCTGATATGAGCAGCACAGGACTGTCCCGCCGCGACCTCCTCGCCCGAGCCGGCGCCGGAGCCGCCGCCGCGCTCGTCGTCGGCTGGAACACCACCACCCGCGCCTGGGCCGACGCCCCCGGCCCGCAGGTCGAGCAGCTGCCCGCCCTGGACGGCGCCGTCACCCTCGTGAGCGGCGAACTCGACCGCTTCTCCTCGGACTTCGGGCACATCGTCCGGCAGTCCCCGCGCGCCGTGCTGCGCCCGGGCTCGGTACGCGACGTCCAGCGGGTCGTCGCCTTCGCGCAGCGCCACCGCATCGCAGTCGCCGTCAACGGCCAGAGCGGGGACGCGGCCAAGCTCGGCACGGCCGGGCTGGAGTCGCACTCCAGCTACGGGCAGGCCAACCCGCGCGGCGGCATCGCGATCGACGCCCGCGGCCTGTCGCGGATCGTCTCGGTGCGGCCCGGGCGGGCCGTCGTCGAGGCGGGCGCGACCTGGGCGCAGCTGACCGACGCCGCGCTGGCGACCGGCTGGGCGCCGCCCTGCCTGACGGACTACCTGCACCTGTCGATCGGCGGCACGCTCAGCGTCGGCGGCATCGGCGGCGGCGTGCGGCACCACGGCCTGCAGACCGACACCGTCGAGTCCGTCCAGGTGGTCACCGGCACGGGCGAGCTGGTCGAGGCCTCGCGCGAGCGCCACCGGGACCTCTTCGAGGCCGTCCTGGCGGGCGTCGGCCAGGCGGGCGTGATCGTGCGCGTCACCCTCCGGCTCGTCCCGGCGCGGGCCCGCGCCCATGTGTTCAGCCTCTACTACGACGACCTGGCCACCTACCTGGCCGACCAGCAGAGGGTCCTCGCGGACGGCCGCTTCGACCTCCAGGCGGGCGAGGCGCTGCACCCGGCGGACGGCGGGCACTGGCGCTACAAGGCGGAGCTGGTCGCCCACGGCGACGAGGGCGAGCCGGTGGACCGGGAGGCGCTGCTGGCCGGGCTGAACCCGGTGGCGGCGGAGACGACGGTCGTCGAGCAGAGCTGGCGCGAGTACGCGTTCCGGGTGGACGGCTTCGCCGAGTACCTGCGCGCGGCCGGGTTCTGGAACCTGCCCAAGCCCTGGCTGAGCCTGTTCCTGCCCGCCTCCGCCACGCCGGAGTTCATGGCGGCGGCGCAGGCCGAGCTCGGCCCGGCGGACCTGGGCGCGGGCATCCTGCTGTTCTACCCGTACGCCCGCGAGCCGATCTCCACCCCGCTGGCCGTCCTGCCGGACTCCCCGGTCGGCTGGCACTTCGACCTGCTCGCCTTCCCCGGCCCGGGCGCGGACGTCCAGGCGGCGCTGCGGCGCAACCGCCGCCTGCACGACCTGGCCGTGCGCCTCGGCGGCAAGCGCTACCCGATCGGCGCGGTGCCGGACCTGACGGAGGCGGACTGGCGGCGGCACTACGGCGCGCTGTGGGGGCGGGTCCAGCGGGCGAAGCGGCGCTTCGACCCGGCGGGCGTCCTCACGCCGGGTCAGGGCGTGCACGCGTCCTGACCGGTACGGGCCGGGGTCGCTCCTCGCGGGCGGCCCCGGCCCGTCGTCCGGACCCGACTCAGACCAGGCGGTGCATGCCGATCGAGTGCGGCGCGGTGGGCACGAAGCCGTGCCGGGCGTAGAGCTTGTCCGCCGGGCCGTCCGCGATGAGCGAGACGTACGCGCCGGGCACCGCCCGCTCCTCCAGGGCCCCGACCAGCGCGGCCATGATGCGCCCGCCGAGGCCGCGGCCCTGGTGCTCGGGCAGGACGCACACGTCGGCGACCTGGTAGACCGTCCCACCGTCGCCGACGACGCGGCCCATGCCGACCACGCCCGCCTCGGGGTGGTGGACGGTCACGCCGTGCCAGGTGTTGGTGAGGCCGGCGGCGACGGCCTCGGCGGGGCGGTCGGTCATCCCGGCGCCGGTGCGCAGGCCTCGGAACGTGGCCACGTCGGGGACGCCCACCCGGATCTCGTAAGGGTCACTACTCGCACTCATGACTTACATGCTAGTCGTGAACCGATAGACCGTCGACTCCCGGGGGCGGAAGCCCGCCCGCTCGTACAGCCGGTTCGCGGCCTCCCGGGAGGGCCGGGAGGTCAGGTCGACCGTCCGCGCCCCGGCCGCCTCCGCCAGGCGCACCGCCTCGGCCGTCAGCGCGGCGCCCACGCCGTGGCCGCGCGCCGAACCGTCCACGACGACGTCCTCGATCCGTGCCCGGACGCCGGAGGGCAGCGGGAACACCACCAGCGTCAGCACGCCGACGACCGCCCCGCCGAGCCGAGCCGTCAGGACGGTGTTCGCCTCCGCGTCCACCACCCGGGCCACCGCCGCCGCGTCCAGGCCTCCGGCCGAACTCGAGAGCTGCGGCAGCAGACCGGCGAACGCCGCCACCACCTCGTCCGTCACCTCGCGGACGACCTCCACGTCAACACTCATGGGGCCGGACCCTACCTCCCCCGCCTCCCCCGTCCGAACAAGATGTTGCGGAGGTGTTGCGGTCCACGTGGCCGAGGGGCCCGGCGTAGTAGCGTCGGGCGTGCAAGTCAGGGACGCGACAGGGATCTTGACAGCCAACCGGACGGGGGTCGACAGGTGGGAAGGGGTGGTGGGTGTGGCACGGGCACGCGCGACGGCGCGGGTGATCAAGCACCCCGGCGTGGAGGACGTCAACGTCCAGCAGGTACTGGAGGCGCTCGCCGACCCGGCCCGGCGCACCGTGGTGCGCACGCTCGCGCACTCGACCACGCACCTCAGCTGCGGCTCCTTCGACCTGCCGGTCGGCCGCTCGACCAGCAGCCACCACTTCACCGTGCTGCGTGAGGCCGGGCTGCTGCGGCAGTACTACATCGGCACCACCAAGATGAACGCCCTGCGAACGGAGGAGCTGGAGGTCCGCTTCCCCGGGCTCCTCAACGCCGTCATCTCCGCCGCCGACAACGAGGCTGCCTCCAAGGGGGGTTGACGCCCTCAGCCCCTCAGCCTCTTGACCTCTTGACCTCTTGACCTCTTGACCTCTTGACCTCTTGACCTCTCGGCCCCTCGGCCCCTCAGCCCCGAGGGCCCGCGTGGTCCGGCGGCGGGGCGATGGCCTGGGCGTCGGCCCCCTCGCCGACCCAGAGGCCGATGAGGAGGGCGGCCGTGGCCTCCAGCAGACGGGCGCGGGCGAGCGGCCCCGCGCCCAGGGGAAGGCAGCCGAGGTCCCCGACGAGGCGACGGGCCGTGGCGAGGGCCCGTTCGTCGTCGCCGCAGAGCGGGACGGCGAGCGGGCGGCCGTCGAAGACGGGCGGGCGCAGCCGCCAGACGCTCTCGTGGCAGAGGTTGAACGCCTTCACCACGTGCGCGCCCGGGGCGGCGGCCGCGATCCGCTCCGCGACGGACGGGCCGGTGCCGGTGGCGAGGGTGAAGCCGGGGCCGACGGCGTTGGCCGGGTCCAGCACGGTGCGGCCCGCCAGCTCCCGCGCGTGCTCGGCCGCCAACTCCTCGGCGGCGCCGTACGGGACGGCGAGCAGGACGGCGCCGTCGCCGTGGTGCACCGCCTCCCGTACCGTCCCGGAGCGGGCCCCGATGCGCGCGGCCGTCGCGGCGGCCCGTCCCGCGTCCCGGCCGCCGACGAGCACGTCGTGCCCGGCGCTCGCCCACTGGCCGCCCAGGGCGGTGGCCATGCCGCCGTTGCCGATGATGCCGATCCTCATGGTCGCGCTCAACTCCCTTGTGCCGGTGTGCCTATGGGCCTCGCATGGAACGTACGGCGCCGCTGGTGCACCATTCGGTGCATGAGCGCTCACCAGGGCTTCCTCGCCGACTGCCCCGCCCGCCTGGCCTTCGACCTGCTCGGCCACACCTGGGACCCGGTGGTGCTCTGGGCACTGCGCCACCACCCGTACCGCCCCTGGGAGTTGCGCCGGTCGATCGGCGGGATCAGCCCCAAGGCCCTCACCGACACGCTCAACCGGCTGCGCCGGGCGGGCCTGCTGGCACGCACGTCCCGCCCCGGGGTGCCTCCGCACGTCGAGTACGCGCTGACGGAGCTCGGCCGCAGTCTCCTCGGCCCTCTGGAGGCGCTCGGCGCCTGGGCCGACGAGCGCGGCGGCGAGGTCGCCCGGGCCTGGGAGGACAGTGAGCGGCCCGCCCCCTGATCACCCCTGCGCGGCGAGGAGGACGCGGCCGGCCTCGGTGTGGACGTACAGCACGGCCCGGCCCGCGCGGCGGCGGGCGACCAGGCGGGCCTCGCGCAGGACGCGCAGGTGGCGGCCGACCGAGCCGAGGGGCAGGCCGGTGAGGGCGACCAGCTGCGTGGTGCTCCTGGGCTCCGCCAGCCGCGTCAGGACGGCGGCCCGGCCGGGGCCCAGCAGGGCGGCGAGCGGTCCGGCGGGCTCCCCCGGCGGCTCCGCCAGCTCGCCCGCGCACGGGTAGACCACGCCGTAGCCGCGCGGCCCGAGCGCCGGGCCCGGCTCGTCCCAGCACAGCCAGCTCTGGCCGGTGGTCACCGGGACGAACACCAGCCGCGCGCCCGCGAGTCGGCGCTCCCCCGCGTCCCCGGTGGTGATCTGCAGCCGGTCCCCGCCCAGCCAGCGCATCCCCGGGCGGGTGCCCTCCAGGGCCGCCGCCCAGCCGGCGTGCCCCGCACGGGCCGCGCGGGCGAGGATGTCCGCCTCCAGGACGCGCCGCCGCCGGGGCCAGTCCGGGGCCACCGTCTCCTCCCACACCCAGGCCAGCAGCCGCACCGCGCACCCAGCCACGTCCCCCTCCGCGAGGACGGGCGGCAGCGGGCCGCGCAGGCAGCGCGCGAGGTCGGCCCGCGCCGCCTCCGGGGCGGTGGCCCGGACGGCAGCCAACTCCCCTTCGAAGGAGGGTGCTTCGCCCGGAACGGGCGTCAGGAAGGTCGCGTTCCAGGCTCCCCCGAGCGCCGCCGGGACCAGCGCCGCCGCCGTCGGATCGTCCGCCAGCCGGGCCCGGTAGGCGCCGAGCCGCTCCTCCAGCCAGCGCCGCCGCCCCGGGTGCGCGGCGGCGGGCCGGTGCAGGGTCTTCAGCGCCGCCAGCGTCTCGGCCAGCGGGGAGACGACGAAACGCGCCCCGGCCAGGGTGTCCGCGTCCACCTGCCACCAGCCCATGACACCCTCCCCGTCACCCTCCCCGTACGGTCTTTCGCGCCCGCGCGAAAACCTAACGCCCCCGCCGCCACGGCGCACACACTGCCCGCCATGCCCTCCACCTACCGGGAGCTCGCACGGCACCGCGGGTTCGCCGCGCTGTTCGCCTCCTCCACCGCCCACACCGCCGCCCAGACCCTCGCCTCCCTCGCCCTCGGCGTCCTGGTGTACGGGCGCAGCGGCTCGCCCCTGCTCTCCTCCCTCGCCGCCTTCGGCCCGGCGCTCGCCCACCTGCTGGGCGCCGCCACCGTCCTGGCCGGCGCGGACCGCCTGCCGCCGCGCGGCGCGCTGACCGCCCTGGGCCTCGTCTCGGCCCTCGCCACCGCCGTCCAGGCGCTGCCGGGCCTGCCGCTGTGGGCGCTGTTCGCCCCGCTGCTGCCGCTCGGGCTCGCCGGCTGCCTCGCCGGGGGCGTGCGCCACGGGCTGCTCGACGAACTCCTCGGCCGGGACGGCTACCTGCTGGGCCGCTCCGTCCTCAACGCCTCGACGGGCGTCGTGCAGATCGCCGCCTTCGCCGCCGGGGCCGCCCTGACCGCCGCGCTCACCCCGGCCGGCGCCCTGCTGCTGGCCGCCGCCTGCCACCTGCTCGCCGCCGCGACCGCCCGTACGGGACTGGCCCGCCGCCCGGCCCGCCGCGCCGGGGCGGCGACCCCGGCCGCGAGCTGGTCCGCGACGGCCCGGCTCTGGTCCGACCCCGGGCGGCGGCGGGTGTACCTGGCGCTCTGGGTGCCGAACGGGCTGATCGTCGGCGCCGAGTCCCTGTTCGTCCCGTACGACCCGGCACACGCGGGCCTGCTGCTCGCCGCCTCGGCCGCCGGGATGCTCGCCGGTGACGCGGCCGCGGCCCGGCTCCTGCCCGCCCGGCTGCGCGGGCGCCTGGCCATACCGCTGTGCGCCCTGCTGGCCGCGCCGTACCTCGCGTTCGGCCTGCGCCCGCCGCTGCCCGTCGCGTCGGCGCTGGCCGCCGTCGCGGCGCTCGGGTACGGCAGCGGCCTGCTGCTCCAGCAGCAGTTGCTCGACCGTACGCCCGGCGACCTCACGGGCCATGCGCTGGGCCTGCACACCAGCGGGATGCTCGCCGTCCAGGGCCTCGCGGCGACGGCGGCCGGGGCCGCCGCCCAAGTCACCTCCCCCGGCACCGCGATGACGCTCACGGCCGCCGCCTCCCTCACCGTCACCGCCCTGCTGTGGCCCCGGCGGGGCCGGGCGGGCAGTAGGATCGACCGCGCTTACACAATTTGTCATCCGCACCTCTGGTAGGAGGCTTTTCATGGCTCAGGTCACGCTGAAGGGGAACCCGGTCCAGGTCGGCGGCGAGCTGCCCGTCACCGGCAGCCAGGCCCCGGCGTTCACGCTGGTCGGCGAGGGTCTCGCGGACGCCTCGCTCAAGGACTTCGCGGGCAGCCGCAAGGTCCTGAACATCTTCCCGAGCATCGACACCCCCACCTGCGCGACCTCGGTGCGCACCTTCAACGCGAAGGCCTCCGCGCTGGAGAACACCGTCGTGCTGTGCATCTCCGCCGACCTGCCGTTCGCGCAGGCCCGCTTCTGCGGCTCCGAGGGCCTCGACAACGTCAAGACCCTCTCCACCCTGCGCGGCCGCGACTTCCACGGCTCCTACGGCGTCGACATCGCCGACGGCCCGCTGGCCGGCCTGACCGCCCGCGCTGTGGTCGTCCTCGACGAGAACGACACCGTGCTGCACACCGAGCTGGTCGCCGAGATCGCCGACGAGCCGAACTACGAGGCCGCCCTCGCCTCGCTCAACTGATCGCACCCCGGTCGACACCGGGGCGGTGTACGGCGGCTGCCGTACACCGCCCCGGTGCGTTCCGGGCTTTCCCCCTGGCGGTGCGGCGCCCTAGTCTTGGCGCCGCTCGTACGGGCTCGTACAAGCTCGTAGAAGATCGACACCTTGCAGGGGGAGACAACCATGGCCTCGACGATCGCGGTGCACGCGGAGCCGCCGAAGTTCGGGCGGCGGGGGACGTTCAGGGTCGTGGTCGACGACGTCCTGGCGGGGCAGGTCAAGCAGGGCGAGACGCTGCGCGTCCCCGTACCGGCGGGCGCCCACACCGTCCGGGTGACGGCGAAGGACCGCGTCCGCTCCAACACCCTCACCGTCCAGGCCGTCGAGGGGCTCGAACACGTCGTGGCCGCCCGTGGCACCGGGCTGCACATCGCCCTCGCGCTGCTGGTCGGCGTCTCCGTGGCTGCGGTTCCGTGGGGCGGGCTCGTGGCCGCGCTGGTCGTCGCCGCGGTCCTCTACGCCGTCCCCGGCCTCCTCTTCCGCGTCCACCCGGTGGCCGTTCCCCAGCCCTGGAGCGCCCCGGTGCCCGAGCAGCCCCAGGCCGGCGGCCTGTGGTGGGAGTCCGACCCGGCCCTCGCGAAGCGCTACCGCAAGGACGGCACCGCCTGACCGGGCGCCCACGGCGGCGCCGGCGGCGGCTGGCAGGATGACGATCATGAGCCGGATCATCAACTACCGCATCTCCGGGAGGGCCAAGCTCCTCCCCTACCTCGGGGCCGCCGACGGCCTGACGCCCGACCAGCGGCGCGTCCACGGCATGATGCTGGACCGCGCCCGCCGCGAGCAGGCCGAACTCGACTGTCAGGGCGTCGACTTGGGTCTGACCGTCCCGGCCGCGCTGGAGCAGCTGACGGCCGGCCGGGCGGACTCGACGGCGCGGTACGCGGGCGGCGCGTACACCCGGGCGCTGCAGTGCATGATCGCCTGCACCTCCTCGGACCCGAACGACCTCGGCGTCTACTCCCGGCCCTCGACGTTCTTCTCCCTCCTCGACGAGGAGCTCACCCGCGCCGGGGTGGACCCCGAACTCCTCTTCCACGCACGGCTGTTCTCCGGACCGCCGGACGAGATACCGTTCCCCCTGCCGCATCCGGGCGACGGCCCGTACATCGGCATGTTCCCGCTGGCGCTCGCCGGGAGGGCCGCCGAGGCCTACCGCGCGGCGCTGGATCTGGTCGGGGAGGGATTCCGCCACGACCTGCGCGAGCTGGCCGAGTTGCTGGAGTTCGCGCACCGGGGATGGGAGCCCTCGACGGGGAACGCCGACCGGTACGGGCACGACACGATCTACTTCTTCACCCTCGGCTGATCGACCGAACCCACCTCCGGAGAGGGGCACATGAGGAAGCCGGGCCACCTGGTGCGGCGACTGCCGTACGGCCTCCTCGCGCTGGTGGGGCTCGGCCTCGTGGTGCTCTCCTTCCTCCGCTACGGAGCCCTGCACGAGGAGGACATCGCCTTCCGCTCCGCGCCGGTCTGCGGCACGCCCGCCGCCACCCGACACCCGGACTGTGTACGGCTGGAGAGCGGCTGGGTGGTGCGGAAGCGGGAGGACCACGACGACCACGAGGTCACCGTGGGCCGCGAGGGCACCGAGGACCGGGACTACCAGGTCGATTCACCGCTCTACGAGGCGCTGAGCGACAACTCCACCCTGGAGCTGCGGCTCTGGCACGGCCGGGTGGTCTCGCTCGCCTTCCAGGGTCACAACTCCGAGCCCATGAACACCCCGTGGCTCTCCATGCTCTGGGTCGGCCTGCTCGCGGGCGTGGGCACGGCGGCGCTCGTCACGGGCCTGAGCGGGCCCGACGAGGCCGAGTGGGTGATCCCGGCCGCCCTCGCCACCCTGTTCTCGGCCGCCGTCTGGTTCCGCGGCTCGCTCATCCTGACCGAGCGCCGGCCCGACTGGGCCACCTACGGCGAGCCCGCCGTGGTCTGGCTGCTGGTCGTGGCCTTTCTCCTCTACCTCACGGCGTGAGCCGGTGCGCCCGGACCTACGGCCGGGCGTCCCAGGCTGCGAAGTCGTACGCGTCCCAGAGTGCGCGCTCGTCCTCGTGCGGCGCGTACCGCACCGTCGGGTCCAGGTCCCAGATCCGGGTGGCCCGGCTCTGCGCCGAGTACTGCGGCCAGCCGGGCGCGGCGGAGCGGGCGAAGGAGGTCCAGGCGTCCATCATCCGCCCGGAGAGGGCGGTGAGGGCGGGGCGCTGCTCGGCGACGGTCTGCGCGCCGCGCGGGTAGGCGTCCAGGGCCAGGGTGCCGAAGACGAAGGGCAGTTCGAGGGTGTGCATGGCGCCGAGGTTCTGCGCGGCCGGCAGGCCGGGCACGTACGGGACGTGCCAGTCGAACTGGTAGACGTAGGTGGGCCGCCACCGTGACTGGGCCTCGGCCAGGCGCAGGCTGGGCACCCGTTCGGTCTGATCGGTGAGCATCGCGTTGACGACCCGGCCCTCGGGCAGCCCGGGGCGGTTCGCGGCGTAGCGGTCGTACATCTCCTGCTTGCGCGGCGCGAGGACGGGCGGGATCGCGCGGTAGGCGCTCAGCGGGAGGTCGAGCACCCGGGGGTCGAAGAGCGCCCAGTAGTCCGTCTCGTTCTCGGTGCTGCCGGTCATGACGTCGACGTGCCGGGCGCTGCCCGCCGCGACCCGCTCGAAGACGGGGCCGGGGACGAGCGCGCCGTCGATGTACGGGCCGAAGAAGACGGCGGCGGCCGGGCCGGCGAGGCTGCCCTGGGCGCGCTGCTGGAGTTCGAGGACCTGCCGGGTGGTCAGGCGGTCGAGGTCGGCGACGCTGTGGATGCCGCCGGTGGCGAGGACGTGGTCGGCGGTGGCGCGGGCCGAGGCGGCGGTGTGGACGAGGTAGCCGGGGCCGCTCTGCACGACGGCGCGGCGGAAGAGGCGCTCGGGGTGGTCGCCGGCGAGCAGCGCGCTGATCGAGACGGCGCCGGCGGACTGGCCGAAGACGGTGACCTGGCCGGGGTCGCCGCCGAAGGAGGCGATGTGGCGGCGCACCCAGGCGAGGCCGGCGACCTCGTCGCGCAGGCCGTTGTTGCCGGAGCCGGCGTAGGCGGGGTCGAGCCCGCCGAGTTCCGTCCAGCCGAGGACGCCGAGGCGGTAGTCGAGGTTGACGACGACCACGTCGCCGCGTTCGGCGAGCCGCCCGCCGTCGAAGTCCGGCTGGCCGGCGGCGCCGAGTTCGTCGGCGCCGCCGTGCAGGTAGACCATGACGGGCTTGGGGCGACCCCGACTCGCTTGCGGCGCCCAGACGTTGAGGTAGAGGCAGTCCTCGACTCCGGGCCCGCCGACGGTGAGGTCCTGCGGGCAGCCGGGCTTCACGGCGGTGGCGGCGAGGGTGCCGCGCCAGGGGGCGGCGGGCTGCGGCGGGCGGAAGCGCCGCTCGCCGGTCGGCGGCGCCGCGTACGGGACGCCGAGGTAGGCGCAGCGGCCGCCCTGGCCCACGCCCTGCAGCCGGCCGAGGGAGGTCGTCGTGCGGCAGCCGTGCGTGGGCGCCGCCGCCTCGGCGGGGAGCGCCGGAAGGGCCGCCAGGAGCAGGCCCGCCGCCGCTGTGGCCGCCCACCGTGTGAGTGTGTGCACCGTGCCCGCTCCCGTCCGCCGTTTCGTCGACCCTGGCGTCCAGGGTGCTCGCGTACGGGGCGCGGTGTCACCGCCGTCCGGGTGGATCCGGGCGTCTCCACCCCCGGGTGGAGACGTGCGCCTGTCCGGGCCCTCGAACCAGGTTCACATGCGAACAGGGGCCAACGGCCCGCCCGTGCAGCGGATTCAGCGCGGCCGGCGCTGCTCGGCGGCGGTCGACGCGTGGCGGCGCAGTGGGGCGAGTTCGCGTCCCAGGGTGCGGACGTCCCGGGCGATGCGGGTGGCGATCTCGGCGTGGTCGGTGCCCTCCGGCAGCAGGCGGGACCAGGAGCGGGACTTGGCCGGACCGTCGTGCACCATGTGGAAGTTGAGCCTCACCACCCCGGCCACGTCGACCAGGCTCACCAGCACCCGGGTGTCGGCGAGGTCGATGGTGACCTCGTTCCCGATGCACGAGCACGCCACCAGACCGTCGATGTCCTGCTCGGCCAGGTGCCTGGCCAACGGGACGGCCCTGCCCCGGACCAGAATCGGACGCTCCACCAGTCCCACGGGACCCGCCTCCTCTACCAGCTACGACGACCCTCCCGGCCTCGGCGCGTTGCGCGCCGTGACGGACCGAGCACGCCCATGCTCCACCACACCCCTCCCGGGCGCCAAGTCCACGTCTCGGTAAGTGAATTGGGCGAAGGCACCGGCCCGGCGCACCGGCGCACACCGAGGCGCACCCACCACCGGGGGCGGACGGGCGGGGTTCGGACGCGATCTGAGTACTCCTACTCAGGCGCCCCGGCCCTCCGACCTGCCAGGCTCTGGCACATGCCAGGAACCGGCCCTCCCACCGCCCGCGAGGTGCGCCGCCCGGCGCGGCGCTCCGGGCCTCCGGCGGCCTTCGACCTCGCGGTGGGCGTCCTGCTGATGGTCACCCTGGCGCTGGTGTACGTCGGCCGGATGTTCAGCAGTTCTGCACCGGAGGCCGCCCGGCGCACCGCCTCGCAGGTGGCCCACGCTCACCTGGAGTTCACCTGGGGCCTGCTGCTCGCGGTGCTCTGCCTCGCCGGGCTGGCCGCCCTGGTGCGCGCCCGCTGGACGGCGGTGCTGCACCTGGTGGCGGCCGGCGTGCTGCTGGCCTCCTCGCTGCTCCAGGCCTGACGCCTGGGCGGGTGCGTCTCCGCGTCTCCGCGTCCTCCGCGTCCTCCGCGTCAGCGGGTGGCGCGGCCGTGCAGGACGAGCGCCCGGGCGAGGGCGCCCAGACCGGCCGTGCACAGGGCCGTGCGCAGCATGTTGGTGGCGACCCACGTCCCGGCGAACTTCTCGCGGACGGCGGCGAGGTCGTGGATGCCCGCCGGGTCGCCGGCCGCCGCGAGGTCGTTGTTCAGCGGGACGTTGACGCCCATCGTCACGACCAGCGCCAGCACGTACAGCGCCGTCGCCGCGCCCGCCCACAGTGCCACCCGCCGACGCCCGGCCCGGTGCTGCAGCCAGGCCGCCGCCCCGGTGGCCACGAACGCCCCGACGAAGACCAGGCCGAACACCCCGTTCTCGATCGACCTGTTGATGTGCTGCATCGCCGTCACGTACGTCCGGTCGTCCCCCACCGCCAGCCCCGGCATCACCGACACGTCGAACGCGAAGAACAGCCCCGCCATCAACCCCATCGCGATCGTCGACCCCACCAGCACCGGCCCCGCCACCCGACCTCCGGACTCGGTGTGGGTCGCCTCGTGGTGCGGCATCGTGTTCGTGCGCATGTCCGGGCCCTCTCTCGTGTCAGCTCTCGTGTCAGCGGGCTCAGGCGTTCCAGACGCCCGTGGCGGCGGCCTCGCGGGCGTAGTCCGCGAAGTCCCTCGGCTTGCGGCCCAGGGCGCGCCGGACCCCGTCCCCGAGGGAGGCGTTGCGGCCGTCGAGGATCGTCGAGAAGAGGTCGGCGAAGTCCCCGGGCAGGCCCTCCGCCTCCAGGACGGCGCGGTACTCCTCGACCTCCACCGGCACGAACCGGATGTCCCGTCCGGTGGCGCGCGCCAACTCGCCGACGGCCTCGGCGAAGGAGAGCAGGCGCGGGCCGGTCAGCTCGTACACCTCGCCGGCGTGGCCGGGCTCGGTCAGGGCCGCCACGGCGACGTCGGCGATGTCCTCGGCGTCGACGAACGGCTCGACGGCGTCGCCGACCGGCAGGGCGACCTCGCCCGCGAGCACCGGGTCGAGGAAGAAGGACTCGTCGAAGTTCTGGTTGAACCAGGCGCAGCGCACGACGGTCCACGCGGGCACGCCGGACTCCATCACGGCCCGCTCCCCCGCCTCGGCGGCCTCCTCGCCGCGCCCGGAGAGCAGGACCAGCCGCCGGACGCCGCGTTCGGCGGCCAGCCGGGAGAAGGCCCGCACCTGCTCGACCGCGCCGGGCACGGCGAGGTCCGGGTGGTACGTCACGTACGCGGCGGCGACGCCGTCGAGCGCGGCCCCCCAGGTGGTCCCGTCCTGCCAGTCGAAGGGCACCTCGGCGTGGCGCGAGCCGACCCGCACCTCGTAGCCGCTCGCCAGCAGCCGGGCGGCGACGCGGCGCCCGGTCTTGCCCGTGCCGCCGATCACCAGCACCGCGCCCGCTTCGGTCGACAGCACACCGTTCATGGCCATAACGATCGTCCTCGTTTCGATAGGTCGGATCTTGATAGGTCGTCGGGGAGGGCGAAGAGGTCCGCTCTCCGGAGCGTCCGCCCGGGCTCCTCGTCCTGGTCTCCATCGAAGCGTCCGCCGCTCCCCCGGGCCATGGCCGCTGCGCTCAGCTCCATGCGCGAGCGTCTACGCCGCGCGCCCGGCGCTGTATTCCCCACCACAGCACACCGCGCCGACCGGCCGGAATCGGCCTCGACCGCCTCTCGACTCCGCCTCGACCGGGTCGGCGGACTTGCCTACCGGGCGCCCCGGGGCCTACGTTTTGAACGCATTCAATTTGAATGCGTTCAAAACTGCTTCAACGCTCCGCTCCGAGGGGGAACACCATGGGAAGACGGCAGATCGCACCGCCCGCCGGGGAGTCCCGGCTGATCGTCCTGCTGGCCGTCCTGAGCTGCGTGCCGGTCGTCGTGAAGTCGCACACCGGCTACGCCCCTCCGCACGCGGCCTACGTGATCATCGAGATCGCGGTCGGCTTCCTCGCCACGCTGCCGCTGCTCATGCCGAGCTCGGCGGAGTTCCGCGCCGTCACCCTGACCTGCGGCTGGCTGATCCTCGGCGGCGAGATCCTCGTATCCGCACCGTTCCTCCTGCTGCCGCTGGTCATCTTCGTGCCGGCCCTCCCCGCCGGCGTCCTGCTGCTGATCGCCGCGAGGCGCGACGCCCCGATCACCCGACTGGCGATCGCCGCGGGGATCACCGCGGTCCCCTACGTCTGGCTGTTCAGCTGGATCGCCTGACGCCCGGGCGAGCGCCCCACGCGCCCCCTGGCGATGATGGTCCGGCGACGGACCGAGGGCGCCCCCGACCAGGGGCGCCCGCCCCGGGGGCGGACGAGGGGGCGAGCGGGGCGGCGTGCAGGGGGCGAGCGAAGGAAGGCCCCGACATGACCGATCCCGCGAAACCCTCCCCGTCATCCCAACGGCGGCACGCGCTCCCGCCCGGCACGGTCGCGACCGACGTCCCCACCCGGCTGGACCGGCTGCCGTGGTCCCGCTGGCACTGGCGCATCGTCATCGGCCTGGGCACCGTCTGGATCCTGGACGGCCTGGAGGTGACGATCGTCGGCAACATGGCGGGCCGCCTCGCCCAGGACGGCAGCGGCATCAGCATCACCACCGCCCAGGTGACCACCGTCGCGGCGGCCGTGTACGTGGCCGGGGCCTGCACCGGCGCCCTGTTCTTCGGCTGGCTGACGGACCGGCTGGGCCGCAAGAAGCTGTTCATGGTGACGCTCGCCGTCTACCTCGCCGCGACGGCCGTCACCGCCCTCTCCTGGACGGCCTGGTTCTTCTTCCTCTGCCGCTTCTTCACCGGCTTCGGGATCGGCGGCGAGTACGCGGCCATCAACTCGGCGATCGACGAGCTGATCCCGGCCCGGCTGCGCGGCCGGATCGACCTGATCATCAACGGCAGCTTCTGGATCGGCGCGGGCCTGGGCGCCTTCGCCTCGATCGCCCTGCTGAACACCTCGCTGTTCGCCACCGACGTCGGCTGGCGGCTGGCCTTCGCGATCGGCGTGGTGCTGGGCCTGGTGATCCTGCTGGTGCGCCGCCACGTGCCGGAGAGCCCCCGCTGGCTGTTCACCCACGGGCGGGCGGCCGAGGCCGAACGGGTGGTGGAGGAGGCGGAGCGGGCCGTCGAACGGGAGACCGGCCACCGGCTGCCGCCGCCCGAGGGGCCGCCGCTGCTGATCCGCGAACGGGAACCGATCGGCTTCGCGACGATCGTTCGCACGGTGATCGTCCGCTACCCGCGCCGCACCGTGCTGGGCCTCGCCCTGTTCGTCGGCCAGGCGTTCCTCTACAACTCCGTCACCTTCGGCTACGCCACCATCCTCACCACCTACTTCGCCGTCCCCGAGGGCGAGACCGGCTACTACTTCGCGGTGATCGCGGTCGGCAACTTCCTCGGCCCGCTGCTGCTGGGCCACCTCTTCGACTCCGTCGGCCGCAAGCCGATGATCGCCGGCACCTACCTCGGCTCGGGCCTGCTGCTGTTCGGGACCGCCGCGCTCTTCCAGCGCGGCGCGCTCTCCGCCACCACCATGACGGCCTGCTGGACGGCGGTGCTGTTCCTCGCCTCGGCCGGTGCCAGCGCCGCCTACCTGACGGTCAGCGAGATCTTCCCGCTGGAGACCAGGGCGATGTGCATCGCCTTCTTCTACGCGGTGGGCACGGCCGTCGGCGGCATCAGCGGCCCGCTGCTGTTCAACGGCCTGGTGAGCAGCGGCGAGGTCTCCGACACCACCCTGGCCTTCTGCGTCGGCGCCGCGCTGATGGCGGTGGCCGGCCTGGTGGAGGCCGCGATCGGGGTGAAGGCCGAGCGGCGCGGCCTGGAGTCCCTGGCCGCGCCGCTCAGTGCCGTCAGACCGTCGGCGCGGGACTGATCACTGCGGGACTGATCCCCTCAGGACCGATCACCGCAGGACCGATCACCGCAGGACGCCGCGGACGGCCTCCGGGTCGGTGGGCGCGAGGCGCGCCGCGCCGGACTCGGCCGTGAGCGACTTGGCGGCGGCCGGCGGCGGGGTCACGTACACCGGCGCCGGGTCCGCCTCGGGCGCGCAGGTCTTGGCGATGCGCCCCTTGCCGTCCGGCAGGCTGCCGTCGCGCAGGTAGGCGGTGAAGGTGTCGTCCAGACAGGCGTTGCCGTGGAAGAGGATCTCGTGGAAGCTGCCGCCGTTCTGGACGACCAGCTTGGAGCCCGGCAGCGCGTCGTGCATGGCGAGCCCGCCCTCGTACGGGGTGGCGGCGTCCTCGGTGGCCTGGAAGAGCAGCACCGGCGGCAGGCCCTTGCCGGTGATCTTCAGGCGCCCGGCCTGGTTGCCCTGGTAGGGCCAGAACATGCAGGCGGCGTTGTACCACATGTTGTTATACGTGTAGAAGGGCGCGACGGCGTCGACCTTCGCCTGGTCCTTCTTCCAGAACTCCCAGTCGCGCGGCCAGGCGTTCTCGGTGCACTGCGCGGCGTTGTACGCCGGGAAGGCGCCGTCGTCGGCGCCCGGGGCGGCGTACCGGTTGTACGCGATGGAGAGCGGCCGGGTGTCGTGCTGGGTGACGTAGGCGGAGAGCACCGTCGCCATGCGGGGCCAGCGCAGGAAGTTGTAGCCGCCGCCGTAGAAGGTGTCCTCGAACTCGGCCGGGCCGATCTTGCCGGGGGCCGGCGCGGCCGCGACCGGGTCCTTGCGCAGGGCGTCCTCGACCTGGGCGTAGGCCTTCTTCACCGAGGCGGCGTCGGTGCCCAGGTGGTAGACGGAGTCGGCCTTGGCGGCCCAGTCCGCGAAGGCGTCGAAGCGGCGCTGGTGCTCCTTGTCCTGAAGGATGTTGTGGTCGTACCAGCTGATGGTCGGGCCGACGATGCTGTCCAGGACCATCCGGCGCACGTGCGAGGGGAAGAGCTGGCCGTAGGTGGAGCCCAGCGTGGTGCCCCAGGAGCCGCCGTAGAAGTTGATCTTCTGGACGCCGAGGGCGCGGCGGATGCTGTCCATGTCGCGGGCGTTGTCGACGGTGGTCATGTGCGGCAGCAGCCAGGACCAGTCGGCCGCGCAGTCGGCGGCGTACCCGGCGGCCTTCTTGAGCCAGGCCTTCGCGGTGCCCTGGCTCAGCTGGTAGTCGGGGCGCTCGCCGTCGAAGTAGTGGGCGTCGCAGATGACATGGGGGTCGCTGCCGTTGGTTCCGCGCGGGTCGAAGCCGATCCAGTCGTAGGTGGAGGCGACGTCCTTGGGGATCTGGCCGGAGATGTACGCGGGCATCCAGAGCCCGGAGTCGCCGGGGCCGCCCGGGTTCAGCAGGATCGGGCCCTGCTGCTTGTCCTTGGGCGCGGTGGCGGGCAGGCGGTTGAGCTTGATGCTGATCTTGCGGCCGCGGGGGTCCCGGTAGTCGACCGGCACCTCCAGCATCGCGCACTGCAGCGCGGGGGTGGTGGCGTCGTTGCAGGAGGTCCAGGCGAGACGCCCCTGGCCGGTGTCCTCCGGGGCGGCGGCGTCGGGGTCGGCGGCGGAGGCGGAGGTCACGCCGAAGGTGGCGACGGCGGCCGCGGCCGCCAGCAGGGCGATGGCTTTTCTCATGGGGAGCATGATGTGACATGTGCAATGGCACATCTAGAGGGCCGGTCGGACTTTACGAAGACTTGACCCGGTCAGCCTCTCGGCACCCTGATGGATCATCAGACTTCTCGCCCGCCCGGGATGTTGGCCCCCGATCCGCTCGCCGCCCGTGGCTAGCATCGGAACCGCATTCCGTTCGCGCGCTAATCGCCTGGGACGGGCGGCGGCGGACAGGCCCTGACAGGAGAGTTCATGCACGTGTCCCACCCCCACGTCCACCCCGTCAGCGACACCCCGACCCCCGCCGACCGCGCCCTGCCGCAGGGCCTGCCCTACCCGGACGGCTGGGCCGCGCTCGCCTTCTCCGCCGAACTGCCGCCCGGCAAGGTCCTCACCCGCCAACTCGCCGGGGAGGACGTGGTCCTGTACCGCACCCGCGGCGGCCGGCTGCGCGCGATCCGCCCGTACTGCCCGCACCTCGGGGCCCACCTCGGCCTCGCCTCGCTCGACGGCGAGGAACTCGTCTGCCCCTTCCACAAGTTCGCCTTCGCCCCCGACGGGCAGTGCGTGCGCACCGGCTACGACACCCCGCCGCCCCGCGCCGCCCTCACCCACCTGACCGTGCGCGAGGTCAACGAGGCCGTCTTCGTCTGGCGCCACCACGACGGCCGCGAACCCGACTGGGAGATCCCCTCCTGGCACCTGCTCGACGACCAGCCGCTGCGCCACGCCGCCTGGGAGATGCCCGGCTACGCGCAGGACGTCATGGAGAACTCCGTCGACCTCGGCCACTTCGTCACCCTGCACGGCTGGCCCCAGGGCGAGTTGGCCGCCCCCGTCGAGTTCGACGGCCACCGCTTCCGGGTCTCGATGCGCGTCCAGGAGACCTTCCCGCTCATCGGCCTGCGCCAGGTCGACGTCGAGGTCCACGGCTACGGCCTCAGCTGCCTGCACACCGACGTGCGCACGCCCTCGCTCGGCATCGAGATCTGCTCCCTCGTGATGGCCACCCAGGTCAGCCCCACCCGCATGCAGCTGCGCCAGGCCAGCCGGTTCACGCTCGCCGAGCCGCGCAGCCTGCCGCCGGCCGTCGCCCGGGCGCTCAGCCGGACGGTCACCACGCTGCTCGCGGGCCCGATGTTCAAGCGCAACTGCGAGTTCACCGCCGCCGACTTCCCGATCTGGTCCACCAAGAAGTACCTGACGCCGCCCAAGCTCGCCGCCGGCGACGGGCCCATCGGCGCCCTGCGGCACTGGGCCCGCCGGTTCTACCCGCCGGACCAGCTCGGCCGGGCCGTCGAGCCCGAGGCTGCCGAGCCCGAGGGCACCGAACCCGGGACTGCCGGGCCCGAGGCCGCCGGGACGACGGCGACGGCGACAACGGCGGAACGCGAACCGGCGCGCCCCTGAGGCCCGTACGGCAGGAGGGAGCCCCGGCCCGCGGGCCGGGGCTCCTCCCGCGTCAGGTCGGGCAGCCGATGTGCGCGAGCGCCCGCTTGAGCAACGCGCCCTGCCCGCCCGGCATGTCCTGCAGCACCAGCTCCGAGGCCGCCTCCTGCGGGCTGAACCAGACGAGGTCCAGCGCGTCCTGCCGCGGCCGGCAGTCCCCCGACACCGGGACGACGTAGGCGAGCGACACCGCGTGCTGGCGCGGGTCGTGGAACTCGGTGATGCCGAGCGTCGGGAAGTACTCGGCGACGGTGAACGGCTGCAGCGAAGCCGGGATGCGCGGCAGCGCGACCGGCCCGAGGTCCTTCTCCAGGTGCCGCAACAGCGCGTCCCTGATCCGCTCGTGGTGCAGCACCCGCCCCGACACCAGCGTGCGGGTGACCGTCCCGTCGGGACCGATCCGCAGCAGCAGCCCGATCTCCGTCACCTCCCCCGTGTCGTCGACGCGGACCGGCACGGCCTCGACGTACAGGATCGGCATCTTGGCCCGCGTGGTCTCCAGCTCCTCGGGGGCCAGCCAACCGGGCGTGGTTTCCGTCAAGTCAGACATCCGCCGATCGTACGGTCCCGAGCGGCCTCTCCGCCCCTCCCCCCGCCGCACTTCCGAAACAAGTGGCCCACGGACCCCACCCCTTGGGCCCATTCGACGGTCGACGACGACCTGCCCGGAGGCGGGGGGGCTGCTCCGGGCCGGCCGGAGCCGCGGCGGCCCCGGGGCGGCACGCCCGCGAGGAAATCCCTTGCTGAAAGTTGCCGAATGACTTTGCAGGAACCCTTGACGACCCGTGGGAGCGACCGGGATTGTCTACTCCTGCCACCCGGCCGGGACCGGAGCCGGCCCCCACGGCCGCAGGCCGTCGTGCCTCGGCGCGAGCCGCGCGCCACGGCCGCCACCCGGCCGGTCCCCCACGCGCCCACCACCCCTGGGAGTCCTGTGATGTCCTCACCCCGTCGCGCCCCGGCGCCCTCACCCCTGCCGCCGCCGTCGCCCCGGAGAGCGCACCGCCGCCGGGTGGGGCTGTTCGCCGCCGTCGCGCTGAGCGCCGGTTCCCTGCTCCCCTTGGCCGTCCAGGGCGCCGCGCACGCCGCCGCCACACCGAACGGCGGGGACGTCATCGCCAACCTGTTCCAGTGGAACTGGAACTCCGTCGCCTCGGAGTGCACCGACGTCCTCGGCCCCAAGGGCTACGGCGCCGTGCAGGTCGCTCCCCCGCAGGACTCGATCAGGGTCCCGGGGCACCCCTGGTGGGAGGTGTACCAGCCCGTCTCCTACCGGCTCGACAGCCGCATGGGCACGGAGGCCCAGTTCAAGGCCATGGTGACGGCCTGCCACGGCGCCGGGGTGAAGGTCTACGCGGACGCCGTCCTCAACCACACCGCCGGTTCCAACCAGAGCAGCACCGACTCGTACGGGGGCGCGAGCTTCAGCCCCACCTCGTACACGTACGCCGACGTGCCGTACGGGCCGTCGGACTTCCACTCCTCACCGCCGTGCCCGAACTCCGACCTCACCATCAAGGACTGGAACAACGTCACCCAGGTCCAGGAGTGCCAGCTGCTCTCCCTGTCCGACCTGAACACGGAGAGCGACTCCGTCCGGGGCAAGCTCGCCGGCTACCTGAACAGCCTGATCGACGCGGGCGTGGACGGCTTCCGGATGGACGCCGCCAAACACATCGCGCAGGCCGACATGGCGAACATCCTCTCCCGGCTGCGCACCACGACCTGGGGTGCGAGGCCGTACGTCTACCAGGAGATCTTCCCCGGCGGCAGCGGGCAGCTCGCCCCGGCCGCCTTCGAGGGCAACGGCTCCGTCCTGGAGTTCACCTACGCCACCAAGCTCAAGGAGCAGTTCAACGGCAGCATCGCCAACCTCAAGACCTTCGGGCCGAGTTGGGGACTGGAGCCGAGCGACAGGTCCGCCGTCATGGTGACCAACCACGACCTCGAACGCGACCGCACCACGCTCACCTACAACGACGGCGCCAAGTACACCCTCGCCCACGTCTTCGAGCTGGCCTGGCCGCACGGGACACCGCAGGTCTACTCCGGCTTCCGCTTCGCCAACCGCGACGACTCGCCGCCCGCCGACGCGAACGGCTACGTGACGGACACCGACTGCGGCAGCGGCCGGTGGGCCTGCACGGACCGCGACCGGGCCGTCGCCAACATGGTCGGCTGGCACAACGCCGTGCGCGGCGAGGCCGTCGCGAACTGGTGGGACGACGGGAACAACGCCATCGCCTTCAGCCGCGGTGGCAAGGGCTGGGTCGCCATCAACAACGGCGCCTCCGCGCTCACCCGGACCTTCGGCACCGGGCTGGCCGCCGGCACGTACTGCGACGTCGTCCACGGGGACGTCAACGGGAGCGCCTGCACCGGCCCCACCGTCACCGTCGACGGCGCGGGGAACGCCTCCGTCACGGTCGGCCCCGGCGACGCCGTCGCCCTGTACGCCGCGACCACGAGCACACAGCCGCCCACCACGCCTCCGACCGGCACGCCGACCAGCACCCCGACCGGCGCGACCGTCTCCGAGACCTTCACCGTGAACAGGACGACCACCCAGGGCCAGAACGTCTACCTGACGGGCTCGCTCCCGCAGCTGGGCAACTGGGCGCCGGCCGCCGCGATCCCGCTCTCCTCGGCCGGCTACCCGCTGTGGAGCAGCGGCGTCACGCTGCCCGCCGGGACCTCCTTCGCGTACAAGTACCTCGTCAAGGACGCGGCGGGAACCGTCACCTGGGAGTCCGGGAGCAACCGCACCGCCACCACCGGCTCCGGTCCCGGAGCCCTGAACGACACGTGGAACGGCGGCGGTTCGGGACAGGTCACGGTCACCTTCAGCGAGAACAGGACCACCACCTGGGGCCAGAACGTCTACCTCGTCGGCTCCCTCGCCCAACTCGGGCAGTGGAACCCCGCCGGAGCCGTCCCGCTGTCCTCCGCCGCCTACCCGAACTGGACGGCCACGCTCGCCCTCCCGGCCGGCACGTCCTTCGCGTACAAGTACCTCGTCAAGGACGCCTCGGGGGCCGTCACCTGGGAGTCCGGCGCCAACCGCACGTACACGACGGGAGCCTCGGGCGCGGTGACGCTGAACGACACCTGGAGGTAGCGGGACTGACGGGCCGGTGCCGGGGCCGCTCCCCCGGCACCGGCCCCGCAATGGGGGGCGGGAGGTCAAGACACTCCCAAGCCGCATTCAATCGGCGCGGAATCCACAATTCCTTCGCGAAATGCCTACTTTCCGAGCGCTCGACCGCCGAGACTTATCAGTCACTCAAAGTCACCGGGCGCCGGATGCAACCGCCGCTCAGCCGCCAAGTTCGACCACTCTCAAAGTCGTCCTGGACGCTCGGGCGGGATTCGTGTAGCGTCGGATTCGCCCATGTTCTCCATGCAGAACAGCAGTCAATTGTTTTCGGCCGGGCGGGGCGGAGGAAACGCTGACCGTGTTAACCAATTTATTTGGCGGGGCGCGCACAGAACTTCTCGAACGCCAATCAGAAATATCCGAGATCGAGAGAAGACTCGACGATCTGAGCGGCGGATTCGGTGGGGTCATCGCAATTGAGGGCGCGCCGGGCACGGGCAAGACCAGCCTCCTCCACCACCTGCACTGCAAGGCCGTCGACAGCAAGTTCCTGGTACTCCGCGCGAGGGGGAACGAATTCGAGGCCTCGTTCTCCCTGGGAGCAGTCGCTCAGCTGGTTGAATCCGCCTCCGAGGACATTCCGGGCGGGAATCTTTCCGCCCGTCTGCAGGCAACGCGCGTCGCGCACCTGCTGCACGGTGAACTTCTCAACGAGGCACATCCCGCGGAATGGCACGCGCTGCTGCACGAATTGCACCGGGTGTTTCTGGACCTCGCCGGTGAGCGGCGGCTGGTTCTCGTCGTCGATGACGCGCAACTGGCCGATCTGCCCTCGTTGCGGTTCCTCAGTTATCTCGCCGCCCTGGTGGGGCGGAGTCCCATCGTGCTGACCGTCGCCATGGAGCCCCGGGGGCCCGGTCCGGCCGCCGATCTGCTGGGCGCCGTGGTCACCTCCTTCGAGTCGACGGTGCTCCGGCCGGCGCCGCTGAGCCTGCGGGCGCTGGAGAAGGTCGTCGCGGAGACCGTCGGCGGGCCGGACCCCCGGGCGGTCGCCGAGTCGCTCCTCGAAGCGACCGGCGGTACCCCGATGCTGGTGCGGGCCGTGATCGACGAGGCGGCCGCGGGGACCGGGCGGCCCGCCGGGGCGGGCGCGGACCGGCTGACCGAACGCGCGCCCCGCAGTCTCGTACGGTGGATCGTCCGCAAGCTGCGCAGCCTGCCGGAGCCGTCCCTCGAACTGGCCCAGATGGTGGCGGTGTTGGGCCGGGCCACGGAGCCCCTGGTGGTGGAGCAGACCACCGGCCGCGGCGACGCCGGGGTCGACGAGGCGCTCGCCGCGCTGATCGACGCGGAGATCCTGGTCGACGGGCCTGAACTGCGGTTCGCCCATCCGCTGGTGCGCACGGCGGTGGACGCCAGCACCCCGCTGGTCACCCGCGGCCGGTTGCACGCCCGCGCGGCACGGGCGCTGGCCACCACCGGGGCCTCGCCGGAGCGGATCGCCGGCCACCTGCTGGAGGCGCCGGCCCGGGCCGATCAGCGGGCCGTCAGGAGCCTGCTCGACGCCGCCGCCGCGGCGACCGCGCGGGGCGAGCGGGGCACCGTGTGCTATCTGCGCCGCGCCCTGCGCGAGCCCCCGGCCGACCGCGATCTGCCGATGGTCCTGAGCCAGCTCGGCGCGGCGGAGCTGCCCGTCGACCACGAGGCGGCCGCCGCCCACCTCGGGGAGGCCCTGGAGCTCACGTCCGCTCCGGACGCGCGCGGCGCCGTCGCCCGCGACCTGGCCTGGGCGCTCGCGGCCGGCTCCCGGTTCGAGGAGGCCGTCACCGTCCTGGCCGACGCCATCGTCGAACTCCCCGCCTCGGACACCGTCGCGGACCTGCACGACGCGCTGTCCTGGATCGGCAGGCTGTCGCCCGGCGCGCGCGACCTCCAACGGCAGCGCCTGGCCGGGATTCGGGAGCGGACGACCGGGACGGGCCTGCCCTGGGACCTTCACGGCCTCCTTGACGACCTGTGGAACGGCACGGACGCCCGGCGGACGGCGGACTCGGCCGAGCAGGTCCTGCGCCGGGCGGGTCTGCCCGGCGAGGGCGGCGTCAGCTGGGGCGCGGCCCTCACCGCGTCCTGGGCCCTGGCGGCCTGCGACCGGCTCCCCGAAGCGCACCGCGCCCTGCGGACGGTGTCGGAGGAGTCCCGGCGCCGGGGGGTCCACCTCCTCCACCTCGACGACTGTCTGCGGGCGTCCGTCGAGCTGCAGCTCGGTCGGGTTCCGGCCGCCGCCGAGCTCGTCGCGACGGCGCTGGAGGCGAGCGAGTCGGCGGGCCGCCCGACGATCGCGCAACCGATCGCGGCGGCCGCCCTGGTCGAGTCGCTGATCGAGCTGGGCGAACTGGAGCGGGCCACCGCCGAACTGGCGAGCCGTGAGCTGCTCGACGCCGAGGTGGACACCCCCGTCCACCTCCCCCTGCTGCGCGCTCGCGGACGGCTGCGGCTCGCACTCGGGCAGACCGACGCCGGGGTGGCCGACCTGCTGAGGGGACGGCGACTGGACGCCGAACTCGGCCCGGCGGCCGGGTCGGTGGGGAGGTGGACCCCGCTCGTCACGGCCCTCCACAGCAGTGGGCGGGTGCGGGACGCACAGGAGTTGGGCGAGGAGGAGCTCGCCCGGGCGCGCGCCTTCGGAGCGGCCCGCCCGTTGGCCGTGGTGCTGCGGACCCTCGCCGCGACCGCGGCCCCGGACCGCGCCCTCCGGCTCCTGGAGGAGGCCGTCGGCCTGCTGGACGGCTCACCGGCCGTCCTCGAACGGGCCCGCACCCTCTACGTCCACGCCAGGCTGCTGGGCAGCACCGGCCGGACCCCGACGGCGCGCGAGCACCTCGGGCTCGCCGCCCAACTCGCCGTGGAGTGCGGGGCGTCCTCCCTGCACGGGCGGATCCGGGAGGAGTTGCTGTCCCTCGGCGACCCGGCCCGCAGCCCGGCCCGCGACCCTCGCCGCCGCAAGCGGTCACCGTCCGTCCTGACGCCCTCCGAGGAGCGGGTGGCGACCCTCGCCGCCGAGGGCCTGAGCAACCGGGACATCGCCCAGAAGCTCTTCGTGACGGTCAAGACGGTGGAGTGGCACCTCACCCAGGCGTACCGGAAGCTCGACATCGTCTCCCGGGAGGACCTCTCCGAGGCGCTCCAGGCCGCGGAGCACCGCTGACGGGTCATGGGTGCTCCTCTCCTGGGGTGGGGTGCGTCGTGGGCGGCGTTGGTCGTCATTCCTGGCGGCCGTAGGCGCGCACGGCGAGGGGGCAGAAGACGACGAACAGGGCGGCCGACCAGAGCAGCGTGCGGCCGATGCTTCCGTCGTCCGGCGTCCCGTTGAGCAGCGCACGGCAGGCGTCCATGACGTGGGTGACGGGATTGACGTCCGCCCAGGCCCCCAGCCATCCGGGGAGGGTGTCGGTCCGGGAGGCCAGGCTGCTGCCCAGCTGGAGCGGCAGGAAGGCGATGAAGCTGAACGCCTGCACGGCCTCGGCGCTCCTGACCTTGACACCGAGGAACACGGTGACCCAGCTGAGGCAGAACCCGAAGAGGATCGCGAGTCCGGTCGCCCCCAGCGCGGCGCCGATGCCGCCGTGGACGCGGAATCCGAGGGCGAGGCCGACGACGAACAGGATCGCGACGGCGATCAGGTAGCGGAGGATGTCGGCCGCCACGGAGCCGAGGAGCGGTGCCGTACGGCTGATGGGGAGGCTGCGGAACCGGTCGGTGACGCCGTTCTTCAGGTCGAGGTTGATGGCCGACCCGGTGGAGATCATGCCGGCCAGTCCGGCGCCCATGACGACGATTCCGGGGAACAGGTACTGCAGGTAGTCGCCGGTGGAGCCGGCGACCGGGCGGCCGAACAGGTAGAGGAACAGGACCATGAACAGCGCGGGGGTGACCACGCCGTTCATGATCGGTCCCGGGTTGCGGGTGGTCTTGGCGAGGCTGCGCTGGGCGAGCACCGCGCTGTGCCGCAGGACGGCGAGGCGTCGGGGGCGGGCGGCGGCCGTGGTGGTGGCCGCGGCGGTGGCGGTCATGCTGCCTCCTCGGCGTCAGCGGTGGCGTCGGTGGCGGGCTCGGCGGCGACGTCGGCGGTCGGGGCTCCGGTCAGGGCCAGGAAGACCTCGTCGAGGCTGGGCAGGCGGAAGGCGATCTCACCGACGTCGATGCCGCGCTCCCGGAGCTGGGTGACGATCTGGAAGAACTCGGCGTCTCCCGCGACCGGCACGGCGAGTTCCTGACGGCGTGAGCGGTCGGGCTCGCGGCCCGCGACCCGGGCGATGACGGCGGCGGCGGGGTCGAGGTCGGCGACGTCGGCCGGGCGGAGGACGACCGCGTGTCCGCCGATCCGGCGCTTGAGGTCGGTGGGCGTACCGGAGGCGATCACCCGCCCGTGGTCGATGACCGTGATGCCGTCGGCGAGGGCGTCGGCCTCCTCGAGGTACTGCGTCGTGAGCAGGACGGTCACGCCGTCCTCGCCGAGCCCCCGGATCAGCTGCCACAGCTCGTCGCGCTTGCCCGGGTCCAGTCCGACCGACGGTTCGTCGAGGAACACGACCTCGGGCCTGCCGACCAGGCTGGCGGCGAGGTCGAGGCGGCGGCGCATCCCGCCCGAGTAGGTGGCGACGGGGCGGTCGGCCGCGTCGTCGAGTCCGAAGCGGGACAGCAGTTCACCGGCCCGTCGGCGGGCGTCGCCGCGCCGGAGGTCGAGGAGTCGGCCGATCATGACGAGGTTGGACCGCCCGGACAGCTCGTCGTCGACGCTGGTGTTCTGCCCCGACAGCGCGATGCGTCGGCGGACCTCGGCCGGATTCCGCCGGGCGTCGATCCCGGCCACGCGCACCTCGCCCGCGTCGGGGCGCAGCAGCGTCGCGAGAACGCGTACGACGGTCGTCTTGCCGGCGCCGTTGGGGCCCAGCAGTCCCAGCACGTGCCCGCGAGGAGTCGAGAGGCTCACCCCGTCGACGGCCGTCGTCCGGCCGAAGGTCTTGATCAGTCCGTCGACCTCGAACCCGTTGTCGTCCACGACCAACTCCAATGTTCGCGCCATCCAGATGTCTTCATCATCTGAATGCCGCCTGTATCATGACACACCTGGAGACGAAGGGGACACCGTGGCGAGACTGACCCGTGCGCAGCAGCAGGAGCGGACCCGCGCGGCGGTGCTGGTCGCGGCCCGGCAGGAGTTCGCCGAATTCGGCTACGTCGAGGCCAAGATCGACCGGATCGCCGAGCGGGCCGAGCTGACCCGGGGGGCCGTCTACTCCAACTTCACCGGCAAGCGCGCGCTCTACCTCGCCGTCCTGGTCGACGCCGCCGAACGCGCCCGGGACGCCGCCGAAGGCCCGGCGAACCCGCCCGCCTCGGTCGGACAGGCGCTCGGCGCGTTCGCCCGGGTCTGGCTCGAACGGCTGCCCTTCCTAGGCGACTCCCCGGGGAGCGGCCACCTGCAGCTGCGCTCGCTGTCCGGGGTCCTCGGGACCGAGCCGGCGCGGGCCGCGCTCGCCGAACTCGTCCGGTTCGAGGCGCTGTTGCTCGCCCTGGCCCTCGAACCCCGCTCCACCCCGAGCGCCGGGACGGTGCGGCGCGCCGGGCTGGCCCTGACCCTGCTCCACGGGGCCGCCGCCGTCGCGGAGAACGCCCCCGGCGTCGGCGACCCCTTCGACCTGGCGCGCGCCGCCGAACACCTCGCCGACCTCGCCCTCGGCGACGACCGGGAGCCGCCGCACCTGCCCTACGTCGATCCGGCGCGCTCGACCGAGACCCCGTGGGCGCCGCCCGGCGGCCTGCGCGACGAGATCACCGGACGCCCGGTCGACCTCGGCGAGGACGGGGTGGTCGTCGTCCTGGGCGCGGGCCGCCTCTCCGCCGCCGAGGACGCGCTGCGCTCGGCGGGGCCGGAGGACGCGGTGACGGTCGTCGTCGTCACGGGCGACCCCGCCGAGACCGGCCGCCTGGCGCGGCTGCGGATCGTGGACCTCGTCGGCTGCCTGCGCCGGGTGTTCCCGGCCGACCGACTGCCGCGGGCCCGCGTCGTGTTCGACGACGGCGGCACTGTCGCGGCGGCCCTCGACCACCCGTCGGCCGAGGACCCCGACCTCACCGAGATCGCCGTCCGGGTCCGCGACGGACTGGTCACGACCCACGCGACGGGCCGCGGCGCGGGCTACGCGGCGGCCCGTCAGCCGGAGCACGACCAGCGGCACTAGGTGGTGAGCGACACCGTGCCCAGGGCGCCGAAGTCGGCGTGGACCTCCTGGCCGGGCCGGAGGTCCACGGCGCCGGACCAGGAGCCGGCCAGGACGAGGTCGCCCGCCGTGATGCCCGTGCCGAAGTCCGCCAGGATGCGGACCAGACAGGCCACCGACTCCGCCGGGTGGCCCATGACCGCCGAGCCGACGCCGGTGTGCTCGGCGCCGCCGCTGCGCAGGCGCTGCTCACCCACCCCGACCAGCTGGCGCTGCTCCGCGCCGACCCCGAGCTGATCCCGCAGGCCGTGCACGAGTTGCTGCGCTGGTGCGGGCCGGTCCTGGTGTCGCGGCTGCGGTACGTCACCGAGGACGCCGACCTCGGCTGGGGGTCGTTCCAGAAGGGGGACGTGGTGATGGCCGCGCTGAGCGGCGCCAACCACGACCCCCGGGAGTTCCCGGACGGGGAGCGCCTGGACATCACCCGCCGGCACGAGGCCCGCGGGGAGGCGCACGTGTCCTTCGGGGCCGGCCCGCACTACTGCCTCGGCGCCGGGCTGGCCCGCCACCAGGCCGAGGTCGCCCTGGGCCGGCTGCTCGCCCGCTGGCCGTCCCTGTCGCTGGCCGTGAGCCAGGAGGAGCTGAACTGGCAGCCGGTGTCGGGCATGCGCAAGCTGGAGCGGCTGCCCCTGCGGCTGAACGGGGCCTGAGGGCGCGGCGGTTCACAGCACCGTACGCTCCGGGAGCGGGCCGACGCGCAGCGTCTCCGCAGCGATCAGCGCACGCTGCTTACTCGCCGCTCACCGGCCCGCCTCCTCGGCGGCGTCGTCCGCCGGGTGCCCGGCCCGGTGGGCGTGGACCTCGTACAGCTCGGTGCCGACCAGCGCGGGGTCCTGTCGCACCCGCAGGGAGAAGCCCGCGCCCCGCAGCAGCCCGCTCAGCTCGGCGAGCCGGTCCCCCTCGTCGTGGACCTCGGCCACGACGGCGCCGATGCGCGGCCAGTCTTCGGCGTCGACCCCGCGCAGCACGTCGAGTTCCGCGCGTTCGACGTCGACCTTGAGCAGAGCGACGGAGCGCAGGTCGTGCTCGCGCATGAGCGCGGAGACGGTGGTGACGGGGACCTGGATGTTCCGGCCCTCGTGCAGTCCCTCGACCATCATGTCGACGGCCTCCTCGTCCAGGCCGTTGTGGCGCAGGAACGTCCTGGTGAGGGCGTCGTCGGCCTCGCGGTCCGCGTACAGGCCGGAGTTGCCGGGGGCCGCCGGGTAGTAGGTGAAGTCCTGGACGCCGGGCGCGGCCCCCACGGCGGTGCGCACCGGGGTCGCACCGGGGACGTGGCGGGCGAGGTTGTCCCGCAGGCACGCGAAGACGTCCGGTACCGGTTCGGCGGAGACGATCCGCAGGGGGCGCTGGGCATCGGCGAAGGCGATCGACACCAGCCCGATGTTGGCACCGATGTCCAGCACCGTGTCCCGGGGGCGCAGTTGGCGCGCGGCGAGCCCGTACAGGCCCTCACCCGTGGCCTCCCGCCAGATGAGCAGGGCCTCCGCGGGGCTGGTGCACGACACTCGCCGGCCGTCCGGGAGGTTCACCTCCCGCCGCGTCGCGCCGGGCGCGTCCGCGGGCGCGGTGCGTTGCTCGCTCATGGTGGCTTCCTCCGGATCAGGCGGCGACGAGTCGTACGGGCAGCGCGTCGTGGCCCCGGATCAGGATCGACCGCGTCCGCCGGGGCGGGCCGGTCAGCTCGGCGTCGCCGACACGTCGCAGCAGTTCCTCGAACAGGACGGTGAGTTCCCGGGTCCCGAGCGACGCGCCGAGGCAGTAGTGGGGTCCGGCCGCGAAGGTGAGGTGGGGGTTGGGCCGCCGGGTCACGTCGAACCGGTCGGGGTCCGCGAACACGGTCCCGTCGCGGTTTCCGGCCGCCAGCCACAGCGCGACCTGGTCCCCGGGGGCCAGCGCGTGGCCGGCGACCTCCACCGGGGCGGTGGCGGTCCGCAGGACGTGCATCGCGGGACTGGTGAACCGCAGGATCTCCTGCACGGCGGTCGGCAGCAGCTCCGGGTCCTCGCGCAGCGCCGCCCACTGTTCCGGATGGCGCATCAGCGCCAGCAGGCCGCCGACGCTCGCGTGCCGGGTGGTCTCGTTGCCTCCCGAGACGAGCCCGTCGCAGTTGAGGAAGATCTCCTCGTCGGTGAGGGGAACGCCGTCGACCGTGCCGTGCGCCAGCGCGGTGACGATGTCCTCCTGCGGTTCGCGCCGGCGGCGGGCCAGCAACTCCTCGTAGTACGACAGGATGTCCGCGTGGGCCTCGGCCGGGGCGAGCGGGTCGGCCGCCTCGTCCTCCCCCGAGCCGAAGGCCACCATGATGCGCTCCAGCATGAAGTCCCGGTCGCCGGGCGGCACTCCGAGCATGTCGCAGATCACCGACAGCGGCAGCCTGGCCGCGACCCGGGTGAAGTCGCACTCGCCGGCCTCCAGGGCCTCGTCCAGGGCGGCGGTGACCGTCTCGCGCATGGTCTGCTCCAGCCGGGCCACCATGCGCGGGGTGAAGGCGCCGCCGACGATCCGCCGAATCCCGCCGTGGCGCGGCGGATCGGTGATGATCAGCATCTTCCCTGCGGCGAGTTCCGTCGCGGCGGGGTTCTGATCCAGCCGCATGCCCTGCTGGGAGCTGAAGTTCCCGGGGTCCTTGAGGACCCGGGAGATCTCCGCGTGCGACAGCACGGCGTGGAACCGGCGGCCGTCGTACTCCCCCCCGTGCACGGGGGCGGCGCGCCGCATCCGCTGCCAGAGCTCCTCGGGGTCCCCGTGGGCGTAGAGGTCCGGGTCGCAGAGCTCCAGCGAGGAAAGTGCGGTGACCGGTCGACCACGTGACATGCCGATGGCTCCTGGGGTGAGGGGGATGAGCCGATTGTGCCCGGCACCCGCTCCGCGCAGAACCCCAGAGTTGCCCATGCGCCGCCCCACCCGACCCCGGGGGCGCCGCCGCCCAACTCTGGGGGCACCCCCTCGGCCCGCCCCCTCCCCAGCCGCACGTCCGAAACCCGTGGCCCACGAACCCCACCCACTGACACCATGCGACGGTGAACGACGACCTCCCCGACGGCTGGACCATCGAGCGGCTGCGCCTCGCCTCGGGCGACGACGAGGCCGCCCCGCTGACGCTCGACCGGCTCGTCGTCCTCGCGGAGCACGGCAGCGCGGACTACGAGGTGCTCCGGCCCGACGCCGTTCTCTCCTTCCACGACCTGTGCCTCGCCCGGGCCGACGGCGAGTGGTACATGGGGCTGCTCGAGGCCGACGGCTCCGTGGTCTGCTGGTCCTCTTACGGCCCCGATCTCGCCGAGGCCGTCCGAGCGTTGTGACCCTCAGAGCGACCCGGCCTCCGGCCAGTGGGACCAGTGGGTGTTGGGGGCCACCGTCGGGCGGTAGCGGGCGGGGTCGGCGGCGGCCAGAGCCTCGGCGAGCAGCCGGAAGGGCTCGTGCGCGCTGGGCGCCGTCTCCCAGAAGTCCTCCGGCTGGTTCCACTCCTCCAGGCGCAGCAGCGGCGGCAGATCGGCGGGCAGGCCCGCCCGCAACTCCGCCTCGTCGGCCAGCAGCAACTCGCGGTGCTCGGGCACCAGGCTGCGGAACACGTCCTGCAGCGGCGTACCCGGCGCCGCCCCGACCGGCAGCGGCCTGCCCCGGACGACCACCGGCACGCCCCCGCCGTACACCTCCTCGCCCTCGGGGTCGAGCGCGGCCACGTTCTCGACCCGGTCGAGGAACGCGCAGTCGCCCGGCTCGCCCTGCGTCAGGCAGTTGCCGAAGCGGTGCACCACGTCCACGAGGTTGCCCGACCGAGGCCCATAGCCGAGCAGTTCGGCGACCACGGCCCAGCGCTCGGCGTCCGCGAAGAGGCTCATGCGGACCTCGACCGGGTAGAAGTAGCCGTTGTCCAGGTCGGGGAAACAGGCCTGGTCGGCGCAGTGGTCGAACTGGCCGAGGATCGAGGAGACGGTCGTCACGGGGCCCGATTCTAGGAGCTGCCCCGCCCACTCGGTCGGTGCCCGCCGGGAGGTGGGTAGATTGACCGATCATGAGAACACCAAGCGGGGGCATCCGGAAGGCACTCGACCTCCTGGGGGCCGAACACCCGACGGCGGACCGCTCGCGCACATTCCTCGCCCGGGCCCTGCTGGGCGTCGCGGTCCTCCTCTTCACCTGGATCCTGGTGCTCGGCTCGACCACCCGGGGCCAGGCCGAGGTCCGCAACTGGTCCACCGCCTGGGTCGGCATGGACGTCCTCCAGGTCGCCGGGCTGCTCGCCACCGGTCGGCTGCTCGTCCTACGCTCCCGCCGCACCGCCCTGGCCGCCGCCGCGTCCTCCACCCTGCTCCTACTCGACGCCTGGTTCGACGTGCTGACCGCCGAGGGCGGCGGCGCCTGGTACACCGCCCTCGCGATGGCCCTCCTGGTCGAACTCCCGGCCGCCCTGGCCCTCGCGGCCCTCGCCCACACCGCCCTGGACTGGCAGGGCGGGGCCGCCGGGCCTCGCTCGACACCGCTTCCCCAGGACGCGATCGAGCCCCCGGCACCCGGGGACGTGAGGACAGCAGTCGGGCAACCCTGACAGGGCGGACCAGAGGTGGGCTCGTCCCCGTGGTCGGACGACCGAGGCCCCGGGCTCAGCCCTGTGCGGGCCGGTTGAGGGCGTCCCAGGCGCCGCCCCTCGCCCCACAGGCTCCCACCCTTCCGAATCGGGCATGGGGTCCGCAGCGGGCTGCCTGAGCAACCCTGCGCTGCCAGGACAGGCCCCGGCTGCGGCGCAGGGTGATCGGTTACGAACCCCGGTCCTGGCAGTGGACCATGGGGCCGGAGCCAGCCCGCCTCGGAAATCAGCAGGCCAGCAGTCTGTGGTGCTGCGTCAGGGGGCCCGGCGGCCCCGGGGGGCGTAGGCGAGGGTGGCGGCGAGGGCGGTCATGGCGGCGGCGAGGGCGAAGCCGGGGGCAGGGGTGGTGCCGGCGACGAGGGAGCCGGCGAGGGCGGCTGCGGCGGCGGAGCCGGCCTGGCCGGAGGAGTTGAGCCAGGCGAAGGATTCGGTGAGGACCGGGGCGGGGGCGGAGCGGGCGAGGAGGGTGAACTGGAGGGTCATCATCGGGCCGATGAGGAGGCCCCCGGCGGCGAAGAGGGCGGCGAGGGCCAGGGGGTGCGGGGTGAGGGAGGCGGTGGTCCAGGTGAGGGCGAGGAGGGCCAGGGCGGCGGTCAGCCAGGTGGGGAGGGGGCCGGGGAGGCGGGTGGCGCCGTGGAGGAGGCTGCCGGTGGCGCTGCCGACGGAGAGGGCGGCGAGCAGCCAGCCGCTGTGGGCGGGGGTGCCGTGGTCGCCGGCGAAGCGGAGGGCGGCGACCTCGACGGCGGCGAGGGAGCCGGTGGCGAGGAAGGCGAGGGGCAGGCTGGCGCGGACGGCGGGGACGCGCAGGGCGCCGGCCCAGTCGCGGGTGCCGGGGGCGGTCGGGGCGAGGGCGCGGACGGGTGGGCGGGTGGCGAGGCCGATGCACCCGGTGAGGGTGCAGAGCGCGGAGAGGGCGAGGCAGGCTTCCGGGGGGAGGACGCCGGCGAGGGCGGCGAGCAGGCCCGGGCCGGCGATGTAGACGAGGTCGATGACGACGGTCTCCCAGGCGGAGGCGGCGGCCTTGAGGTCCTCCTCGCCGTTGAGCATCCGGCCCCAGAGGGTGCGCATGACGGGCGCGACCGGGGGGAGCAGCGCCCCGACCGCGAAGGTCGCGCCGAGCAGGACGGGGCCGGGCAGGCGCGCGAGGGTGACGGCCAACAGCACCAGCATGGCGGCGAGTTGGGTGAATCCGGAGACCAGGAGGACGTGGCTTGCGCCCCGCCGGTCGACGAGCCGGCCGCGCAGCGGGCCGCTGAGGCCCGCGCCGACGGCGTACGCCCCGGCGGCGGCTCCCGCCAGGGCGTACGAGTGGCCGGCGCCGGTGGTCGCGAGCATCACGGCGAGGACGTTCATGCCGCTCGGCAGCCGGGCGACGAGCCCGTAGACGACCAGGGGGAGCACTCCGGGCCGGGTGAACAGCCGTCGGTAGCGCGAGTGTCGGGGCGCGAGGCTGGTCGAGGTCAACGGGGGCCTTCCTTGCCCGGGAGCGGCGCGAGGGGGACGAAGCGCTTGAACTTGCCGTGCTCGGAGAGCGGGAAGTGGTCCACCAGCCGGATGGTGACCCGGGGTTCGGGCAGTTCGGGGCGGCGCAGGAACTCGGTGACGGTGCGGTGCAGGGCCGTCGGGTCGAAGGGGCCGACGGGCCGTACGGAGATGTCGGCGCCGTCCGGGGTCTGGCGGACCTGGTAGTCGGCGACGTGGTGCTCGTAGTCGACGAAGGCCATCCGGAAGGTGTAGAGCGGGACTTCGACGCCGCCGGGGTAGACGAAGCCGGTGGTGCCCAGCCGGTTCCGGCCGGCGTCGGGGCCGGCGAGGCGGCGGCCGGTCCAGGGGCCGGGGTTGGGCTCGTCGAGGAGGGTGATCTCGTCGTCCAGCTCGTAACGGATCAGCGGGAGCAGCCGGTTGATGACGTTGGTCAGCAGGACGCGGTCGGAGCGGACGCCCGGTGGGACGGGCCGGTGGCCGCTGTCGACGGGTTCGAGGACGATGTTCTCCTCGACCACGTAGAGGCCCGGAACCCCCGGGTGCGTGTGGGCCATGGTGCCGCTCTCGCTGGAGGCGTAGTAGTCGATCAGCGGGGCGTCGAAGGAGGCTTCGATCGCCGCGGCGACGGCGGGCCGCAGGGGTTCGCCGGCCACCCCGAGGGCGTCGGGGGCGATCGTGAGGGCGCCGGAGTCGGCGGCCTGGGCCAGCTGGTGCAGCAGGGAGGGGTAGGCGAGGACGAAGGTGGGGCGGAAGGCGTTGAGCTGCTCGATGATCTCCGCCACGGGCAGCGAGACCGGGAGCTCGATGTACGTCTCCGGCGGCTCGAAGGTGACGCGCCCGGCGCGGCTCATCCGGGTGGGCAGGCTGGTCATCAGGTAGGCCCAGCGGTTCTCCTTCGCCCAGCCGCGGTGGCGGGTGAGCCAGGCGAAGCTGCGGATGTCGGCGAGGCGGACCTCCAGCCAGCCGGGGAAGTCCCAGGCGAAGACGGCGCCGGTGCCGCTGGTGCCGCTGGTCTCGACCAGGTGGTAGTGGTCGAGCAGGTAGGCGGGGCCGTTCTCCTCGACGCGGCGCAGGTGCCGGGTGGCGAGGTCGAGGGTGAGCCGGGGGTCGGTGACGATGGCGTCCCAGTTCTCCATCAGGTCGGCCTTGGTCATGACGGGGAGCTCGCCGAGGTCGTCCCCGGTGATCTGCTCGGGGTCGATGTGCCGCAGGCGTTCGGCGTGCCAGGGCGAGTGTCGCTTCGCGGTGCGCAGCAGGTCGCGCAGGCGTTCGTCGCGCAGGGCGCGGCGGGCGGCGTCCGGCCAGGTGAGCTGGTCGACGGCGGAGTCGAGGCGGCTCGCGAAGGCCTGGACGTGGCGCCGGCGGTCCTTCTCGTAGTCCCCGGTGAGAGGGAGGTCCCCGGCGAGGGGGAGGTCTCCGGTGAGGGGGAGGTCTCCGGCGAGGGAGAGGTCTCCGGTCGGCGGAGTCGGGTGGTCAGCCATCGGCCTGGTGGTCCTCTCGGGGCGTGAACTCGGCGGCGACTCCGGTCCAGAGCTCGCACATCAGGCGCAGCGAGCCCTGGTCGACGCGTTCGTCGACACCGTGGAACATCGTGAAGTAGTCGTCGGAGGCGATGTGTTCGGTGAAGAGCCCGTACCCGTAGCAGACCGATCCGGTGGGCCGGACGTGCCGGGCGTCGGTGGTGGCGGAGCTGATCGCCGGGACGATCCGGCCCTTGGGGGCGAGGCGGGCGGTGACGCTCTCCAGTGCCTCCCACAGCGGTGTCCGGCGTTCGGAGCGGCTGCCGGCGCGCCAGGTGCCGAACTCGGTGCGGACGCCGCCGATGCCCTGCAGGCAGTCGGCGAACAGGGCCTCCACCTGCCGGCGGGTCTGCCCGGGCATGACGCGGACGTCGAGGGCGATGTCCACCCGGTCCGGGACGACGTTGTGCTTGGTGCCGCCGCGGATGACGTTCGGGGAGACGGTCATCCGGGTGACGGCGTGGAAGTGCCGGGCCAGGCCGAGCGGGATCTCGTCGAGGGCCTGGTCGAAGGCGGCCGGGTCGAGCAGCCGGCGCCGCAGGTCGCCGCGGTGGCCGAGCCCGTCCACGTACTCCCGCCAGGTGTCGTCGAGGTGGAGCTCGGGGGTGAGGCGGGAGAGCCGTTGCAGCACCTCGGCGGCGGTGACGACCGCGTTGTCCGTACGGTACGGGAAGGCCCCGTGGCCGCTGGTGCCCTGGACGACGAGGGTGCAGGGGTAGGCGCCCTTCTCGCCGACGAAGCACTCCAGGGCGGCGACCCCGTCGGGGGTGGGGATGGGGAACCCGCCGGATTCGGTGATCACCGACGTGTCGCGCAGCAGCTCGGGCCGGTGGCGCACGAGCCAGCCGGCGCCCCAGTGGCCGCCGGCCTCCTCGTCGGCGACGGCGAGCAGGGTCAGGTCGCGGGCGGGGCGGAAGCCGGAGCGGGCGAGGTGCTTGAGCGCCACGGCCATGGTGGCGGTGATGCCGAGCATGTCGACGGCGCCGCGCCCCCAGATGACGCCGTCCACCAGCTCGGCGGCGAACGGGTCCCTGGTCCAGCCCTCGGGGCGGGCGGGGACGACGTCGAGGTGGCCGAGCAGGGTGAGGCCGCCGGAGGGGCCGCCGGTGCCGGGCAGGGTGGCGATCAGGGAGCCGCGGCCGGGGTGGGGTTCGACGGTCTCCAGCCGCAGCCCGCTGTCGGAGAGGTAGTCCGCGAGCAGTTCGGCGCTGCGCAGTTCCTGCCCGGAGTCGGGGGTGCCGTCGTTGACGCAGGCGTGCCGGATGAGGCGCCGCAGGAGCGTGGTGGCCTCGTCGAGCATGGCGCCCGGGTCGAGGGGGGCGGGGGTCACCGGGCGGCCCCGGCCCGGGCCCGGGCCCCGGCGACCCCCGCGACCGGCGGGGCGATCGGGTCGGTGGCGGCGTCGAGGGCACCGGGGACGGCCGCCGGGAGCAGGGCGCGGGCGACGCGGACGGCGTCCACCGTCTCGGGCACGTCGTGGACGCGCACCACGTCGGCGCCGAGCTGGGCGGCGGCGCAGACCGCGGCGAGCGAGCCCGGCAGCCGCCGTTCGGTGGACTCGCGGCCGGTCAGCTGCCCGACCATGGTCTTGCGGCTGACGCCGACCAGCACCGGGAAGCCGGAGGCGGCCAGGCGGGGGATGGCCCGGAACAGGGCGACGTTGTGGGCGAGCGTCTTGCCGAAGCCGAACCCGGGGTCGATCCAGACGGTCGGCGCCCCGGCGCGCAGGGCCTCCTCCGCGATGGCGTGCAGGAACTGCGCGACCTCGGCCACGACGTCCACGTACCGGGGCGCCTGCTGCATGGTGCGCGGGGTGCCGCGCATGTGCATGGCCACGTATCCGACGCCCAGTTCTCCCGCGAGCGGGCCGAGGGAGCCGGAGACGTCGTTGACGATCGAGGCCCCGGCGGCGACGGCCGCGCGGGCCACCTCGGCCTTGCGGGTGTCGACGGAGACCCGGCCGTAGGGCGCCAACTCCCGTACGACGTCCAGGACCCGGGCGCGTTCGACGGCCGCGGGGACCTCGGCGGCGCCGGGCCTGGTCGACTCACCGCCGACGTCGACGATGTCGGCGCCCGCGGCGAACATGGCCAGGCCGGCCCGGACGGCCCGGTCGGTGTCGGCCCGGGCGGTGTCGCTCCGGTCGGTTCCAGCCCGGTCGGTCTCGCTCCGGTCGGTCTCGCTCCGGATGCCGTCGAAGCCGTGCACGCCTCCGTCGTGGAACGAGTCCGGGGTGACGTTGAGTACGCCCATGATCTGCATTGCCGGGTTCAATCCCCCCTGGTAGCGGTGGAGTTGGCGAGCGGGACGGCCGTCACGAGGTCCAGGGGGCCGCCCACCCCGTTGTGCCGGGCGAACCCGTGGTCCGTCGCGCCCGTGAGGCCGGACGCCTGGCGGGCGGCGAGCTCCCCGTCGAGGGCGACCACCGCCGCCTCGGCGGCGCGCAGGGCGCGGGTGAGCAGCTCCTCGGTGAGGTAGCGGCCGGTGGCGTCCGTGGCGGCGCCGTCGATCCACAGCGCCTCGCGCCGGCCGGTGGTCGTCAGCCAGGTGAGCAGCGGCTCCCCGTCGAGCAGGTCGGCCGGGGCGCCCGCCGTACGGGCCAGGGCGGCCCGGGCGTGCCCGCCGACCACCAGGACCCGCAGGTCGAAGCGGTGGGAGCGCTCGCCGCCGGTGGTGCGGCGCAGCTCCATCCACGGCTGGGCGATCCGGTCGGTGCCCGGGTCGGGGAGGTCGCGCAGCGCGGTGACGGCGTGCCGCTCGACGCCGTTGCCGGCGGCGCCGACCCTCGGCTTGAGCACGGCGTAGCCGCTGTCCGTGCCGGTGCGCAGCAGCTCGCCGAGGGGGACGCAGGGCACGACGGGCACGCCCGCCGCGGCCAGGACGCGGTAGGTGGTGAGCTTGTCGCCACAGACGTCCCGGGCCCCGGGCGTGTTGACGACCTCGGTGGCCGGTCCGCCGGTGACGCCGGGCAGCCGGTCGAAGACGACCGTACGGGCGGCGCCCCGAGCGGCCAGGTGGGCGTCGGCGGCGGGCCGGTCGGCCAGGGCCGCGTCCACGCCCCGGGCGCGGAGCCCGAGCAGCAGGGCGGAGAGGTCCCCGAGGGCCGTCTCCGAGCGGTCGAAGTCGCCGACGAGCCGGGAGGCGGGCGCCACGGTGACGGCGTCCGTGGACGGCCCGGGCGGCTCCAGGCGGAAGCACTCGGGCAGGGTGACCAGGCACGGGTCGCCTCCCGCCCGGAGGGCGAGGGCGTCGGCGAGGGCCTCCAGCACGGGCGGGCGTCCGTCCGGGCCGGCGGGCTCGCGCAGGACGCCGGGGTGGTCGTTGACCTCCAGGACGAGGACCTCGCCGTCGGCGGTCACGACGACGTCGACCCCGGCGAGCAGCAGACGGGAGGCGCGGAGTGGCTCCGGGGAGCCCGGCGGCGTGCTGCCGCCGGGCTCCCCGGGCGTTGCTCGGTGTGTCATCCGGCGTGGCGGTCCGGCGCTACCGGGCGCCCGCGGCCGCGGCGGCGCGCAGCGGCTGGGCCGGGCGGTCGGAGACCGGGTTGTCCGCGAGGATGTCCGCCCACAGGGTGCGCAGGTCGGTCAGGCGCGGGGCGAGCAGGGACAGCGAGCTGCCCTTGACGATGTCGACGATCGCGATCGTCTCGCCCTGCGACAGGTCGATCCCGCTGCCCTGGAGGGCGCGGAACGGGTCCCGGGCGAGGTCGCCGAGGAAGCCCTGCGGGTCCTTGCGGGCGATCTCCAGGACCGCCTCGATCTTCTTCAGCGAGAAGATGACGGTTGCCATGACTGTCTTCCCTTCGGTGTCGGTGATCTCTTCAACTTCGCTTCTGCTGGCTAGAACTGAGTGGCCGTCAGGCGCTTCATCACCTCCGTCGCGTAGCGGACACCCGGCCCGGTGAGCCGCAGCAGCGGTCCTTCGGCCCGGACCAGGCCGAGGTCCGTCAGCTCGCGCAGGACGGGGGCGACGCTGTCCAGGCCGATGCCGGCCCGTCGGGCCAGCGCCTCCGGCTCGACGCCGAGCATGCACAGGCCCATGGCCAGGTCCCGCTCGAGCGTCTGCCGGGGGGTCATCTCCACCGAACGCCCCACGGGGCGGCGCCCGTTGTCGGCGTCGCGGTGGTAGGCGGCGTGCACGGTGTGGTTCTCCCACAGCTGCCGGTGGCTGCGGCTGTAGGCACCCGGACCGAAGCCGAGGTAGTCGGAGCCGTCCCAGGTGGTGATCACGTACCGGCACTCGAAGCCGGGCTCGGCGAACTCGGTGAGCGAGTACCGGGGCAGGCCCGCGCGGGTGAAGGTCTCGACGGCGTGGGCGCGCATCTCGTCGATGACGTCCGGGTGCGGCTGCGGGGGCACCTCGCCGGACCTGATCAGCCGGGCCATCACCTCGTCGGGGAAGAGGATCATCTGGTAGGCCGACAGGTGCTTGACGCCCAGGTCGAGGCAGCGCTGGACGGTCTCGCGCCACATCTCCATCGTCTGGCCGGGCAGCCCGTACATGATGTCCACGTGCAGGTTCTCGATGCCGGCGGTGTGCACGGCCTCGGCCATCGCGATCGCCTGCGCCGCGTCGTGGGAGCGGTTGAGGGACTTCAGCAGCGGGTCCTGGAACGCCTGGATGCCGATGGACACCCGGTTCACCCCGGCGTCCCGGGCGATCCGCAGGTCCTCCGCGGTCTTGGTGCCCGGCTCGGACTCCAGGGTCACCTCGGTGTCCTCGCGCAGCCCGAACTCCCGGCGCATCCGGTCGACGAAGTGCGCGATGGCGTCGTTGGGCAGCAGCGAGGCGGTGCCGCCGCCGAGGTAGACGGAGTGCAGGGCGGCCTCGGACAGGTCGTCGGTGGCCACCACCGTGTCGAGCTCGCGCCACAGGCGGGGGACGAACCCGTCGAGCGAGTCGCGGCGCAGCCGCTTGCGCTCGAACGTGCAGAAGGTGCAGATCTTCTTGCAGAACGGGACGTGCAGGTAGACCGAGTAGCGCTTCCACGCCTGGGGCGGAGGCTGGACGCCCCGGTCCCAGAGCGCCTTCGGCGGGTGGTGGAAGACGTAGCCGCCGTCGTCGCGCAGCTCCTCGGGCCCCTGGGGGTCCCGGGGCTTTTCGATGGTCAGCGTTTCCATGCCAGCAGCCTCTCCACAGGGTTTCCGATCGGGCAGTCGTCGATGCACATGCGGCATTCGATGTAGGTCTTGTCGGTCAGCGCCTCGGCCCGGCTCCTCGGGTCCCACGGGGCGGCGACCACCTGCTGGCACCGGCTGCGGTGGAAGGCGTCCTCCTCCAGCGCGTCGACGGGGCAGGAGCGCAGGCAGTTGCCGCACTTCACGCAGACGTCGCTCAGCAGCAGCGGGCTCTCGGCGAGCGGCGCGTCCACCAGCAGGGCGTGGATCTGCAGCCAGGAGCCGTGGTCGGGGTGCAGCAGCAGGTTGTTCCAGCCGCGGTTGCCGATCCCCGCGTACTCGCCGACCTCGACCATGGAGACGCCCTGGGCGGTGAGTTCGGGCAGGTCCTCGGTCGCGATCCCGGCGCGGTCGAGCTCGCGGCGGATCGCGGTGGCGGCGCGCAGCAGCACGTAGTTGGCGAGCAGCGAGCGGTACTCGCCGTGGTGGTGCCAGACCCACAGCCCCTCGTCGGTGATCGGGACGGCGTAGCAGAAGACGCTCCACCCCAGGTACGGCCGGAGGGTCTCGGTGGTGCCCTCCGGTACGAGGGCCAGGTGCTCCTCGGTGAAGACGAAGGAGCCGTGGACGGCGTCGGGGATGGCGCGGACGAGTTCGGTGGTGATGGTGATGGCGGCGTCGGTCGGGCCGGCCGGAGCGGGCGGCATGGGACTCCCGGGGAATGAGGGGGAATGAGAAGGGATCAGCGGGCGCAGCGCACGGAGGCGGCAGCGGCGGTCGCGGCCACGGGTCTCGGCCGGTTGCGCGCCGCCCACTCCTCGGCCGCGGCGACGGCCCGCAGCACCGGCTCGGCCTTGAGCAGCGCCTCCGCGTGCTCGGCCTCCGGGTCGGACTGCCACAGCACCGCGCCGCCGGCCCCGACCGTCACCCGGCCCTCCCGGACCACGGCGGTGCGGATGGCCACGGACAGGTCGGCCGCGCCGTCCACCCCGAACCAGCCGATGGCGCCGGAGTAGACGCCGCGCGCCGAGGGTTCGAGCCGGTCGAGCAGCTCCATGGTGCGCAGCTTCGGCGCCCCGGTCATCGACCCGGGCGGGAAGGCCGCCCGGAAGCAGTCCACCGCGCCCAGCCCGGGCCGCAGTCGGCCCTCCACCGTCGACACCAGGTGGTGGACGGTCCGGTACGACTCCACCGCCATCAGGGACGGGACCCGGACGGTGCCGGTGGCGCAGACCCGACCGAGGTCGTTGCGGAGCAGGTCGACGATCATCAGGTTCTCGGCGCGGTCCTTCACGCTGGTGCGCAGCGCCTCCGCCCGCAGCGCATCCTCGGCCGGGTCGGCGGCGCGGGCGGCCGTGCCCTTGATCGGCTTGGCCTCGGCCCGGCCGTCGCCGTCGATCCTCAGGAAGCGCTCGGGCGAGGAGCTGAGCACGGCCAGGTCGCCGAAGCGCAGGTACGCGGCGTACGGGGCCGGGTTGATCCGGCGCAGCGTCCGGTAGAGCGTCAGCGGGTCGACGTCGGTGCGGGTCGTGACCCGGTTGGTCAGGCAGATCTCGTAGCTCTCGCCCTCGCGCAGCCACTCCTGGCAGCGGGCGACGTCGGCCAGGTAGGCCGCGCGGTCGCGGGCCCAGCGCGGGGTGTGGCGCGGCGTGTGGCGGGGCTCGGTGTACGGCTGCGCGGTGACGGGCGGGGGCGGTACGGCCTCGGCGACGGTGCGCTCGGACTCGGCGAGCCACCGCCGGGCCTCGGCCTCCCCGCCGGGCAGGGCCAGGGCCAGGGCGTGCACCTCGCGGCGCTCGTGGTCGAAGGCGAGCAGCCGGTCCACGAACAGCAGGGCGGCGTCCGGCAGTTCGGAGCGGTGCACGAGCGCGGGCGTCCCGGCGCACTCGGCGCGCATCTCGTAGCCGAGGTAGCCGACGAAGCCGCCGATCAGGTCGAAGGGCAGGCCGTCGGGCCTGTCGGCCCGCAGCCGGTCGAGCTCCGACCGCAGGTGCTCCAGGAGGTTGCCGGTGCCCACCTCGTGGCGCAGCACCCGGGACAGCGGGCCGTCCTGGCCGCCGAGGTACGAGAAGCGGGAGGCGCCGTCGCTGCTGTCCAGCCAGAACGCGTGGGACCGGTCGGCGTACCGGGCCGTGAACACGCTCTCCGGCTCCGCCCAGCGGGCGAGCCTGCGCGTCAGCACGCGCACCCCGGCCGGTGCGGTGCGGGCCTCCCCCGGTAACGCGCCGCCCGCGGGCCGGGCGGGCCTCGCCCGCTTCCGTAACGGCGTCAGGTCGCGGAAATTGGTGAGCAGCCCGCGCCCGAACTCCGTGGCCACGGACTCGGGATGGAATTGCACTCCCCAGTGCGGCCGGTCGGTGCGCGCGACCGCCATCACCGACCCGTCCGGGGCCCAGGCGGTGCGGCGCAGATTCCCGGGTAATGATTCCGCCACGACCAGGGAGTGGTACCGCACGGCGTCGAATCCCTGCGGAATCCCGGCGAACAATTCCGACCCGTCGTGGAACACCGACGAGATCTCCCCGTGCGCCGGCCGCCCCGCCCGGACCACCCGGCCCCCGGCCTCCAGCGCGACCCCCTGATGCCCGAGGCACACCCCGAGAACGGGCAGGTCGGTGCCGCTCAGGACCTCCCGGCAGAGCCCGAAGTCCCTTTCCCTGCCCGGATGTCCGGGCCCCGGCCCGATCACGACATTGTCGAAGCCTTCGGTCGGGGCCCGCCGAGCCCCCTCCCCGTCAGCGGTGAGCACCACCGGCTCCTCGCCGTTGACCTCGGTCAGCAGCTGGAACAGGTTGAACGTGTACGAGTCCTGATTGTCGATGAGCAATGTGCGAACCACGCGAGCACCCCCGTTCGCTCCCCGGCTTCGTAGGCGATCGTGCCACCGGTCGATACCACTGGGGTAGGAGACGTCGGGTGATTTCACGGTGCTCAACACATCCGAAACACTGCGGACAAGCGAACGCACCAGGAGGGCTATCGGGCTTCGCCGAAGGCGCGTCGGTAGGCGCCGGGGGTGGCGCCGAGGGCGGCCCGGAAGCGGTGGCACAGGTTGACCGCGGAGGCGAGGCCGACCCGCGTGGCGATGGCCTCCACACCACCCTGGTGAGGTGGCGCCGCCGCGCCGCCACCGACTGGACCGCCTACCTCGAAGCCCGTAGCGCCGACCGGGTACCAGGAGGCGAGACAACCGGGCCCTGGCGGGCCAGGCTGTTGTCGTTCTTCTCCTGCTCAGGTGTCGTCTTCACGGGGGCGGGACTACCTGTCGTTTCCCTTACCGGAGTACGACGGTGACGCCCTTCTCGCGCAGGAGGTTCACGGTTTCCTCGAAGTAGGACAGGCCGCCGCAGTGGTGCAGGATGTGTCCGGCGAGGGCGTGGCGGGCGATGTCGGCGTGGTGCCAGACGAGGGTGAACGGGGGGACGACGGAGGGCCCGCCGCCCAGGTAGTCCGCCACCGAGTCCAGGGATGTCCCGTAGTTGGCGCCGGGGCCGAGCAGGGCTTCGCCGAGTGCCAGGAGCAGGCCGGCCCGGTCCGTGACGTACTGTCCGTCCAACTGGTACGTCCCGCCGGAGAGGCCCTCCGGCCCGTACGGGCCAATGCTGGTGAGGTCCAGCCACTCGGACCGGCCTTTGGCGTCGAACTGTGCCCACTGGTTGGGCAGAGTGGGAACGCCGTCGGACCAGGTCTCCCACACTGGGCGGGCGGCCGGAGTGGGGCGGTCGTCACCGGGGTCGGTGATGGTGACGTCGATCAGGGCTCCGCCGAGGACGGATGGGCGTGCCTCGACGATGTGCAGGTCGAGGCGGTACCCGGTCATCGTCCGGCCGTGACGGTCGAGGGGCCGGAGCGTGATCGGATCGCCCTCCTGTGGAAGGGGACGACACAACAGGGCGCGAAGCGGTGCGGCGGGTTCGCAGCCGATCAGGTGCACGGGCTGGGTGGGTCGCTGCGGGCGCGGGGTGAACAGGCCGTCAATGGAACGGCAACCGTCCGACGGGCTGCCCCCTTGGATCGAGTGGATCGAGTGGATCGAGGGGAACCACAGGTCGAACCGCGGCCTCGAAGGCAGCCGTTTGCTGCCCCAGTAGTCGTCCTCCCTGACGCCGACGCCCACGACGATGTCCACGCACCCGGGATCGCCCGGCGTGGGCCACTGGGCCAGGACAGCCGTGTCCTCCAGGTCCCAGAAACGAGCCGGCCCGTCGTTCGAGGGATCCACGGGCTCGATCGAGAGCATTCCGTCCCCCAGCAGCCGCACCGGTTCGGCGCCGGCCGCCACGGCCTGGACCAGCAGGCTCTCACGCGGGCAGCCCCGCAGTGTCAGGACCTCTCGCGGCAGCGGAGGCGGGTCCATGAACAGGCCCTCGACCTCCGCGCACCGCCCCCACAGCACGGCCTCCTCCTCGTCGAAGTCCTCCCGCACCAGGAGATACCGAACCGGGAAGTCCCGCTCCCACACCGCATGTTTCTCGGACCGCACGCTTCTCCCCTGCTACCAGGCTCTCTTGGCGCGCCAACACTACGGTCCACTGGCATGGAAGCCCTCCGAATATCGCGTGCTTGGAACGACGCTCCCCACCACCCGGTGCCGACGCCCAGCGCAAGGCCTTCGGCAACGACCTCACGCATCCCCAGCTGCTGATCGCCTCCTCGTCCTCCAACAGCAGCAAGTCCGACCCTGGCCCCGGACCAGAACTCCGCACAGCTCGTCATGGCGCTCCTCACCATGATCAACACCCCGGCGGAGCGGGTACGGCGCCGGGCGCAGGCGCTGCGCCCGCCCACGATCGCCTGCGGCGGCGGGACCTCGCCCTCGCCGCAGGAAATGTGGGCGCGAGTGGAGGCGGCGATGCCGCCGCGTTCGGCGAGTTCGGCCAGGCGCCCGCGGATCTCGACTACCGCCAGATCCAGCAGCCGGTACGCCGTCGTCGACCGGGACACCCCCGACTCAGGCGGACCGGGGTCAGCGTCCGACGAAGTTCTTGGCGACCAGCAGGTCCAGCACGTTGGTGTGGAAGTCGGGGAAGTCCATCGGCACGATCCCGAAGTGGCGGGCCTCGTTCGTGCGCGCGTTCAGGTAGTCGAACACCGGCGGCATGATCGCAGCTGCGTTCAGCTTCGGCCACTTCCCGCCCGCGTAGCTCGTGAAGTTGATGTACATCTTCGGCGAGCCCTGGTTGTAGTAGGCCTGGTCGAACTGGGCGACCACCGCGCGGGCCTTGCCGTCGGTACCGACGCCCTCGTACTGGTCCTGGGTGTCCATCAGCCCGGAGTTGCCCCAGTGCATCACGTTCCACGTGGAGTCGGAGCTGGTGTCGAAGTCCGCGAGCAGCACGATCTTGCCGCGGGCCTCTCCGAGGCTGGGCCACCAAGGGGCTGTCCAGAACAGGTTGCGGTAGCCGAAGCCGTCCAGGTGGTACTGCATGCGGCGCAGGAACTCCACCGAGTTGATCGGGTTGCTGCCCGCGTTCTCGTTCCTGATCCGCATGACCAGGGCCTCGCGCGGCGACTGCTTGAGGAAGGCCCGGCACTGGTCCAGCACCATGGCGAGCGTGCTGCCCTGGTAGAAGCGGTCGTGGAAGACGCCGAGCCAGTTCTTGGTATCGCGGTCGTTCAACGGGAACCGCTGGCAGCGGATGTCCAGGAAGCGGATGCCCCGCTGGAGCTGCTCGGGGACGCCCCAGTTCTGGGTGTGCGACCACTCGGTCCCGTTCCACGGATCGGTGCAGCACGAGTCGTGGGTGCCCGGGATGGTCAACTGGGTCAGGGACAGGCCGTTGGGGAGATTGGACATCCAGCTCTCGCTGCTCCACGAAGCCGCCGCGGCGGGCGTGGCCGCGGTGAGGCCGAGTCCGGCGGTCAGAGTCCCGCCTCCCACCGCGGCGCTCCAGCGCAGGACATCACGGCGGCTCGGGTGGACGGTCATGGGCTGCTCCTCGGTCCGGGACGGTGGACTGCCTGCACGACCGTCAACGGGGAGCACCCGCGTCCCGGTTCATCCGGCTGAGGTGGGCAGGGCGGCCCGTGCCGGAAATGCCCGCGCCCACAGGCCTGTTCGGCGTGACCGCCCCGGCAGACACCGCGTGGCTGCGCACCGTGCTGTCGGACGAGTCGGTGCCCGGCTGCGGCCTTGTCGAGAACCCCGGTGATGGCCCGTCATGGTCTGCGGCTCGAGACCGGATACCTGCACAGGCACGGGCTCGTTCGATCGGCAGCCGTGCCCCCGGTCTGGTAACCGCTTCTCAGGCACGGGCCACCGCACGACGACGGGCCGCCACGCCACCCCGCTCACCCCCAGGCCAGCGGCCACCGGCCACCGGTGGGACAGGCGCCCCGCCCCCGGCCGTCCCCTCACGCGGGCTCGGGTGCGGGTCCTCCCCGACACCACCCCGAGACAGGACCAGGGTCGGATCAGTACCCCTCCCTGATGACACGCCACGGCCCCGCCTGCAAGCGTGGCAGCGACGATCCCGGCCCGAAGGAGCCGACATGACACGAGGTCGAACCACACGACGCGCAACGATCACGGGCGCTGCACTACTCACCGCCGCGGCAACGGCGTTCACCGCCGCACCCGCCCACGCCGCCCCACCCACACCGCCCGCACGGCACAGCGGCCCCACCACGCACCTCACCCTCCCCGCACCCACGGGACCGCACGCACTGGGCACGGTGTCACTGCACCTGGTCGACCCCTCACGCCGGGACACCTGGGTCCCCAGCCAGCCGGTACGCGAGCTGATGGTGCAACTGTGGTACCCGGCCAAGCCCTCACCCGCACACCCCCACGTGCCCTACATGACCCCCGGCGCCGCCGCCGCATTCATGACCGCCAACCACCTCCCCGCCGACCGGATCACCCTGCCCCCCACCCACTCGACCCAGAACGCGCCCGCCGAACCCGGCCGCCACCCGATCCTCCTCTACGCCCACGGCTCGCACGACAACCGCGCCGGCAACACCGCACTCCTCGAAGACCTCGCCAGCCACGGCTACACCGTCGTCTCCATCGACCACACCCACTACGCCGAGGAAACCGAACTCCCCGACGGCCGCGTCGCCACCGAAGTCCACGACCCCGACCCCGGCCACGAACTCGACACCCGCGTCGCCGACACCCACTTCGTCCTGGACCAGATCACCGCCCTCGCCCACGGCGCCAACCCCGACGCCGAACACCGCGCCCTGCCCCCCGCACTGGCCGCCACCCTCGACCCCGCCCGCACCGGCATGTTCGGCGCCTCCTTCGGCGGCGTCGAAAGCGCCGCCGCCATGAACACCGACCCCCGGATCACGGCCGCAGCCAACCTGGACGGCCCCCTCTCCGAACCCGCCTTCGGACCCATCAGCCACACCGGCGTCACCAAACCACTCCTCAACCTCACCTCCGCGGCCGCCGACAGCCACCCCCCGCTACGCCCCCTCCTGCACGGCTGGGGCCGCGTCTACCGCATGGACGGCAGCCAGCACCTCACCTACTCCGACGGCGAAACCCTCACCCCCCAAGCCCAACCCGTCCTGCACATCCCCACCGACCAACTCACCCAGCAATACGGCACCATCGCCCCACCACGCGCCCTGTACCTCACACGCACCTACCTGCGTGCCTTCTTCGACCAGCAACTACGCAACCGCCACACCTGCCCCGACCCCTTCAACGACCCCTCCACCACATACCCCGAAATGAAACCCGGCCCGTAACCCCGACCACACCCCCACGGCAGCTCGCCGTCGAGTGCCGACCGCTCGGCGACGGCGAAGTCCGGGACCTCGATGACATCCGACAGCAGGTCCGCGAACTCGACCTCTACCTCGCAGCCCCGCTCCCAGGGAAGGAAAGCCCTCTTAGAACTCCTAACAAAATGAGATGAGGGATGCCCCCGATCGGGCGAGGATGTCTCAGTACTCGCCGATGAAAGGGCAGCTATGGGCGACAGTGCTCCGCAGGAGCTGATCTCCCGAGCTGATGACGAGGGGAACAGCGTCACCGTCAACGTTCTGGGACCGAGCGCCGGCTGGAGTGCCGGCCTCGACGCCGAGATCGTCGTCAAGACGCCCTTCGTGGCCGGCCGCGTCGACCTCGCGTTGTACGTCTCGAAGCCGATCCGCCCACCACCCGAACGCCCAGGTCGGCGCGGCACCCACGCTCCTTCAGCGGTGTGGCGGGGAGTTCGGGGGCAGACGGTCGGTCGCCGGCGAAGCCGCGCACCTTGCCGAATCGAAACGTTGTCATCCAATCCGAACGGGCTTGTGCAGCCCAGGCCGTTGACCGCTCGATGAAGTTCCACCACATACGGCCCAGCCGAGCCGTCCTCCGATCGGCATTCCTGTCTCAACACCCCGGCGGCCCAGCGCTGTTCGAGGGCCTCGAAGTCGGGGCAGCGGCCAGTGCCCGGCCCACGAGCGACGATTGCCGCAGTGGACCGAGATGGCTGTCCTGCCACCCCCTCCGGCGTGGTGGACAACGGTCGATCGACACGTGAACTCCGCGACGGGGGTGCCTGTCCTGCGAGCCATGTGGCGGGGCACTGCACCCTGGAGCCCCCGGGGCCTGAGCTGAGGAGTTGCTGAGGTCAGCCCTGTTCGGGGCGGGTGTGGGCTTCCCAGGCGGTGTAGCCGCCGAGGAGGTCGGAGACGTCGGGGTGGCCGTGGTGGCGCAGGAGGCTGGCGGCGATGGAGGAGCGGTGGCCGCCGGCGCAGTGGACGACGAGGGGGCGGTCGGTGGGGATCTCGTCGAGGCGGGCGGGGAGTTCGGCGAGGGGGATGTGGAGGGAGCCGTCGACGGAGCCCGCTTCGCGTTCGCCGCTGGTGCGGACGTCGAGGACGGTGGGGGGCTGCTCGGCGGCCAGGGCGGTGCGGAGCTGGTCGGCGGTGAGGCGGCCGGCGGGGGTGAGGTGGTCGGCGAGGGCGGGCAGGGCGCCGGCGGGGTTGCTCAGGTAGCCGGCGATGTGGTCGAAGCCGATGCGGGCGAGGCGGGTGACGACCTCGTCCTCGCGGTCCTGGGGGGCGATGATCGCGAGGGTGCTGTCGGGGGTGAGGACGGTGCCGGCCTGTTCGGCGAAGCGGCCGTCGAGGGGGACGTTGACGGCGCCGCGGAGGTGCCCGGTGCCGAACTCCTCGGGGCTGCGGGTGTCGAGGACGACGGCGCCGGCGGCGCGGGCCTCCTTGAAGCCTTCGGGGCACAGCGGCCGGGTGGGGCTGGTGCGGTCGAGCAGCGGGCGGTCCTGCCGGTTGAGGGCGGCGTCGTGGCCGAAGTAGGCGGGGGCGGCGGTCTGGCCGGCGGTGACGATGCGGACGAAGGTGGCCTCGTCCATGGGCCGGCAGGCGTAGTTGGTGCGGCGCTGGGCGCCGATGGTGGAGCGCTTCTCGGTGGAGAGGTTCTTGCCGCAGGCGGAGCCGGCGCCGTGGGCGGGGAAGACGAGGGTCTCGTCGGGCAGGGCCATCAGCTTGCGGTGGACGCTGTCGTAGAGCATGGCGCCGAGTTCCTCAGCGGTGACGCCGACGGAGGCGAGCAGGTCGGGGCGGCCGACGTCGCCGATGAACAGCGCGTCGCCGGTGAGGACGCCGTACGGGACGGCGTCGTCGGGCTGCTCGTACACGAGGACGCTGATCGACTCGGGGGTGTGGCCGGGGGTCTCCATGATCTGGAGGGTGACCTCGCCGAGCTCGATCCGCTCGCCGTCGGCGAGCTTGCGGATCGGGTACCCGGTCTCGGCGCGGCGGCCGTAGCCGATCCAGGCGCCGGTGCGGGCGGCGAGTTCGAGGTGGCCGGCGAGGAAGTCGGCGTGGAAGTGGGTGTTGATCACCGCCTCGACGGTGAAGCCGTGCGCCTCGGCCTCGGCGACGTACTCGTCCACGTCCCGGCGCGGGTCGACGACGACGGCGCGGCCGGTGTGCTCGTCGGCGATCAGGTAGGAGGCCTGGGAGAGGCAGTCGAGGTAGAACTGGGCGAAGTACACGGGGAACCCTCCTGGGGCGTGGCGGCGCGAGGCGCAGCGTCGTGGTCTTGATACCCCCCGGCGTATGTCGACCAGCATAGTCGTGCCTGGGGCGATACGGGGCGGGGTATCTCCGAACGATTTCGATAATACCCCCGGGGGTACTATGGTGGTCGTCGAGGGGGATCGGCCGTTGCCCGCGCCGTGCTGTTGAGCCGGCGCGCACCCCCGTCCAGCCGGGCCTTCGCCGCCCGGCCGCACCGCACCATCGGAGAAAGCCCATGCACCCGCTGCCGCACGTCGCTGCCCGCTGCCCCGTTCCCGGGCGTGTCATATGACCGCGCTGATCCTGGCCCTCGTCGCCGGGGCCGTGGTCGGCCTCGCGCTCGGCGGGCTCGGTGGCGGCGGCAGCATGCTGGCCGTCCCCGCGCTCGTCTACCTGCTCGGGTTCACCCCCGCCACGGCCACCACCGCGAGCCTGGTGATCGTCGCCGCGACCTCCCTGACCGGCCTGCTCGCCCACGCCCGCGCGGGACGGGTCCGCTGGCGCACCGGCGCGCTGTTCGCCGCCGCCGGGCTGCCCGCCGCCGCGGCCGCCGGGGCGCTGTCCGTCCATCTGCCCGGCGCGCTGCTGACCGGGGCGTTCGCCGTCCTGGCGGCCCTCGCGGCCTGGCGGATGCTGGCGCCCCGCGCCGTGCGGGAACGTTCCGCCGCCGGGGCCGGACGGGCGAGCGCCACCGGCGCCGGCCTCGGCGCCGTCACCGGACTGCTCGGGGTCGGCGGAGGCTTCCTGGCCGTCCCCGCGCTGGTCTCGGTGCTCGCCTTCACCATGGCCGAGGCCGTCGGCACCAGCCTGCTGGTGATCACCGCCAACTCCCTCGCCGCCCTGCTCCCCCGCCTCGGCTCCACGGCGGCCATCGACTGGTCGGTGGCCGCACCGTTCACCGGCGCCGCGATCCTCGGCGCCTGGGACGGCAAGCGCCTCGCCGACCGCCTCAACGGTCCCACCCTCCAACGGGCCTTCGCCATCGCCCTGTTGGGCGTCGCCGCGCTGATGCTCGTGACCACCTTCCTCTGATCGATCCCCCTCCCCCCACGAAAGGCCTCCCCGTGACCACGCCCCTGACCGTCGAGCAGCTCCACCCCCGCCTCGACCGGCTCACCCTCGTCGACGTCCGCTCCCCCGGCGAGTACGCCGCCGGACACGTCCCCGGCGCCCTGAACATCCCCCTCGACCAGCTCGACCGCGCCCTCCCGGCGCTGCGCCGCGCCGCCGGGCACGGCGAGATCGCCGTCGTCTGCGCCTCCGGTCAGCGCGCCGGCACCGCCTGCACCCGCCTCGAAGCCGCCGGTGTCGCCACGTACATCCTCACCGGGGGCACCAACGCGTGGTCCGCCGCCGGTCGGCCGCTGGACCGCCCCGCCGGCGGACGCGCGGTCTGGGCCATGGACCGCCAGGTGCGCCTCGCGGCCGGCTCGCTCGTCCTGGCCGGGCTGCTCGCCGACCTCGCCCTCCCGGGCGCCCGCTGGTTCTCCGCCACGATCGGCGCCGGGCTGGCCCTCTCCGCCCTCACCAACACCTGCGCCATGGGCAAGGCCCTGGCCCGCCTCCCCCACAACCGCCCCCGCCCGGGCGCGCCCACCCTCGACGACACCCTGACCGCCCTCCCCGGCGCCGCGCGCTGACCGGCCCGACCGGGCGTGCCCGACGGATCCCGACCGTTCGTTCCAGCAACGAACGGTCGGGATCCGAACGCCGACAGGCAGCCGAGGGTCAGCCGCGCCGCTCGGCGAGGACGAGGTAGTAGTCGAGGATCCCCCGCTCGTAGGCCCGGAGGAAGTTCCGGGGCCAGGTGTCCGGCGCCCACCACCGGCCGAGCCACGCGTCCCAGCCGGGCCAGACGTGCCGGCCCATCGACTCCGCCCGTACGCCGGTGAGCCCGGCGGCGCCCATCGCGTCGGTGAGCGCTCCCACCGGCCGGGCGATGTCCAGGCCGTTCGCGAAGGTTTCGAGCAGGGCGGCGAGTTCGGCCGGCCGCCCGGGTTCGCCGTCCACGGTGAAGAAGCTCGCGACCGCCACCCGGCCGCCCGGCCTCAGGACCCGGGCCGTCTCGGCCGCGAAGGCGGCGACGTCCGGGAAGTGCTGGGCGGCCTCGACGCTGACGACGAGGTCGAACTCCCCGGCCCCGAACGGCATGCGCTCCGCGGCCCCCCGCACGAACCGCAGGCGCTCCGGCTCGCTCCGCAGCAGACCGGCGTGCGTGTCCCGCGCCCGCCGCAGCTGCTCGGGGTGGATGTCCATACCGGTCGCCCCGGCCCCGCCGTACTCCCGCAGCGCCAGGGCACAGCCCATGCCGAGCCCGCAGCCGACCTCCAGGATCGCCGCCGACGGCGGCGGCTCGGCGGCGGCCAGGACGTGCCGGTAGAGGTCCTCCTGGCTGCGGACGCGCTCCGCCTCCCCGACCGGCCCGGCGAGGTCGATCCCCTGCCAGTGGCCGAAGTTGATGAACCCGCCCGCGAAGATCGGGTTCCGGCTCAGGTCCTCCGGGCCGTACGTCTCGCTCACCGCAGGCCCCATCACGGGGCTCTCCTGCTGGTCGCCGTCCGCCACCGTCTCACACCCTCCGATACGCGGGCACGGCCGGACTCGTCGGGACGTCCGCGCGTGCCTCCCCTGTCCTCGTCCCCGCCATCGTCCCAGTCGCCGTGCCGGAAAAGGCTCCTGACGTCGTCTCAGCCCTCGTCGGGGATCCAGCTGCCGTGGAATCCCGTCGGCACCCGCACGGGCAGGTGCACCGTGGCGACCGGATCGCCGGTGAAGTCCTCGGCGGAGAGGACGACCAGGTCGCTCGCGCCCCGGTCGGGGTCGTGGACGAAGGTGAGGAGGTAGCCGTCGTCCTCGGCCCGGGCGCCCTCGCGCGGGACGAAGGAGGTCTCGCCCGCGTAGCGCCCGGCACCGAAGCGGCGGACGGTAGCGGTCTGCCGGCCCAGGTCGTGCTTGATCAGCGCGTCGCCGGCCGCCTCCGGGGGCAGGGCGTCGAGCCCTTCGGTGTCGGCGAGGTGCCGCAGCAGGTCGGTGGCGACGGTGGAGTAGCCGTAGCGGTGCGGTCCGCCGACCACGGCGGGGCTGACCGCGGGGAACTCCTGGGGCCTGTCGTCGAGGCGGGACTCGACGACCCTGCCGGAGACGGTGTCGACGAGCCAGCGGTCCAGGGTGGGCCTGCTCTGGTCGGTCAGGGCCCCGCCCGTGAACATCCTCGGGTAGCGGACGACGTCGACGACGACGCGGTCGCCGTCCTCGTACGCGTTGAGCGTGTGGAAGACGAAGCAGGGCTCGACCTCGAACCACCGCACCTCGCCTCCGGCCCGGGGCAGCAGGCCGATCCGCGCCGGGCGGCTCTCGTCCCAGACGGCCGGGTACGTCGCGCGCTCCAGGTTCACCCGCTGGTCGACGCTCGCCGAGAGGTCGAGGAGGACGACGTGGTCGCGGGTCAGGGCCATGTCGTGGACCACCGGCCGGTGCGGGACGGGGACGTCGACGGCACGGACGACCTCGCCCGCCGCCGAGACCACCAGGTGCCGCAGGACCGCGCTGTCCCGCTGCCAGGTGATCGCGTGCAGCTCCCCGGTCGCCGGGTCCGTCTTGGGGTGCGCGGCGAACCCCTCCGGCAGCGTGCCGCAGAAGTCGCTGGCGCCCACCGTCTCGATCTCGTACGAGAGTTCGTACGGGCGGTAGCCGCCCTCGACCAGGGCGTACGTCCGGCCGCCGTGCCCGATGACGTGCGTGTTGGGAGCGACGTCGAAGATCCGCGGCGCGGCCCCCGGGCGGGCCCGCTCGCCGAGGGCGTTGGCGATGACGGCGCTGCGGACCAGCCGGTTGCGGTACCACTTCGCCCGCCCGTCGCGCAGCCGCACGCCGTGCACCATGGCGTACCCGGCGAACAGGTGGCGCGCGCGGAGGTCCTCCGGGCGCATCCCGTTCGGGCCGTTGCGCAGGTAGCGGCCGGTGAGTTCGGCGGGGAGCGTGCCCGTGACCGGGAGGTCGAAGGCGGTGACTTCCCCGTCCACCGGGGTGTAGCCGCCCGTGAACGGGTTGGTGGCGGTGAGCACCGCGGGCTCCTCCTGGTCGCCGGTGGCCGGGCGCGCCGAACGGCGCACGCGGCACAACGACCGACCCTCCCGGGCGGTGACGCTCGTTCACACGCCCGAGGGCGCCTCCGTCACCTCCACGCGAACGCCCGGCCAGTGGCGGGCGAGGTCGGCGAAGAAGCGGTCGCCGTCCACGGCCGTCTCGGGCGGGTGGACGCCGGGCTCGCGCGCCGTGCCGTCGATCAGCTGCGCGGCGGCGAGGGCGGCCGGGACGCCCGTGCTCTCGGCCATGTCGGCCAACACCTTTTCCGCGCCCGCCAGTTCGGCCAGGACGGTGTACGGGCAGCCCGCCCGGGTGCCCGTCGCGGCGGCGAAGAAGCCCGGGAGGCTGCCCGGGCCTCGCATGCCTGGCGCCAGGGCAACGGCGCGCAGCACCCGGCCCGGGGAGGGGCGGTCGAGCTGGGCGGCGGCGGTCTCGTTGGTGAGGCGACCGGCGTCGAGGTCGCGGCGCAGCACGTCCAGGAAGGCGGCCGTCCCGGTGGTGACCACCATCAGCCCGGCCGAGGCGCCGCCCGGGCGCAGGGTGCGCCGGAGGGTGACGGGCTCGGGGTGTCCGACGGTGTAGGCCGTGCCCCTGCGCCCGCCGGGCAGGCGCAGGGCGACGGGGCGCAGCGGCGGCCGGTGGACGATCCGTCCGGCCTCGACCGTGGCGACGGCGCCGCCGATCTGCTGCATCCAGTGCACGGCGGCCGCCGAGAGGCCGTCCGGTGAGCCCTCGTGCGGCCCGACGTCCACCGGCCAGGCGGTGTACACGTCCGTGAGGGTGTCGAGCCGGGCGGCGGCGCGGGCGGCGAGGAGGTTGCTGATGCCGGGGCTGGCGCCCATCCCGACGAGGGCGCACACGCCGGCCGCCCGCGCCTCGACGTCGAGGTCGAGCATGGCTGCCGTGGGTTCCCAGTCGTCGCAGAGGTCGAGGTAGTGGGTGCCGGCGCGGATGGCGGCGCGCAGCACGCCGACGCCGTAGCGGTAGTAGGGGCCGACGGTGTTCAGCACGAGGTCGCTGCGGTGGAGGGCCTCGTGCAGCCGGGCGGTGTCGGCGACGTCGACCCGGGCGGCGCGGACGGGGACGGCCGTGCCGGCGGACAGGGCGGCGGCGGTCCGGCGGGCGGCCTCCGGGTCCCGGTCGGCGACGACCAGGTCGACGACGCCGGGCAGCCCCGCGACCACCCGGGCGGCCACCCTGCCCATCGCACCGGCTCCGCCGAGGGCGAGCACCTTCATCGTGTTCACCCCTTCCGGGTGTCGAGCGCGGTCAGGAAGCGGGTCATCCCGTCGAGGTAACCGGGGGTGAAGAGGGAGCGGGGTGCGGCGACGGCGAGGAGGGTGCTCCTGAGCTCGGAGTCCTCGACGCTCTTGGGGACCATGTTGTGGGTGGAGTCCTCGAAGCGCAGGACCTGGAGGGCGCCGGGCGCGGTGAGCAGGCGGCGGTAGCCGGCCTCGGTGTCGTCGCTGTCGACGTTGACGTCCCGGCCGCCGAGGACGAGTTGCACCGGGACGCGGAGGTGGGCGAGGTCGTCGGTGGCGTCGGAGCGGAAGTTGCGCTTGTTGAACTCCCAGCGCTGCGGGGTGAGTCCGTCGACGTCGCCGCCGGACGCCCGGTACCGGTCGTAGCTCCAGCCGGCCCGCAGGGCGGCGAGGGTGCGGTCGCTGCGGGCGACGGCGGCCTCGGTCTCGGCCTGGCCGGCGCCGCGTTCGCGGAGTTCGGCGAGCAGGTTGTAGCGGCCCTGCTGGAGCCAGTTGACGGCGGGGGCTACGGCGATCAGGAACGTCACGTCCGGGGACTGCCGGGCGGCCTTGGGCATGACCCATCCGGCCTGGCTGGCGCCCCAGAGGCCGATGCGGGCGGGGTCGATGCCGGGCTGGGTCTTGGCCCAGGCGATGGCGGCGAGGGTCTCGTCGGCGCGGTCCTGGATGCTCTGGTCGAGCCAGTCGCCGGGGGCGCCGTTGACGCCGGGCTTGTCCCAGGAGAGGGTCGCGTACCCGGCGCGGGCCATGGCCTCCCAGAGGGGCCGGTAGAAGGTGTCGTGGGTGGCGTCGACGGGCCCGTCCCCGTGGACGAAGACGACGAGGCCGTACGGGCCGTGGCCGCCGGTGGGGCGGGCGAGGACGCCCTGGAGCGGTTGTCTGCCGCCGGTGACGGTGACGCGCTCCTCCTCGATGTCGTACTCGTTCTGGTACACGACCCAGCCGCCGGTGCCGACCAGCAGTACGAGGACGGTGGCGAGCGATCCCCAGAGCCGGCGGCGACCGCGCCGACGCGTGCCCGGGCGCCCGTCTCGAATCCGCATAACGTTCATCATCCAATCTATCGTTTTCAAAACGAACGTATCAGATACGAACGGTCTATGATGATCGCCATGCAGGAGATCCCGACCCGGGTGCTGGTGGACGCCCTCGTCCGCGCGGACGACACCGTCGACTGCGGCGAGCTCTACGCCGTGGCCGGTCGGCTCGGCATGTCCGACCAGCAGGTCCGGCTGACCATCAAGCGCCTGACGGCGGACGGCCGCTTCGTCCAGGAGGGCCGCGGCCGACGCGCCGTCCTGCGCTCCACCTCCACGGCCCGGCGCTCCTTCGAGCCCGACGTCGAGCACCTCACCCTGATGTACTCCCAGGACGCGGGCCTCGCCCCCTGGGACGGCCTGTGGCACCTTGTCGGCTTCGCCGTCCCCGAGCGCGACCGCCTCGCCCGGGCCTCCCTGCGCGAGGCGCTGCTGCGCCTGGGCGGCGCCCCGGTGCAGGCCGGCCTCTACGTCTCCCCTCACCCCTGGGAGCGGGACGTGCGGCGCGAGGCCGGCGCCCTCGAACTGCTGGATCACCTGACCTTCCTCACCACCCGCGACCTGCGCACGGGCTACGTCGACCACCCCCTCAACCTCGCCCGCCACTGGTGGCCGCTGAAGGAGGTCGCCGAGGGCTACGAGCGCCTCGCAGACCTGGCCACCGACCGGCTCGCCCAGCTCGCCGAGGGCGGCCTCGGCGAGACCGAACTCCTCACCGTCGCCATCGAGTTGGCCGCCGCCTTCACCGAGGCGACCGAGCCCGACCCGCTGCTCCCCCCGGAGCTGCTGCCGCCCTCCTGGCCCGGCGTCCACGCGCGCGACCTCGTCGCCCGCTGCTGGTCCCTGCTGCTCGCCGACCGGCAGCCGGGCGAGCCGATGCTGTTCAGCGCCTACGCGGGCGTGGTCGCGCTGATCACCTCCACCCCGGACTGACCGTCCTCCCCGCCCGGGGCCGCCGGCTCCCGCAGCCCCCGGAACAGCAGCCAGCTCAGCAGCGGCATCGCGACCAGCGGCAGCAGCGCCGTGCGCAGCGAGGTCGCGTCCGCCAGGGCGCCGATCGCCGGGCTCGCCAGGCCGCCGATCGAGACGGTCAGCCCGAGGGTGACGCCGCTGGCGGTGCCGATCCGCGAGGGCAGGTAGTCCTGGCCCAGCGTCACCTGGAGCGAGAAGGGCACGTACAGGCCCGCCGAGGTCAGCGCCACGAAGCCGTACAGCGCCGGGCCGGGCACCAGCAGCAGCCCCGCCACGGCCGCCGCCGCGACCAGGTACGACCACCGGGTGACGGGCACCCGCCCCCAGCGGTCCGCGAGCGCGCCACCCAGCACGGAGCCGACCGCCCCGCCCGCGTACAGCACGACCAGCGCCGCCGTCCCGGCGGAGGAACCGCCGCCGAGGCGCTGGGTGACGAACAGCGCCAGGAAGGTGCTCAGTCCGGTGAACGCGATCGAGCGGAACACCACGGCGAAGGACAGCCGGACGAACGACCGCACGTCGTCCCGGCCCGGCGCCCGCGTGGCGGCGTCCCCCGGGCCGTCCTGCCCCAGGGAGCGCAGCACCGGCAGGCAGAGCAGGGCCCCGGCCAGCGCCGGCAGCACCAGCAGCGGGGTCGCCCGCAGGCCGCCTCCGCCCGCCACCACGGCCGCGACCAGCAGCGGGGCCGCCGCGAAGCCCAGGTTGCCGCCGAGGGAGAACCAGGCCATCCCCCGGTGCCCGCCGCCCGCGACCGCCCGGGCGACCCGGGCCGACTCCGGGTGGTAGGCGGCCACCCCGACGCCGGACAGCGCCACGAAGGCGAGGGTGAGCCCGTACGAGTCGCCGACCCCGCTGAGCGCCATGCCGATGCCGGAGAGCAGCGTGCTCACGGGCAGCAGCCAGGGCAGGGGCCAGCGGTCGGTCACCGCCCCGAACAGCGGCTGGGCGACGGAGGAGAGCAGCGAGGCGGCCAGCACCACGCCCGAGACGGCGGCGTAGCCGTAGCCGCGCTCGGCGACCAGGAAGGGGACGAGGGCGGCGACCGCGCCCTGGTAGACGTCGACGCAGGCGTGGCCCACGGAGAGCACGGGAATCCGGTGTTGTGTCTGCACCCCGCCATGCTCGGGGCCGGGCCCGGTGTCGGACTTCCGATAACCTGCCTGGTAATGCCGACAAACCGCCAGCCGGGAATCCGGTACGACCCCGTCGCCCCGACCCTCGCCCAGCGGCTCGCGCCCGGCACCGGGATCGACGCCCACCGGCACGACGACCACCAGATCGCCTACGCGGCCCGGGGCGTGCTCGCCATCACCACCGACGCGGGCTCCTGGGTCGCGCCCGGCAACCGCGCGATCTGGGTGCCGGCCGGGACGGTCCACGCCCACCAGGCGCACGGCACCCTGGAGCTCCACCTCGTCGGGCTGCCCGCCGGGGAGAACCCGCTCGGGCTCGACCGCCCCACCGTCCTCGCGGTCGGGCCCTTGCTGCGCGAGCTGATCGTCGCCTACACGCGCTCGCCCGGGGAGGAGTCGCCCGAGCGCGCCCGGCTGCGCGCCGTGCTCCTGGACCAGCTGCGCGCCTCCGCGCAGCAGCCCCTGCACCTGCCGACGCCCACCGCCCCGCTGCTGCGGGACGTGTGCGCCCTGCTGCACGCCGACCCGGCCGACCACCGCACCCTCGCCGAGCTGGGGCGCGCCGTCGGCGCGGGCGAGCGCACGCTGTCGCGGCTGTTCCGCGCCGACCTCGGGATGACGTTCCCGCAGTGGCGCACCCAGCTGCGGCTGCACCACGCCCTGGTGCTCCTCGCCGAGGGCGAGCCCGTCACCGCCGTGGCGCACCGGTGCGGGTGGTCCTCGGCCAGTGCGTTCATCGACGTGTTCCGCCGCACCTTCGGGCACACGCCCGGGAACCGTTCGGACCGCTGACGATCGTTGCACGAACGATCGTTGCGCGAACGATCGCCCCGCACCCGGCCCCTGCCTCTCCACCCCCACACGACCCGCACACCACTCCCGTTGTCGGTGGCCTCTGGCAGGCTGGGGGCATGTGCGGCCGCTTTGTCTCCACGACCACGCCCCAGGACCTCGTCTCGCTGCTCGGCGAGCTGCGATGGGACGCGGCCGAAACCCTCGCGCCCAGCTGGAACGTGGCGCCCACCGATCCGGTGCCCGCCGTCCTGGAGCGCGTCGACCCGTCCACGGGCGAGGTGCTGCGCCAGCTGCGGACGCTGCGCTGGGGCCTCGTCCCGTCCTGGTCGAAGGACCGCTCCGGCGCCGCCCGGATGATCAACGCCCGCTCGGAGACGGTCGACACCAAGCCCGCCTTCCGCCGGGCCTTCACCGCCCGCCGCTGCGTGGTCCCGGCCGACGGCTACTTCGAGTGGCGCGAGGTGCCCGCCGAGGCGGGCCGCAAGAAGTACAAGCAGCCGTACTACCTCAGCACCGACGACCCGCTGCTGATGGCCGGCCTCTACGAGTTCTGGCGCGACGCGACCCTCCCCGAGGACGACCCGCTGGCCTGGCTCGCCACCACCACGGTCATCACCACCGACGCCACCGACAGCGCCGGCCGCGTCCACGACCGCATGCCGCTGACCATCGCCCCGGACGACCTCGCCGACTGGCTCTCCCCCTCCCACACCGACGCCGCCGAGCTCCGCCACCTCCTGCGCCGCCCCGCCGGCGGCGACCTCCGCGTCCGCGCCGTCCCGCTCACCGTCAACAGCGTCCGCAACAACGGCCCGGACCTCCTCGCCGACGCCCCCGACCCCCTCGGCCTGGCCGACTGACGAGTCTCGCCGACCCCGTCGGGAGGGCTCAGCGCTGCCGTATGGTCGCGAACCCGCACACCGGCGTGCAGAGCGTGACGATCCCGCTGTAGCGGTGCGTGGTGCGGCCGTGGCTGACGCTGTGGACGGCCACCTGCTCGCGCAGCGTGGGCTGGTGGCAGCGCGGGCACCCGGCGGCGACGGGCTTGCCCCAGGGGCGCTTCGGGTCCAGCTTGCCGAAGGCCACCACCATGGAGACCAGCATCAGGCCGGCCGTCCCGAAGCCGACGTAGCGCCAGATCTCCTTCGAGGACTCCCGGCGGTCGATCATCTCCGAGTACGTGAAGGAGCCGCCGCCCCCGCGCGAGGAGATGATCCGGCAGACGTTCCGGTGGGTCATGGTCGTGCCGTCGCACGTGGGCGGGGTGTCCGGGTCCGGGCTGCCGATCACGAGGGCCACGAAGAGGCCGATCACCGCGATGGCGCCGAGCACGACCACGGTGCTCGTCCGGCTGCGCCCGGTGCTCCGGCGCAGGCGCTGCTTGATCGCCGTGTCGATCACGGTCTGCGCCATGTTCCCGTCGTTGCCCGCCACGTGCTCTCCCCCAAGGTCGTGCGTTCAAAGCCCGAATGCTCCCATCAGCCACGGGTGTTGACAAGGACTCGCCAGAAGCAGCGGACCGATCGCTCCCGAAGCGATCGGTCCGGCAACGATCGGTCCTGCTTCGACTCACACCCGCCTCACACCCGCCTCACACCTGCGTCACACCCGCGCGCACACGGCGGCCAGGAAGTCCTCCGCGCCCTGCGGGTCGAGGAGCCACTCGCCGAGGTCGGAGGGGTCGTCGAAGGCGTTGGCGAAGCGGTCGGCGACGGCCGGGACGCGGGCGCCCGCCTCCAGGATCCGCAGGACGTGCGGGGGCGGCGGGGCGAGCATGGCGTTGGTCCAGGCCGTGGAGGCGCCGACGGCGGTGTCCCAGAACCGGTCGAAGGCGGCCTGCATGAAGTCCCGGTCGAAGGGCTTGCCCCCGTGGGCGAGGATCGCCTCCAGGTAGACGGCCGCGCACTTCGCGGCGTTGTTGGAGCCCTGGCCGGTGACGGGGTCGTTGGTGACGACCACGTCCGCCACGCCCAGCACCGCGCCCCCGCCCGGCAGTTCGCCCACCGGCCGCCGGACCACCGGGGCGAACCGGCCGGTCAGGGTGGCGCCCGCGTCGGTGAGCTCGACCCCGGCCCGGGCCCGCTCGTACTCCCAGGGGACGTGGGCGCGCATCAACTCCAGTGTCACCCGCAGGTGTTCGGACGGGCTGCGCAGCCCGTCGAAGGCGTCCGCCGGCCCGCCGGGCAGGGCCTCCCAGAACAGGATGTCGCACGGGCCGTCGGCGGTCAGGCCCGGCAGCGCGAAGAAGTCCCCGACCCCGGGCACCAGGTTGCAGTTCGCGGCCTTCACCTCCTGCCCGGCCCGCGGGCCGAGGCCGTGCACGTAGGCGGCGGCCAGCGCGCGCTGCGGCCGGTCGTACGGGCAGCGCTCCTCGTCCCGCTCGAACAGCGAGCCGAGGCCCCCCTTCCCGGTGGCGACCAGCACCAGCTCGTACGAGCCCGCCAGGTGCGCCACGTCAGCGGCGCCGACCGGCTGGACGATGACGCGGCCGCCCCGGTCGGAGAAGGTCTCCAGCCAGGCGGGCATCTTGAGGCGCTGGTCGACGGACTGGGCGGGGCTGCGCAGCCTCCCCAGCCACTCGATCGCCGGCGTGCCGCTCCCGTCCGGCCCGGCGACGGTCACCCCGACGCCCCGGATCTGCGGCGCCTCCTCCGACCAGAAGTCCAGCCCCAGGGCCCGTTCCGTGCGCATCGCCGTGCCGAACATGCACTGGGTGGAGAGCACCCGGCCCCTGCGGACGGCCTCGGGGGAACGGTCGGTCATCACGGTGACGTCGTAGCCGTGGTGCTGGAGTCCGAGGGCCAGATGGAGCCCGGCCTGCCCGGCTCCGACGATCAGAATCCTGCGCATCGTTCCCGCTTTCCTGAGTAGTCCGCCTACGGTTCGCCCGGGCGGGCCCGCGTGCCAGTGGACTGGATACCAGCCCGGCCCCACCGCGTCCACGGAACCGCCTTGTCTCCCGGCGCGCGCCCGCGATCCCGCGCCGGTCACCGGCCCGGACGCGCCGCCGTCCGACGCCGGAGCGGTCGGGACCCGGACGGACGAACAGCGCGACGTGCCGTCGTCCCGCCGCCCCCTGGCCGCACCACCCGACCCCCACCCCCGACGCCCCGCCTCAGCCCGTGACCAGCCGCCGCCCGCTGATCTCCTCGGGCCGCACCCGCACCCACCGCGGGCGGTCCCCGCCCGCCCAGGGCGCGGCGCCGGTCAGCCCGGCCAGGCGCTCCAGCTCCGCCGGCTCGTCCACGTAGTGGGCGGAGCCGAGGGCGAGGACGCTCCAGCCTCGCCCCTGCCGTTCGTCGATGTGGTCGACCTGGAAGGCCAGGTCCGCGCCCTCGGCCGGGGCCGCCGCCTCCCCGTCGCCGGTCCGGTACGCGAAACTCCCCTCGTCCACCACGTAGTTGACCGGCAGGACGACCGGCCCCGGGTGCACCGCCAGCGCGACCCGCCCGATCCCGTGCGTGCCGACCAGCTCCCAGCACTCGGCCTCGGCGAGATCGAGCAGGCGCGGTCGCGGGCCGGGCGCGGACTGCCCGGGCGGGGCGTCCTCGCAGCCGTTGAGCAGCTCGTCCCGGCTCAGGCCGAGCGCGGCGGCGATCCTCAGGAAGCCGCCGGGGTCGAACTCGGGCCCGGCCTGCACGAGATGGTCGAGGTAGCGCGGGGCCATCGCCGCGCGGCGGGCCAAGGAATCGTCGCTCAGGCCGAGTTGGCGGCAGCGGTCGCCGATGCGGCGGGCCAGGTCGGCGTGATCGGGGGTGTCGTTCACGGTGGCGGCTCCTCGCCTTGCCGGGGTGCCCCGGATGCACACGGACGGTGACCGGGCCGCTCCCCATCCAAGCGCCCGGCCCACGACAAGTCGAGGACTGGGCGGGCGCCGTGTCGCGTCGAGGTCGGGCACGAACCGGCCCCTCCACCGGCGGGCCCTCCGTGACCGCCCTTGATCCACTACGAACAGGCTGCGATCATCCGCCTGACGCCTCATCACACCGGCGCCACCGAGGAAGCACCGAGCAGGACCAACGGGGAGGAACACATCGTGATCGTCGTGACGGGCGCCACGGGCACGGTCGGCGCCGAGGTCGTCCGGGGGCTGCGCGAGCGCGGCGCGGCCGTACGGGCGGTGGTGCGCCCCGGCTCGAAGGGCCGCCCCGAGTGGGGCGACGCCGTCGAGCGGGCCGAGGCCGACTTCGCGGACGCGGCCTCGCTGGACGCCGCCCTCGCCGGGGCGGAGGCGGTCTACCTGCTGGTCGCCGTGCACCCGGACATGGCCGCCCACGAGCGCAACGTGATCGACGCGGCGGCCCGCTCCGGCCACCGCCCCCGCGTCGTCCTGCACGCCGCCGCCGGCGTCGACCGCCGCCCCGAGGGCGTGCGCTTCATCGGCGCGCACACCGCCGGGCTGGACCACCTGCGGGCCTCGGGCCTGCCGTGGACCGTCCTCGCGCCCAACGGCTTCCACCAGAACTTCCTGGGCATGGCGCAGGCCGTCCGCTCCGGCACCCTGGCCGTGCCGGGCGGCGCCGGCGCGGTCTCGTACGTCGACGCCCGGGACGTCGCGGAGGCGGCCGTCGAGGTGCTCGTCGGCGAGGGCCACGAGGGCGCCGTGTACACCCTCACCGGCCCGGAGTCCCTCACCCACGGCGAGCTGGCCGAGCGCCTCGCCGCCGTCGCGGGCCGCCCGGTGGCGTACACGGCCGTCGAGCCCGCCCAGGCCCTGGCCGGGATGCTCGCGGCGGGCCGGCAGCCCTGGCGGGCGGAGGGCCTGACCGAGCTGTACGGGTACTACGCGGCCGGGAACGCCGCCGAGGTCGGCCCGGACACGGCCCGGCTGACGGGCCACCCGCCGCGCTCCTTCGCGGAGTTCGCCGCCGAGCACGCGGAGGACTTCCGCGCCTGAACCCTGACTGCCCGTCAGTCACCGGCCGGCGCGACCGAGCGCGCCAGCCGGTGCAGGGCCCGCTCGGAGTCGGAGCCCGGCACGGCGGTGTACACCGCGATCACCAGGTCCGGATGGTCCGCCACGGTCAGCGCCGACGCCGACAGCCACAGCGGCACGCCCGCCCGGGCGCAGACCAGCTGCAGGGTGGCGTGGCTCTGCTCGTGCACCAGGTGCTCGTCCCAGAGCCGCCTGAACAGCGGGCTGTGCTCCCGCAGTTCGCGGATCTCCCCGGCGAGCGCCTCGTCGCGCGGCCAGCGGCCGGCCTCGCTGCGCAGCAGTCCGACGGTGCCCCGCGCCTTGCCCTCCCAGTCGGCGTAGAGCCCGGGCACGCGCGGGTCGGTGAACACCAGCCGCCCGACCGTCCGCTCCTCGGGCCACAGCCGCCCGAAGTCGAGGAAGACGGCGGCGGCGAGCCGGTTCCAGGCGAGGATCGCCCCGCCCCGGCCGAGCAGGTAGGCAGGCGTGACGGCCATCGAGTCCAGCACCGACTGCAGCCCCCGCCACCGCTCCGGCGGGAGGCCGGCCCCGCCGTCCTCCTCGGTGGGCCGGGCGAGGCTGCGCAGGTAGCGGCGCTCGCCCGGGCTCAGCCGCAGGGCGTCGGAGACGGCGTCGAGCACGGTGTCGGAGACGCAGGAGGCGCGGCCCCGCTCCAGCCGGGTGTAGTGCTCCACGCTCATCGCCGCGAGTCCGGCGACCTCCTCCCGCCGCAGGCCGCTGACCTTGCGGAGTCCGTGCACGGGGAGCCCGACCTGGTCGGGCCGCAGCCTGGCGCGCCGGGACATCAGGAAGTCACGGAGGGCTTCGACTTGATCCATGCCCTTGATTGTTTCCGTACCGTCAACGCCGGTCCATACGCCCCGAGAAGGACCGCCCGTCATCTCCAGGTCACATCCTGACCTCCCTGACACTCCGTCATCAGGATGATGCTCGGTCTGTCGCCCCCGATCTGAGGACGTCGGGGGCGGCACACGCACCCCTGCATTCAACTGCCGTTCCCGGCAGTGCTGTTCACCCATCCGCCGGCCGCGCCACCGCGCGGCCGGCCCTACAGAGAGGAGGGCCTGTCCATGGCCACCACCACCACCCGCCCCGGCAGGCGGCGCGCGGCCGTCGCGCTCGCCGGACTGATCGCGTTCACCGGCCTCGGCCTCGCGACGGCGTCGACCGCCTCGGCGGAGTCGTTCGCCAAGAAGTGCTACGTCGAGGTCTACTACAACGGCACCTGGCACAAGGTCCAGGTCAAGTGCGAGCCCGTCCCGCCGCTGGCGCCGCGCTGACACGTCCGACCCCGCTGAGACACCCTCGACGGCCCGTGCCCCCGTACGGGCCGTCGCCCGTTTCCCGGACGATCACGCCGACCCGCTCCGCTGCCAGGTCACACCGCGACCTCCCTGACGCCGCGTCAGCTGCGCCAGGCTCGTGCCGCCGCCCCCGCCCGGGGACGGCAGGAGCGGCGGCGCGCTCCTTGCACGAAGACGGCCGGCCCCGCTCCCGGCAGGGCCGGCCCCTCACGAAGGGGACCGACTCCATGGCCACCAGCACCACCACACTCACCCGCGGCAAGCGGCGCGCGGCCGTCGCGCTCGCCGGACTGATCGCCTTCACCGGCCTCGGCCTCGCGACGGCGACCACCGCCTCGGCGACCGGCTTCTCGAAGAAGTGCTACGCCGAGTTCTACTACGAGGGCGCCTGGCACAAGATCCAGGTCAAGTGCGGCTAGGCCCCCGGGGCGACCTCGCAGGACCCGGCACGGCCTCGCACGACCGGACAGCAGCCTGACAGCGGCCTGACACCCCGTCGACGGCCCGTTCACCCCCGTACGGGCCGTCGACCGCTTCCCCGCCGCGCGAGTGCCCCGTACGTACTCCGCAAGAGCCGCGCAAAAGCCCTGTCCCACCCGCCCGACCGCGCGCATACTGTGCTCCGCGGCTCGCCGCCCGCGCGACAGGGCCACTCCGGACCCGGCCGGGCCGCGCCGCGTACGGGGGAGGCCGAACGACCGTGGCAGCGCTCGTGATCGTCGTCGTGCTGGTGCTGTTCCTGCTCGCCACCGGGGTGAAGGTGGTGCAGCAGTACGAACGGGGTGTGGTGTTCCGCCTCGGCCGGGTGCGCGGGCAGGTCCGCGAACCCGGGATCACCCTGCTGATACCGGTGATCGACAGGATGCGCAAGGTGAACGTCCAGGTCGTCACCATGCCGGTGCCCGCCCAGGAGGGCATCACCAAGGACAACGTCTCGGTGAGCGTCGACGCGGTGCTCTACTTCCGCGTGAGCGACCCGATCCGGGCCACCGTGGACGTGCAGAACTACGGCTTCGCGATGCTCCAGGTCGCCCAGACCTCGCTGCGCTCCATCATCGGCAAGAGCGAGCTGGACGATCTGCTCTCCGGCCGCGAGAACCTCCACCAGGGCCTGGAGGTCATGCTGGAGAGCCCGGCCACCGGCTGGGGCGTGCACATCGACCGGGTGGAGATCAAGGACGTCAGCCTGCCGGTCTCGATGAAGCGCTCGATGGCCCGCCAGGCCGAGGCCGACCGCGAGCGCCGGGCCCGGATCATCACCGCGGACGGCGAGTTCCAGGCCGCCTCCAAGCTCGCCGAGGCGGCGGCGACGATGGCCGAGACCCCGGCGGCGATGCAACTGCGCCTGCTCCAGACCATCGTGGAGGTCGCGGCGGAGAACAACTCGACGCTGGTCCTGCCGTTCCCGGTGGAACTGCTGCGCTTCTTCGAGACCGCGGCGGCCCGCGTCACGGAGGCCGCCCCGCCCGAGGACAGGAGCACCGACTGGCCCCGCCCGTAAAGCCCTCACCCCATAGGCCGTCTCTATGAGCCCATAGACCGGCGCCGACTACACCCCCGCCCGTCCTCCGGGTTTGCTGCGCAGGTATAGTCCATTACCCGTTGCGCCAGCCCGGAGGACAGGTTCACCATGCACCGCCCGATCAGGGTCGCGATCGTCGGAGCCGGCCCCGCCGGCATCTACGCCGCCGACGCCCTGCTGAAGTCCGACGCCGCCCAGAACCCCGGGGTCTCGATCGACCTCTTCGAGCGGATGCCCGCCCCCTTCGGCCTGATCCGCTACGGCGTGGCGCCCGACCACCCCCGGATCAAGGGCATCGTGACCGCCCTGCACCAGGTGCTCGAGAAGCCCCAGGTCCGCCTCTTCGGCAACGTCGACTACCCGACCGACCTCGCCCTGGACGACCTCCACCGCTTCTACGACGCCGTGGTATTCTCCACCGGCGCGATGGCCGACCGCTCCCTGCGCATACCCGGCATCGAGCTGGACGGCTCCTACGGCGCCGCCGACTTCGTCTCCTGGTACGACGGCCACCCGGACGTGCCGCGCACCTGGCCGCTGGAGGCCGAGAAGGTCGCCGTCCTCGGCGTCGGCAACGTCGCCCTGGACGTGGCCCGCGTGCTCGCCAAGACCGCCGACGAGCTGCTCCCCACCGAGATCCCGCCGAACGTCCACGAGGGCCTCAAGGCCAACCGCGCCGTCGAGGTCCACGTCTTCGGCCGCCGCGGCCCCGCGCAGGCCAAGTTCAGCCCGATGGAGCTGCGCGAGCTGGACCACTCGCCGAACATCGAGGTCATCGTCAACCCCGAGGACATCGAGTACGACGACGGCTCGATCGCCGAGCGCCGCTCGGTCAAGCACGTCGACCTCGTCGCCTCGACCATCGAGAACTGGGCTATACGCGACGTCGGCGACCGCCCGCACCGCGTCTACCTGCACTTCTTCGAGTCCCCGACCGAGGTGCTCGGCGAGGACGGCAAGGTCGTCGGCCTGCGCACGGAGCGCACCGAGCTGGACGGCACCGGCAACGTGCGCGGCACCGGCCGCTTCACCGACTGGGACGTCCAGTCCGTCTACCGCGCGGTCGGCTACTACTCGGACGAGCTGCCGAAGCTCCCCTTCGACGCCGTCTCCGGCACCGTCCCGCACGAGGCCGGCCGCGTCCTGGACGGCGACGGCTCGCACCGCGCCGCGACGTACGTCACCGGCTGGATCAAGCGCGGCCCGGTCGGCCTGATCGGCCACACCAAGGGCGACGCCAACGAGACGGTCGCCTGCCTGCTCGACGACCACGCGCAGGGCCGCCTGCCCGGCGCCGTCGACGCGGACCCGGCCGCCGTCGAGGAGCACCTGCGCGCCCAGGGCGTGCGCTTCACCACCTGGGACGGCTGGAAGCAGCTCGACGCCCACGAGAAGGCGCTGGGCGCGGCCGAGGACCGCGAGCGCGTCAAGGTCGTCGAGCGCGAGGACATGCTGCGCCACAGCGGCGCCTGATCACCGCCGGCAGCGCGAAGGGGCCCGGTTCCACGGAACCGGGCCCCTTCGTCAACTCCCCTGCCCCGCCGACGGGTTGGGCCGGACGACGGGCAGTAGCACCTCGTCCACGATGGCCTGCGGGTCGACGCGCTCCGCGTCCCCGCCGCACATCTTGATCCGGTACAGCATCAGCGCCGGCACCAGGTCGGTGACCAGCGGCGTCACCGCGCCCGGCCGCACCTCGCCGCGCGCGACGCCGCGCTCCAGCACCTCGCCGATCATCGCGGTGGTCGGCTCCACGACCCGCTCCAGCACGATCTCCAGGAAGGCGTGCGCCCGCCGCTGGTCCAGCTCGCCCATCAGCACGCGCACGGCGGTGCCCACCTCGCTGAACATCGCGGCGCGCAGCCTGGTCACCACCTCCAGGAGGTCGCCGCGCAGCGCACCGGTGTCCGGGGTCGGCCCGGCGGGCGGGACGCTGGCGCGCAGCGCGTCGCGCACCAGCTCCTCCTTGCTCGACCAGCGGCGGTACAGGGCCGCCTTGCCGGTCTGCGCGGCGGAGGCGACGCCCTCCATGGTCATCCGGGCGTAGCCGTCGGTGGTGAGCTGCTGGAGGACCGCCTCGTGGATGGCGTTCTCCAGCGCCTCGCCGCGCCGCCGCAGCGGGGTCGTCGGCGCCGCCGCGCGCACGGTGCCGGTCTCTGCGGTCATGCTCCGTACCTTCCTCGGGTCCTGCCTCGTCGCCCTCTCCCCCGGCCCGCTCCCCCGGGCACTGTCGATGTTAGTGAACGAACTCGTACCCTCCCAGTCACGTTCGCTCCCGGCCGCCATCCCACCGGGTCCGGTCCGGTGGCCGCCCGGAGCGGGGCGGGTTTGCATGGAGTGGCCCCGCCCCAGTGATCCGGAGGTCGAGCCGTGTACGAGATGTGGGCCGAGCACGACCCGGCGGTGTCCCCGCCGGCCGTGGTGTGGCACGTGGTGGCCAAGGACGACGCGTCCTCCTCCCTGTGCGGGCGGTTCCTGGAGCCGTCCCAGCGGGTGATGCCGAGCCTGGACGCCCCCGCCCCGGAGACCCCCGACCGCTACTGCGATCCCTGCCTGCTCACCGTCCGCACGGCGATCGCGGCGGCCGCCCGCTGACGCTCCCCGGGTGCGCGTCAGCCGGGCGCGCGTCAGCCGGGTGACGGCCAGGAGCGCAGCAGGGAGTCGAGGGCGTCGAGGATGCGCTCCCAGGACTCGTCGGTGCTGCGCGGGGTGTGGGCGAAGCCGCCGCAGCGCTCCAGCGCGACGTACCCGTGGAAGGTGCCGCCGAGCAGGCGGACGGCGTCGGTCTCGGCGGGTTCGCCGAGGTCGTAGCCGCGCAGGAGGGCCCTGGTCATCTGCCCGTGCCGCACGAGGGCGCTGGACCACGCGACCTCGGGCTCGAACGGGAACTGTGCGGCGGCGTAGCGGCCGGGGTGCTCGCGGGCGTAGTCGCGGTAGGCGCCGGCGAAGGCGGCCAGGGCATCGCGCCCGGCTCGGCCGGCGATGTCGGCGGCGACGCGGTCGGCGAGCTCCTCCAGGGAGAGCAGGGCGATCCGGACCTTGAGGTCCTGCGAGTTCTTGACGTGGGAGTACAGGCTCGCGTCCTTGACGCCCAGGCGGCGGGCGAGGCCCGAGACGGTGACCTTGTCGAAGCCGACCTCGTCGGCCAGGTCCGCCCCGGCGCGGGTGACGCGTTCCGTGTTCAGTCCTGCGCGTGCCATGCCGTCCTTTGTCGCTCGTCGATCGCCGTCGATCACCCTCGATCGCCTAGGGCAAATATACATTTGCCTAAGACCTCTAGGTAATTTACCTTTCCGTCCCATGAAGCCGTTGACCGACAAAGAGATCCGCGCCGCCTTCGTGAACTGCAGCAAGGGCGAGGCCTCCCGCCTGAACACCCCCCGCAACCTGACCGAACTCCCCTGGGAGGACTTGGACTTCCTCGGCTGGCGAGACCCCCAGGCCCCTGATCGCGCCTACCTGGCCGGCGAGCTCGGCGGCAGGCTCGTCGCCGTCGTCCTGCGCTCCACCTCCGCCGCCTCCTGGCAGGCCCGCCGCAGCATCTGCTCCCTCTGCGTGACCCCCCAGACCGGGAACGTCGCCCTGCTGGTCGCCCCGCGCGCCGGCCAGGCGGGCAAGCAGGGCAACTCGGTGGGCGCCTACATGTGCGCCGACCTCGCCTGCTCGCTCTACATCCGGGGCAAGAAGGAGTACGGCACCCGCATCCACGAGTCGCTGACCGAGGAGGAGCGGATCGAGCGCCTGCTCGGCAACCTCGCCGAGTTCGTCGGCAAGGTCACGGCGTAGCGGCCCCGGCCGTGGTCCGGAGCGTGGCCGGCGCCGGGGAACGACCGGTGGCGCCGCTCGGGGAGCGGCGCCACCGGTCGTTCTCTCGCTGTTCTGTTGTTCAGCTGGTCATCAGCTGTGGCGTCCCGGTCGGCGGTAGGCCATCACGCAGATGATCAGACCACCGAAGACCGCCAGGGCACCGAAGGCCAGGAGCAGCGGGCCGTTGGTGCTGCTGCCGGTGCTGGGCAGGGACGGGCTGGTCGAGCCGGACGGGACGCCCGGCGTCGTGCTCGGGCTGGTCGGCGGGCTGACCGTGCCGCTCGGCGAGGTCGACCCGGAGGGGGAGGACGACGGCGAGGTGGAGGGCGACGGGGAGCTGCTCGGGCTCGGCGACGGCGAGGAGCTGGGGCTCGGGCTCGGGGAGGAGCTCGGGCTGGGGCTCGGCGACGGAGAGGGCGACGGGGACGGGCTCGGCGAGGGAGACGGGGACGGGGACGGGGACGGCGAGGTGTTCGGCAGGATCACGCCCATGTCGAGGTCCAGGTACCGCTGCCCCCCGCTCAGGGTGACGCTCTGCGTGATCCCGGTGGTCGGGTCCGCGTCCGAGTCCTTCGTCGGGTCGGTTCCCGCGTGCTGCTTGGTGACGGTCGCGCCCTTGGGCAGCGTCGACAGGTCGAACTGCACCTGGTACGTCCCGTCCGGCAGGTTGTCGAACAGGTAGTGCCCGGTGGCGTCCGTCACCGTGGTGACGGGCTTGCCGTCCTTGTCGCGCACGGGCTGCCCGTTGCCGTCCAGCAGCTTGACGGTGACGCCGGAGATGCCGGTGTCACCGGGCTTCTGGACGCCGGACTCGTCCTTGTCCCACCAGACGAAGTCGCCGAGCGCGTTGTTCGACGGCGCCGTCCGCTTGACCGCCACGCCGACCTTGGCCGGCTCGGCCGGCAGCAGCTGCCGGCCCTCGTTGTCGGTGGCGGTGTAGGCGAAGCTGTTCCACGCGTACTCGCCCTCGGGGGCGTCGTACGAGGCGACCATCGGCCAGGTGAGGGTGAAGGACGCGCCGGAGGCGATGGTGCCGGGCCGGTGGATGCGGAACCAGGTCGCCATGCCCGGGCCGGGGAAGGCGGCGGCCCAGACGGCGCCGCTGTTGCAGCCCGTGCGGTCGACGACCACCGTCTCGACGCAGGGGTTGGGGTCGGTGGTGTACTCGATCAGCACGGTCGGGTCGCTGCTGGTGATCGGCTGGCTGAGCGAGGGCGTCCAGGCGCTGCCGCGCGCCGCGCCCTGGGTGAGGACGTAGTTGTCGCCCGGGGTGGGCAGCTTGTCGTAGGCGATGAAGTCGGTGACCGGGTCCGGCGAGTCGTTGCGGACGGTCATCCGCCAGGAGGTCTGGCCGCCGGGGGTGGCGGTGCCGATGGTGACGTAGTCGGCGTCGAGGTCGCCCTTGACCTCCTTGTACGAGCGCAGCACGGCGGGCGCGTCCACGCGGATCTTGGAGGAGGCGTGGCACATCAGCTCGGTGGTGTCGCCGTTGCCGTTGAGGTCGAGCACGTCCGGGGTGCTGCCGCTGTCGGAGCCGGAGAACATGCAGGACACCGGGGCGTTGGGCTTGTCGACGGTGACGTAGATGTCGTTGGTCAGCTCACCGGTGCGGATGCTGCTGGCGACCTGGACGTCGAAGAGCATCCGGTAGGCCAGCTGGTCGTGCAGGTACGTCATGTCCGGCGCGCCGGCGGGCCATTCCATCCGGAGGATCTGGCGCCCGTCCGGGCCGGGGGTGACGGTGATGGAGCTCGGGGCCTTGGCGTCCGGGTAGTTCGGGTCCGGGCGGGCGGAGCCGTCGATGTAGACGACGCCGGCCGGGAGCACGTCGTAGAGGACGAGCGGGCGGTCGAGGTCGCGGGCGCTGCGGTTGTACGGGATGACCTGGAAGGTGGCCTTGCCGCCGGGGGCGGAGAGTTCACCGGCGACGGTGGTCTTGGCGGCGCCGAGGTTGGTGGCCTGGGTGATGGTGGTGGAGGCGCAGGCGTTGGCGGAGGCGCTGTTGGTGCCGTCGCTCGCGGTGGTGTCCACGCAGTTCGTCAGCGGGGCCGGGGCCTGGCGCCCGTCGTGGCCGGGGGTGGCGACCTGGGTGACCACCTGGACGGCGTTGCCGGGGCTCCAGCCGGTGGGGATGGGCCCGTTCCAGGTGAACCTGAGCCCGTCGAGCCAGCGCCCGGCGGGGATGCCGAGGTCGTCGTTCGCCGGGTCGCTCGCGCCCTGCACGAAGGTGATGCGGCGCGCGCCGGAGCCGTTGAACGGGCTGGAGGGGGTGAAGGTCTGCCAGGTGGGGTCGCCGTTGAGGCGGTACTGCAGGGTGAGCTGGATGCTGGTCGGGTTCCACGGCTCCAGCTGGATCGACTGCGGGTAGATCCAGTTGTAGACGCCGTCCGTGCTCCCGGCCCCCGGGTCGGTGATCGTCAGGCTGGTGGCCGGCCCGGAGGTGTTGGTGGCCGACAGGCTGAAGGAGTTGAGGTCGCCGTTGGTGGTGGTCTCGCGCCACACCTTGCTGGCGGTGACCACCACGCCGCTCGCCGGCGGACGGAACTGACCGGTGGTGGTGGAGGCGCTGTCGAGCTTGCGCTCGGTCTCGGTCAGCGGGGCGCCGAGGAGGTCGACGTTGTTGTCGGAGGTCGTCCCGTCCGGGAAGGAGGCCTCGGGGTAGTTGACGACCAGCACGCCGGGGTTGCGGCAGCCACCGCGCCCGTTGCCGGAGGTGAAGGCCCCGATGTCGTAGCCCCAGGTGTTGGGCCCGGGGGCCACCTGGGACCAGCCGGGTGAGCGGCCGGTGTCGACGACGGCGCCGGCCGGGAGGGTGTCCAGGAGGCGGCTGGTGTCCAGGTCGACGTTGGGCACGTTGTCGGTGGCACAGGTGCTGAACTGGTAGGTGACGGTGCGTCCGTCGCTGCTGGAGGTCTGGATGCCCTTGGTCACCGTGTACTGCGGCTGCACGGCGGCCTTGGTGTCGGCGCTGGACGACTGCGTGGGCTCGTTGGTGGCCGACATGGTCGCCGAGTTGGTCGAGGTCGCGCCGTTGGAGGTGGAGAAGTTCGGGTACTTCATCGTCACCGTGATGGTGGCGGTGGTGCCCGGGCTGAGGCTCTTGAGCTTGATGTCCATCGCGCCGCCCATCGCCCCGGCGGCCGGCGTGGTCGAGGCGGCCTCGTCCACGGTGGAGGGGTCGGGCGTCCAGCCGACGAACTGCATGTTCGACGGGAGGGTGTCGAGGATCTGGCCGTTGGTGCACTCGGTGATCGAGCAGGTGTAACGCAGGGTGTAGGTGACGTTCTCCCCCGGAGAAGCGGTCGCCTTGTCCACGGTCTTGGTGAAGGAGATCGCGGCTTGTGCCGGTGGCGCCAGCACGCTGCTGCTCAGCAGCGAACCCGCCACCAGGGCCATGACCGAGGCGATCCTCCCGGTCCGGAATCGAAGTCTCATACCCCGGAGTTCATCCGATCGGGCATCAGACGCCCGTGCGACTCCAGCGCGTCAGATGATCTTTCACCCTTTTGGCGCAGTTTCACCCGTTACGTCCGCCCTCCATTCCCACGATCGGCACGCACGAATCACTCTCCGTAACCCATCCCGAGGAATGCCCGAATGCGCACCCTTGCCCGTAATGAACGGTTGTGTTCCCTATGCCCCGGGGCTACCGTCGGTGGTGTCGGACGAGTCCGCTCGCCCTCCCCGTCGTTCGCACCCGAGCCACTGGGGGACCAGCCATGGCCACCTCGCGCGCCCTGGCCACCGCCGCACCCGCGACCGCGCGCCGCGGCCAGCACCCAGGGATAGCCCTCACCGTCATCGCGGCCACCCAGCTGATGGTCGTCCTCGACATCACGATCGTGAACATCGCCCTGCCGCACATCCAGCAGGCGCTGAAGTTCAACACCACCGACCTGTCCTGGGTCATCAACGCCTACACCCTCACCTTCGGCGGGCTGCTGCTGCTCGGCGGCCGGGCCGGCGACATCCTCGGCCGGCGGCGGGTCTTCATCGTCGGCGTCCTCGTCTTCAGCACGGCCTCGCTGCTCGGCGGCGCGGCCCAGTCCTCCGCCTGGCTGCTCGCGGCCCGCTCGCTCCAGGGCCTCGGCGGCGCGATCGCCTCGCCGACGGCGCTGGCGCTGATCGCCACCAACTTCGAGGAGGGCCCGCCGCGCAACCGGGCCTTCGGCGTCTACTCCGCCGTCGCCGGCGCGGGCGGCGCGGTGGGGCTGCTGCTCGGCGGGATGCTCACCTCCTGGCTGTCCTGGCGGTGGGTGCTCTTCGTCAACGTGCCGATCGGCCTGGCCATCGCCCTGCTCGCGCCGCTCTACATCAACGAGTCCGAACGCCACCCCGGGCGCTTCGACCTCACCGGCGCCTTCACCGCGACGGCGGGCATGGTCTCGCTGGTGTACGGGTTCATCCGCGCCTCCGACCACGGCTGGACGGACCCCGTCACCCTGCTCTCCTTCGGCCTGGCCGTCGTCCTGCTCGCGGCCTTCCTGCTGAACGAGCGGCGGGCGCCGCAGCCGATCACCCCGCTGCACCTCTTCCGCGACCGCAACCGCTCCGGCGCGTACGGGCTGATGCTCTGCGTGGCGGCGGCGATGTTCAGCATCTTCTTCTTCGTGACCCTGTTCGTGCAGGACGTCCTGGGGTTCAGCCCGCTGCGCGCGGGCTTCGCCTTCCTGCCGATCAGCGTGGCGATCATCGCGGCCGCGCAGTTCGCGGCGCGCAACCAGATCCGCTTCGGGGCCAAGCCCTTCCTGATGGCGGGCTCGCTGCTGGTGTTCGGCGGGGTGCTGTGGTCGACGCGGATCGACGCCCACACGAGCTACGCGGGCGGGATCCTCGGGCCGACGCTGATGTTCGGCTTCGGCATGGGCTCGATCTTCGTCCCGGCGATGCTGACCGCCGTCTCCCACGTGGCCCCGCACGAGGCGGGCGCCGCCACCGGCATGCTCAACACCACGCAACAGGTCGGCGGGTCGCTCGGGCTGTCGATCCTCGTCACCGTGTACGGGACGGCGAGCCGCAACGAGGCCCGGCAGCAGGTCGGCGCGTTCCTGCGGCAGGCGACCCCGCAGCAGGCGGCCGCCTTCCGGGCGAGCGGGCGGCTCCCGGCGCCGTACTCCACGGAGGTGCTGGTCCACGGCATCGCGAGCGCCTTCCAGATGGGGCTGGTGTTCGCGGCCCTCGCCGTGCTGATCGCCGCGTTCGTCGTCAAGGTGCGCCGGCCTGCGGCGACACCCCCCGGCGGTGGCGCTTGACAGGGCGTCAGAGCGCCCGGCAGAGTCCTTCTTGCAATGGTTTTCATCTTCGATAACCAGGGCCTTCACCCGCACGCCCGTCTGAAAGAGGACCTCCATGTCGCTCGACGTCTCCCCCGCCCTCCTCGCCCAGGCCCAGGAAGGGCGGGTCGCCCAGGCCGACTTCATCGACACCGTCCGCGGCTCGCTCCCGTACGCCTACCAGGTCGTCGCCGGGCTCAGCACCGAACTCGCGGCCGCCGAGGGCGAGTTCGCCACCGACAACACCACGCCCAGCGACGAGGAGCGCGCCCAGCTGCTGCGCGCCCTGGCCAGCAACGCGATCCGGGGCAGCCTGGAGGACCACTTCGGGGTGAAGCTCGCCTTCGTCAACTGCCACCGCGTCGGCGCCTTCCGGCCGGGCTCCGAGGGCAGCGAGGCGTACCTGGAGTTCACCTCGCTGCACAACCAGATCCGCAACCAGAGCCCTGAGCTGCGCAGCTGCTGAGACCGCCCGCGTGAGCGCCGGCCCGCCCGCAGGCCCCCGTCCCAGGGCCCCGGGCGGGCCCCGGCGTGAAACGGCGTGAACCGGGATTGCGCCGTGTTGCGCGCCCGTGTCCGGATCGCGTGCCGATCTTGTGGCGGCGCCGCGCGTCTGCGTACGTTCGACGGGCACCCCCGGCCCGGACGCCACCGGGCCCGCCCCACACCACGCGGAGCCGCCACCATGCCGTCGACCCCCCGCCCGCTGCGCCAGCTCGGCTTCCTCACCATCGGGCTCTTCGACGAGGCCGACCCGCGCCGGGGCCACGAGGAGACCCTCGACCTCATCGCGCTCGGGGAGGACCTCGGCTTCGACAGCGCCTGGCTGCGCCACCGCCACCTCCAGTACGGGATCTCCTCGCCCGTCGCCGTGCTGGCCGCCGCCACCCAGCGCACCAGCCGCATCCGGCTCGGCACCGCCGTCACCCCGCTCGGCTGGGAGAACCCTCTGCGGCTGGCCGAGGACCTCGCCACCGTGGACCTGCTCTCCGGCGGGCGGCTCAACCCCGGGTTCAGCGTCGGCCCGCCCGTCCACTGGGAGCAGGTGCGCGGCGCCCTCTACCCCGACACCGGCGAGCACGAGGACTTCTCGCCGGCCCGCGCCGAGCGCTTCCTCGCGCTGGTGCGCGGCGAGGACGCCTCCGCGTTCGAGGGAACCGAGGGCATCGAGGACTACTCGCGGCGCGTCCAGCCGCACTCCCCCGGGCTCGCCGAGCGGCTCTGGTACGGCGCGGGCAGCCTGCGCTCGGCGCGCTGGGCGGGCGAGCAGGGGATCAACCTGCTCACCAGCAGCGTCGTCAAGGCCGAACAGGCCGGGCGGGCGGCCGACTTCGCCGAGATCCAGGCCGAGCAGATCCACGCCTTCCGCAGCCGCCACCCGCTGGGCGAGCGGGCCCGGGTCTCACAGGGGCTGGTGGTCATCCCCACCGACTCCGCCACGGCCGAGCAGCGCGCCCGCTACGAGGCGTACGCGCTCTCGCGCACCCCGCGCACGCTCGCCCCGCAGGGGCCCGCCCGGCTGCTGTTCGCGCCGGACCTCGTCGGCACCACCGAGCAGCTGGTGGAGCGGCTGCACGCGCACGCGGGCTTCCGGGAGGTGGACGAGGTCGCGTTCGCGCTGCCGTTCACCTTCGGGCGCGAGGACTACGTGCAGATCCTCACCGACCTGGCCACCCGGCTCGGGCCTGCGCTGGGCTGGCGCCCGGGCTCCGACCTGGGCTGATTCGGCCGAGGAGAGGGGCCGTCAACTGCCCGACGATCTCCTGGCGTTCGTGTGCAACCGGGCGCCCGCCGGCTGCGTCCACCCGGGTACGAACAGCCGAACGGCTGTGCCACCGGGGGGACCTTTCATGACGATCAACGACGCCGTACCCGCGCCGCCGGGCACCGCGCTGACACCCTGCCCGTCCTGCGGGCTCACCGACCACGTCCGCGGCGTGCCGGCGGTGCACCTCGCCGAGCGGCGGACCGTCACCGTCCGGGCGCGGGGCGAGCGGGGCCGGTCGGGGCACACGGAGACCCGCGAGGAGGTCTCGGCACTCGGCAAGGCACTGGCGCCCGCACCGCCGAAGGCGAGCGCCCTCGTCCCGGTGTTCTCGCTGCTGGGATTCGCGGCTCTGGTCGCGGCGGTCGTCATGTTCGTCGTGGGGCTCAACCAGCGCAAGAACGCCGACTCGGCGAAGCTGGACATGTCGCCGCCGGCGTGGGCCACCAAGGGCCCGTCGTGGCCTTTCCCCGACCACCTGCCCGACGCCCCCGCGCCCCACGTCACCCACGTCGCCGAGCGGCAGGACGGCTTCGACCCGCTGCCCCTCTCGTTCCTGGTTCTCGGCGTCGCGATCGCGCTGGTGACCACGGCCGTCCTGCTCTACCGCTCCCGCAGCCGCCTCCTGCGCGCCGGGCAGCCGCAGGCCGAGCGGCTCTGGCGGCAGGCCTGGTACTGCGACCGCTGCGGGAGCGTGCACTTCTCCCCCGCCGCCGGCCAGGGCGCGGGCGCCCTCGACCTGCAGACGTTCCGCATGGCCGTCTGGTCGGCGGGCGGGTACGGCGAACTCGCCGACCGCTACCGGGTGTAGCGGCGGCGTCCGGCCCCGCCCCGCGCGTTCGGGGCGGGGGTCCGGCGGATTCGTCACGGAGTGTTCAGTGGAGGTCCACCCGGCCATCGATGTGGCAGTTGTGCCACTTTCTTAGTGTCGGCTGCACCGGCCACGACCCCGTGGCCTGATCCCGCAGCACTGTGAGGGCCCCCATGAACCACCGCGTGGACACCACCGCCCCCGAGGCCATCGGCATCGTCCAGATCTCCGACCTGCACTTCCGCGACGGGGCCGGCGCCCGGACGTTCGTCGCCCACGAGCCCCAGGACGGTCTGGCGGCGGTGCTCGTCCACGCCGAACAGGCGATCGGGACCTCCGCCGCGGTGATCGCCACCGGCGATCTGGCGGACCTCGGCGAACCCGACTCGTACGCGCGGCTCGGCGAGGCACTGGGCGCGCTGCCGGTGCCCGTCTACTGCCTGGCGGGCAACCACGACCGTCAGGACCCGATGCAGGCGTGCCTGCCCCGCCCCAACGTGCACCTGGAGCCCGCCGTGCAGGTGGGGAACTGGCTCATGCTCCTCCTCGACACCAACGCCCACGGGCTCCGGGCCGAGGCCGACGGCACCTACGTCGACCGTGAGGACCGGGTGCACGCGGCCTCCCATCCGGGCCTCACCCCGGTCGAGGAGAAGCGCGCCCGGGCCATCCTGACGGCCACCCGTGCGGACCACGTCTTCCTGTGGCTCCACCAGCCGCCGCTGCCCGAGATCACCCCGGCGGCCCAGGGCGACAGCGAACTCGCCCGGCTGGTGCGCGACTTCCCCGCGATCCGGGCGATCGGAGCGGGCCACCTGCACGGCGACCTCTCCGGCGAGTTCGAGGGCCGTCCGGTCTACGTCGCCCCGTCCACGTTCATGAGCATCGACCCTCCGAACCGCGCCTTCGAGGGGCCCGGCTACCGCACGTACCTGCTGCACCCCGACGGCCGGATCGAGACCGAGGTCCACATCGTGCCCGGCGCACTGACCGACGCCCTGCGCACCGCCCCCCTGCCCCCGTTCTTCACCGACCTGCTGACGGGCACGGTCACCACGGACGAGCTCGCCGCGCTCAGCGACGCGGAGTTCGAGGAGCGGTACGGCGAGCCCCGGCCGATGCGCCGCTCGTAGCCCCCGGTACGCCCGAGCAGGCGGTGATCCTCGCGGTGTCGCGCGAAGATCACCGCCTGCTCGCGCGTTCCGGGCCCGAGGCGTTTACTTCCGCTCCGCAATTTAGTCTCCGACCCGGGCCCGGGACTAGGCCGAACTCCCGGTCGAAGCACGCCCGCCACACCTTCGACACCTGCCGCAACGTACGGCCAAGGGGCTGCAACACCCGTTCTCAGCAGGCATGTTGACGATTGACATCCGGCCGCGGCGTCAGCACGATGAGCGCCGAGCCCACTCGTAGCGAGACGGAAGGAGGGGCCGTGCACACCGCCGATCGCCGTGTTCCGTGCTCCGTTCCCGCTCGCTGCCGGTGTTGTCGCCGCGCGCTCGCGCACTGACCGCCCGCCGGGGCCCTCCCTCTCACGCGTCCCCGCGGCCGGAACTCCGCCGCGCCGCCGGGCCCTGCCGTGCTCCGTCGCACCGCCACACCGCCACACCGCCATCACGCAAGCACGCCCAGTCGAAGGGAACCGTCATGACCACCGCCCTGACCGAACTCCGCCTCACCCCCGCCGCCGGCCGGATCGGCGCCGTCGTCCACGACCTGCGCCTCGGGGGCGACCTGCCCGCCGAGACCGTCGCCGCCCTGGAGGCCGCCCTCTACGAGCACAAGGTGCTCTTCTTCCGCGGCCAGCAGCACCTCGACGACGCCGCGCACGAGGCCTTCGCCCGCCTGCTGGGCCAGCCGGTCGGGCACCCGACCGTCCCCAGCGCGGACGGCCGCTACATCTTCGAGCTGGACGCGACGAAGGGCGTGCGCGCCAACAACTGGCACACCGACGTCACGTTCGTCCCGTCCTACCCGAAGGCGTCGATCCTGCGCGCCCTCGAACTCCCGACGGCAGGCGGCAGCACGGTCTGGGCCAACACGGCGGCGGCCTACCAGGACCTGCCCGCGCCGCTGAAGGCCCTGGCCGACGGCCTGCGCGCCGTCCACACCAACGACTACGACTACGCCGCGAACCTGGCGCTGCGGCCCGAGCTGGCCGACAACGCCGAGGTGGCGAAGCTGTTCCGCGAGGTGTTCGTCTCCACCGCGTTCAAGACCGAGCACCCGGTGGTCCGCGTGCACCCGGTGACGGGTGAGCGCACGCTCCTCCTCGGCGCTTTCGCCCAGAGCGTCCAGGGCGTCTCCGGCGCCGACAGCAGGGCCCTCATCGGCATCTTCCAGCGGTACGTCGAGCGGCTGGAGAACACCGTCCGCTGGGACTGGCAGGTCGGCGACGTCGCCGTCTGGGACAACCGCGCCACCCAGCACTACGCCGTCGCCGACTACGGCGACGACCCGCGTCTGGTCCGCCGGATCACCCTGGACGGCGACCTTCCGGTGGGGGTGGACGGCACCCCCAGCCGTCTGCTCGCGCCCGCCGACCCGCCCCGGGTGGCCGGGCTGGTCCCCGCCGAGGAGCTCGAAGCCGCCTGATCCGCGCCGCCTGATCCGTACGACTCGAACCGCACCACCCGATCCGCGCCGACAGGACCGACGACCATGACGACCACCACCGGAGTCCGCCCCCGCACCGGGGACGACCGCCGGGACGCCAACGCCGCCACCGTCCTGCGCACGGTGCTCGACCACGGGCCGGTCGCCCGCAGCCGGGTCGCCGCGCTCACCGGGCTCAGCGCCTCCGCGGTGTCCCGGCAGGTGGTGGACCTCATGGGATCCGGACTCCTGCGCGAGCACCCGGAGTTGGCGGGCACCGGCACGCTGGGCCGCCCGCAGCTCCCGGTGGACGTGGACACCGACCGCCTCGCGGTGGCCGGACTGCACATCGGCCTGCCGGGCACCACCTTCGCCCTGCTCGACCTGCGCGGCCGGGTGCTGCACCGGCAGGAGATCTCCCACCGGGGCCGCACCGGAGCCGCCGTGCTGAGGCCGCTGCTGGCGCGCCTTCCCCGGCTGATCGCCGCCCGGCGCGGCGGGCGGACGGTCGTCGGGGTGGGCGCCGTGACGGGTGGCACGGTCGACCCCGTACGCGGGGTGACGATCCGTCACGATCCTCTGGAATGGCGTGACGTGCCGCTTCGGGACCTGCTCCGGGCGGCCACCGGGCTCCCCGTGCAGGTCGACAACCACGCCCGGGCGCTCACCCTCGCCGAGATCCTGTTCGGCCACCCGGCGGCCCGCCGGAGCGTGGTGCACCTGTTCGTCGGCCACGTGGTGGACGCGGCGCTGGCGGTCGCGGGCACGGTCCACCTGGGACCGCCGTCCGCGACCGGCGACGTCGGCCACCTGCCCGTGCCGGACAGCGAGGAACCCTGTCGCTGCGGCCGGCACGGGTGTCTCGCGGTGGCCGCCTCGGACACGACGCTGTTCGCGGCGGCCGCCCGGGAGGGGATCACCGCCGGGCCGGACCGGGCCGGGCTGATCGCCGCCGTCCGGGAGGGCGACCGGCGGGCGGACCGGCTGGTCCGCGAGCGCGCCCGGGTGATCGGGCGGGCGCTCGCCCTGCTGGCCGACGTCGTCAATCCGGACCTGCTCGTCCTCACCGAGACCTTCGCCCTCATCGACCCGGTCTACCTCGACGTCGTCCGCGCCGAGTTCGCCCTCCGCTCGCACCTGCACCGGGACGCCGACCTGCTGATCGGTCAGCGGCACGGCGCCGACGTCCTCGCCGTCGCGGCCGGCGCGGCGTTCCTCGGTGAGCTCTACGCCCGCCCCTTCCGCACCCTCACCACCTGACCACCGCCCCCGGTCTCCGACCACACCGCCCCGATCGAAGGACCCGCCCGATGACCGCGTTCACCACACCACCCGCCCACGGCGTGACCCGCCGCGCCCTGCTGCGCGGCGGCCTCGCCGGAACCGGCCTGCTGGCGCTGGCGGCCTGCCGGTCGGCCACCGACACGGCCGCCTCCTCCGCCACCGGCGGGGCGGCCGGACCACGCAGGGGCGGTGTCCTCACCGTCGGCACCGGAATCGACTTCACCCCCGGCCTGCTCTTCGCCCAGAGCGCCAACACCCTCGTCCAGCGTCTCGTCTTCAACACCCTGACCAGGTACGACGACCAGCTCCGCCCGCAGCCCGAACTCGCCACCTCCTGGCAGGTCGCCCCGGACGGCAGGAGCGTCACGCTCAAGCTGCGCGAGGACGTACGGTTCCACGGCGGGCGCCGGTTCACCGCCGACGACGTCGTGTTCGCCGTCAAGAACCTCCAGAACCCGGCCCGCTCCGCCCAGTTGCGCGCCACGGCCGCAGCCGTCACCGACTTCCGCAAGAACGGCGACTTCGAACTCACCCTGGTCCTGGCCCACCCCGTCAGCAATCTGTTCGACCTCTTCGAGTTCATGATCATCCCGGACTCGGCCACCGTCGAGGACGCCGTCGCCGGGACCAGGCTGATCGGCACCGGCCCGTTCACCTTCACCGAGCGCCGGCCGGGCTCCTCGATCACCTTCGCGCGCAACCCGGACCACTGGCTCCCGGACCGCCCCCACCTCGACGGCGTGGAGATCCGGATCGTTCCGCAGGCCGAGTCCCTCCTGTCCTCCCTGCGCACCGGCCAGACCCACCTCTCCTACAACATCCGCGGCAAGGACGTCGCCACCCTCAGGAACGACCCGCTGTTCCGGATCAAGCAGTACGACACCGGCGCAGGCGCCTACTACATCGGCGTGAACCTCACCGCCGAGCACGTCGGGGACAAGCGCGTCCGCCAGGCCATCGCCTGGGCGATCGACCGCGACCGCTTCCTCCAGCAGGCGCTCGGCGGCTACGGCACCGTCTCCTCCACCCCCTGGCCGAAGTCCTCCCCCGCCTACCGCGAGGCCGACGCCGCCCGCTACCGCCACGACCCCGACCGGGCCCGCGCCCTGCTCAAGGAGGCCGGGGTCGGCCCGATCACCCTCCCGTTCGCCCACTCCTCCGATCCCGGCTCCACCGCCGTCGCGCAGATCCTGCAGTACGACCTCCAGCAGGTCGGGATCCAGACCGTCCTGCAGCCCACCGACTCGCCGACGATGCAGAAGCAGCTCATCTCCCAGTCCATGCCCGCCCTGTGGACGCTCAGCCACGGCTTCGCCCAACTCCAGCCCTCCACACTGGCGGTGAGCGCCTACCCGTTCAACGAGGCCAAGAACAGCTCCCACTTCAGCTCGCCCGCCTACACCGACGTCGTGCAGAAGGCCTGGAACCGCCCCGACAGCGACGGCGCCGAGGCCAAGACCCTCCACCAGCAGATCACCGAGATCCTGCTGGACGAGTCCTTCGTGATCGACCTGGCCATCGCCGGCCTGATCGAGGTCGCCGGCAGCAAGGTCCGCGGCGCGGACCTCAACAAGTTCGGCTACCTCAACCTCGACGACGCCTACCTCACCGCCTGACGGAGCCCGACCGTGCGCACCTTCCTCCTCAAACGGCTCCCCAGCGGGCTGCTCGTCCTCCTCCTCGCCTCCTTCCTGGTTTTCCTGATCCTGCGGCTGATCCCCGGCGATCCGGCCACCACCCTGGCCGGCCCGGACGCCACCCAGGCCACCGTCGACGCCATCCGCGCCCGACTCGGGCTCGACCAGCCGCTGTTCACCCAGTACGTCCAGTGGCTCGGCCACCTGCTGACCGGCGACCTCGGACCGAGCTACGCGATCGGCGGCCAGGTCTCCGACCTGATCGGCAACGGAATCGCCGCCACCGTCCAACTCACGCTCGGTGCCCTGCTGCTGGTCGTCCTGATCGCCGTGCCGCTGGCCATCCTCGGCGCCACCAGCACGCGCCGCGCGGTCACGGCGACCGTCCAGGCCGTCACCACGGCCGTCCTCGCCGTGCCGCCGTTCGTCACCGGCGTCCTCCTCGTCCTCCTCTTCGCCGTCACGCTCGGCCTGCTCCCGGCCGGCGGGCACGAATCCCTGCTCGACGCCCCCGACCTGGCCGTCCAGTACCTGCTGATGCCCGCCCTCTGCCTGGCCCTGCCCAGCGCCGCCGTCCTCGCCCGCTACCTGAAGAACGGCATCGAACGGGCCCTCGGCGAGGACTACGTGCGCACCGCGACCGCCCTCGGCGTCTCCCGCCGGCGCATCCTGTGGCAGCACGCCCTGCCCAACGCCCTGCCGCCCGCCCTCACCGTGCTCGGCCTCCAGATCGGCCAACTCATCGCCGGGGCGGTCCTGGTGGAGCGGATCTTCGCCTGGCCCGGCCTCGGCCAGCTCATCGAGCAGGGCGTGCTGCGGCGGGACTACCCCGTCGTGCAGGACCTGCTGCTGCTCGTCGTCGCCGGCTACGTCGCCGTCCAGCTGCTCACCGACCTCGCGTACGCCTGGCTCGACCCCCGAGTCCGGTGGGAGTGACCTCATGACCACCACCACTGCCCCCGCCCGCTCCCACACCCGCCACCGAAACCCCTACCTGGCCGGCCTGTCGACCTGGCGCGGCCTCACGGGGCTCGCCCTGGTCGGCCTCGTCGCCCTCGCCGGGCTGCTCGCACCACTGCTCAGCGACGCCGACCCGAACGCCCAGGGGCCCCTCGCCCTCGCCCGGCCCGGCGCCGAGCACCCCTTCGGGACGGACGACCTGGGGCGAGACCTGTTCGCCCGGGTGCTCCACGGCATCGCCACCGACCTCTCGATCATCCTGCTCGCCGTCCCGGCCGGCGCCCTCCTCGGCTGCGCGTCCGCCCTGCTGGCCGTCAGTTCCCGGTGGGCCGACCTCGCCGTCCAGCGGCTCTTCGACCTGCTGCTCTCCTTCCCCGGCCTGATCCTCGGGCTCGCCGTCACCGCCGTTCTGGGGCCCGGCCGCTGGACCGTCGCACTCGTCATCGCGATCGCCGAAGTCCCGTACTTCGGACGGCAGTTGCGGGCAGGCATCCTGGTCCAGCAGGAACGCGAGTACGCGGTGGCGGCGCGGGTCGGCGGCGCGACCCGGAGCAGGGTCCTGCTGCGGCACGTCGTCCCCAACGCCGTGGACCCGCTGATCGTCCAGACCGCCGTGGCGCTCTCCGTCGGCGTCTTCATCGAGGGCGCGCTGAGCTTCCTCGGCCTGGGTGTCCGACCGCCGGAGCCCACCCTCGGCAGCATCCTCAGCCAGTCCGTCGCCTACCTCGACACCGACCCCGCCTTCGCCGCCGCCCCGCTGGCCGCCACCACCGCCCTGGTGCTCGGCTTCACCCTGGTCGCCGAGGCCCTGAACCGGGGGATACGCCGATGACCGCCGCCCTGCACGTCCGCGACCTCACCGTGGAGTTCGACGGAGCAGCGGAAGCCGCCGTCGACGGCGCCGCCTTCGACCTCGCTCCCGGCGACACCCTCGGTATCGTCGGCGAGTCCGGCTCCGGCAAGTCCACCACCGCCCTCACCCTGCTCCGCATGCTCCCGGCCGGCGGCCGGATCACCAGCGGCTCGGTCGACCTGACCGGTCAGGACCTCGCGGCCCTGCCCGAGGACGGCCTGCGGGCCCTGCGCGGACGGCGGATCGCGATGATCTTCCAGGACCCGATGTCCTCGCTGAACCCGGTCCTCACGATCGGCAAGCAGCTGGACGAGGCGCTGCGCGCTCACGGCTCCCTCACGCGCTCCGAACGCCGGGATCGCGCAGTCGAGTTGCTCGACCTCGTCGGCATCCCGGACGCGGCCGGCCGACTGCGCGACCATCCGCACCAGTTCTCCGGCGGGCAGCGCCAGCGCATCATGATCGCCCTCGCGCTCGCCCACGACGCGGAGGTGCTCGTCGCCGACGAACCCACCACCGCGCTCGACCCGACCGTCCAGCGGCAGATCCTGCGCCTGCTCACCCGGATCAACCGGGAGAACGGCACCGCCCTCGTCGTCATCAGCCACGACCTCGGCGTCATCGCCCACACCTGCCGCCGTCTCCTCGTCATGCGCGAGGGCCGGATCGTCGAGCGGGGTGACACCGCCGACGTCCTCGAGGCGCCGCAACACCCGTACACCCAGGCCCTGCTGGCCGCCGTACCCCGGCTGGAGACCCCGTCGGGCGCCGCCGCCAACAGCACCCCCGGCCCCGAGCCCCTGCTCACCGTCACCGGTCTGCGCAAGACCTACGGCCCGCGCCGCCGCCCCGTCACCGCCCTCGACGGCGTGGACCTCGTCCTGCATCCCGGCGAAACCCTCGGCCTGGTCGGCGAATCCGGCTCCGGCAAGTCCACACTCGCCAAGGCCCTCGTCCAGGTGCACGCTCCCTCCGCGGGCAGCATCCGCTTCCGCGGCGGGGAACTCGGGCGCACACCGCGCCGGGAGATTCAGATGGTCTTCCAGGACCCCTATTCCTCGCTCAACCCCCGGATGACCGTGGGCCAGATCATCGCCGAGCCCCTGCTCAACCACGGCCTCGGCGACCGCGCGCAGCGCGCCGCCCGGGTCGGCGAACTGCTGCGCCAGGTCGGCCTCGACCCGGCGACGGCCTCCCGGTACCCGCGCTCCTTCTCCGGCGGCCAGCGCCAGCGGATCGGCATCGCCCGCGCGCTGGCGCCCGAACCGAGCGTGCTGGTCTGCGACGAACCCGTCTCCGCCCTCGACGTGTCGATCCAGGCCCAGGTCATCGACCTGCTCGCCCGGCTCCAGCGCGAGCTGGGCCTGGCCGTCCTCTTCATCGCCCACGACCTCGCCGTCGTCCGCCGGGTCAGCCACCGGATCGCCGTGATGCACCGCGGCCGGATCGTCGAGACCGGCCCCGCCGACCGGGTCGTCACCGCGCCCGAACACCCGTACACCGCCGAACTCCTGGCCGCCGTCCCGCGCCTCGACACGACCGGGGCCACCCTGCGAACCACCCCGCGACCCACGACACGGAGCACCGCATGACCAGCGCCGACGCCGACGCCAACGCCACCGGCACCCCCGACGACCCGCACCGCCGCGACCCGTACGCCGGTTTCCCGGGCACCGTCGGCCGCACCTTCGCCGAGTCCACGCCCGCCTGGCCCGGCAGGGTCCGCCCGCGCGAGGGTGCACCCAACATCGTCGTCGTGCTCATCGACGACATGGGGTACAGCGACATCGGCCCGTTCGGCGCCGAGATCCCCACCCCCACGCTCGACCGGCTCGCCGCCACCGGCGTCCGGCTCGCCAACTACCACACCATGCCGCTCTGCTCGCCCGCCCGCGCGGCCCTGCTCACCGGCCTCAACCCGCACCGCGTCGGCTACTCCTTCGTCGCCAACGCCGACCCCGGCTTCCCCGGCTACGGCATGGAGGTCGCCGCAGACATCCCCACCCTCGCCGAACTCCTCCACGACACCGGCTACGCCACCTACGCCGTCGGCAAGTGGCACCTCACCCGCGACTCCGCCTCCAGCGCCGCCGACGACCGCGCCAACTGGCCGATCCAGAAGGGCTTCGACCAGTACTACGGCGTCCTGGAGGGCCTGACCAGCCTCTTCCACCCGCACCAGCTCGTCCGCGACAACAGCCCGCTGGACATCGACGAGTTCCCCGACGGCTACTACTACACCGACGACCTCACCGACCAGGCCATCGCCATGGTCAAGTCCCTGCGCGCGCACGACGCCGACAAGCCCTTCTTCCTCTACCTCGCCCACAACGCCGTCCACGGTCCGCTCCAGGCCAAGCCCGAGGACCTCGCCCGCCACCGGGGCCGCTACGACGGAGGCTGGGACGAACTGCGCACCTCCCGCTTCGCCCGTCAGCTCGCCGCGGGCCACTTCCCGCCCGGCACCGAGCTGCCCGACCGCAACTCCGAGGCCGGGTACGAGGTCGGCCCCTGGGACGAACTCACCCCGGTCCAGCAGAAGTTGTACGCCCGATACATGGAGGTGTACGCGGCGATGGTCGACAACGTCGACCAGAACCTCGGCCGCCTCACCGACACCCTCGCGGCCCTCGGCGAGCTCGACAACACCATCATCCTGTTCACCTCCGACAACGGAGGCACCGGCGAGGGCGGCGCGGAGGGCACCCGCAGCTACTTCAGCCGCTTCGTCCACCACCCGCGCCTTCCCGAGGACTGGAACCCGGACGTCGAGCGCGAGATCGGCCTGATCGGCGGCCCGCAGAGCCTCGTCCACTACCCGCGCGGCTGGGGCATGGCCTCCAACACCCCGTTCCGCCTCTACAAGGGCCAGACCTACGCGGGCGGCGTGCGCGTGCCGTTCGTCCTCTCCTGGCCCGCCGGCCTCCCGCGTGCCGAGGGCGACGACGGTGTCCGGGCCCAGTACCAGTACGTCACGGACATCCTGCCGACCCTCCTCGAACTCGCGGGCGTGGAACGGCCGTCCTCGCGCCGGGGCGCTCCCGTCCAGTCCCTGGACGGCGTCAGCTTCGCCCCTGTCCTGAGCTCCGCCGAGGCGGCGAGCACCCGCGTCGAGCAGTACTGCGAGATGACCGGCAACCGCAGCCACTACCGCGACGGCTGGAAGCTCGTCACCCTGCACCAGCCGGGGGCGGCGTACGACGACAGCGAGTGGGCACTGTACGACCTCCGCACCGACCCGACCGAGATCCACGACGTGGCCGCCGAACACCCGGATCTGGTCAAGGAGTTGTCCGCCGCCTGGGAGGCCGCCGCCTGGCGCAACGGCGTCTTCCCGCTCGCCGACGGCAGCGGGTCCCTCGCCCTGCGCGGCCCGGAGGCCGAACGCCTCCGCCGCCCGGTCACCCTCCTCCCGGGCACCCCCGAACTGGAGCGCTACCGCTCGTCCCGGCTGATCTCCTTCCGCTCCTTCACCGTCGAAACCGCCCTCGACCACCACGCCGAGGGCGACCAGGGCGTGCTGGTCTCGCACGGTGACCAGGGCGGCGGCTACAGCCTCTACATCGAGGACGGCCGGCTGCGCTTCGCCTACAACCAGTACGGCGAGCTGTTCGAGACGGACGCGGGGCCGGTCCCGGCGGGCACCCGGCTGATCACGCTGGAGGCGGCGGCCGTCGCGGACCTCAAGTGGGAGTTCCGGCTCACCGTCGACGGACGGGAAGCGGGCCGGCTCGGCCCCGTCCACCAGCTGATCGGCATGGCCCCGTTCCAGGGCATCAGCGTGGGAATCGACCGGAAGTCCCCGGTGTCGTGGCCCGTCCACGAACGCCACCGGTCCTTCCGCTACACCGGTGGCCTGCGCTCGGTGACCTACGTCCCCGGCGACCCCGCCCCGTACGACCCGGAGACGGTCGCCCAGGCCCTGAGGGAGGCGGCGGCGGCCTTCGAGTGACCGCGGGGCGGCCCGGGTCACGGACGACGTGCCCCGGGCGTGCCGGCGGGGTCAGGCCTCGTCCGGCCAGGGGTAGCCGAGGTCGGCCGCGTCCTCGCGGGTGTAGCCGTCGAGGCGGGCGTAGGTGGTCGGGTGGTGGTCGGTCAGACGGCACACGGCCGCGTCGACCTGGTCGAGGGAGGGGGTTCCGTCGTCCGGGATCAGCCAGCGGAAACGCAGGGGCCTGGCCTCGGGGGACGGCCGGTACCAGATCATCACCACGACCGTGTCCGGGTCGTCCGGGTTGGTATTGATCCAGCCCGGCTTGGAGTCCCAGCGGCCCAGGATCTCCGGGGCGTTGGTGAGCGTGGTCCTGATCCAGCGGGCGATGGTGCGGGCCGGCCAGGTCCAGGACCGGTCCGCCGTGGCCCGGGTGATCTCGGCGTCGTACTCGGCGGCGTCGAAGCGGTACGCGGGGAGTTCGGGCGCGGGCACCTGGTTGCCCGGCAGCGTGCGCGGGTGGCGCCAGTTCTCCCACACCACCTCCTCGCCGTCCCGGCGGACGGTGACCTGGAGGGCGCCGCAGCACCCCTCCGCGCAGTGCGCCTCGGCGAGTTGTACCTCGTGCGGCTCCTCGCGGGCCCGCAGGGCTCCGGCCGTGAGCAGGTGGTCGGGCGGGCTGCCGGGGCCGTATCCGAACACCGCCGGGACCACCGGCCGGCCGTCGACGAGGATGCGGGTCTCCGCACGCGCCTGCTCGGCGGGATCGCCTGCCACCACCTGGATGCGCAGGCGCCGGGGCTCGGCCGGGCGCTGGGCGAGCCGTCGTCTGCCGCGGTGGAACCAGGCGGTCCGGTGTCTCTGGTCGGGTGCGCCCACGGTGGCCCAGCGGGGGCCGGCGAGGAGGCGTTCGAGGGCCTGGAGGAGTTCGGCGCGTCGGCCCGGAGGCCAGTCCAGGAGGACGCCGGTGCCGGTGTCCAGGTCCTGGACGAGGGAGAGCAGCACGGCGGCGTTGTCGAGGGTGGGCGGCAGCTCGTCGGCGCGGGTGACCACCGTTCCGTACAGCGCGAGCGCGTCGGCGCAGGCCAGGAGGTCGCTCGGGTCGTCCGGCGAACGGCCCATCCGCGCGAGCAGCAGGGCGGCCCGGGCGAGGAGGTCGGTGTCGGACGGGTCCTCGCGCAGGAGGTGCGCCAGCCGGACGGCCTCCGCGATGCGCCGGGCGGCGGTGCTGGGGAGGCGGTCCGTGGGGAAGGCGAGCAGTTCCGTACGGGCGGTCGCACCGTCCTCGCGCCACAACGCCTCCACGAGTGGCCGCAGTTCGGGTCGGCGGGTGTGGAACAGGAGCCAGAGCGCGGCGGAACGGCGGCGGTCGAGGACGTCGAGGGCCCGGACTGCGAGCGTGCCGAGGTCCCGGTAGAGGCCGAGGACGGCGAGGTACGGGACGTCCTCGGGCTCGCCGACGCGGGCGAGCAGCGCGAGGCCGGCACCGACGCCGACCCTCGTCGTGCCGGTACGCGTCAGCTGCCGCCCGAGGGCGCGGGCCGTCGCCAACCTGTCTTCCGACAAGGGGAGTCGGGCGATGACGGCCGCGATCCGGTACGTGTGGAGCCCGGTGAGACCGAGGAGCGCGAAGCGGCGCAGAAGGGTGGCGGCATCGGCGGGCAGCGGGGTGAGCGCCCCCAGGACGAGGCCGTCCACATCGGCCCAGGGCGGGGCCTCGCCCGGCTCGGGCTCGTCGGGCAGGCGGTATCCGCGCGGAGGCGGCACGGCGGTGGGGTCGGCGCGCAGGCGGCCCAGCGCGCGGTCGTGGAGGGAGCGCCCGCGGCGCTCGGCCCGGGCGCTCACCGGGCGGAGGGGAACTCGATTCCGTTGCTCATGGGCGGCAGAGTGCCACGCCCGGCGGTCCTCTGTCGAACGAATTTACGGTCCGTCAGGCGGCCGTCCACCGGGCCAGGCCCGGGGTGGAGAGGCGGCGCCCGTCGGGGAGGATCGCGAGGGCTTCGAGGTCGGGGCGGGCGGCGGCCCAGGTGAGGGCCTGGTCGGGGCCCATGGCGAAGGCGGCGGTGGCGCAGGCGTCGGTGTCGGCGATCCGCCGGCCGACCAGGGTGAGGGAGGCCAGGGCGGTGGCCGGTCGGCCGGTGCGGGGGTCGTGGATGTGGGCGCCGCGCTCGGCGGTGCCGGAGGTGGCCACGGCCAGGTCGTGGCCGGTGATCACGGTGGCCAGGGCGCCGGGGTTCAGCGGGTCCGCGATCCCGATCCGCCAGGGGCCTCCGGCGGTCTGGACGTCGCCGCCGCCGCTGACGCAGTACTGGGAGGAGCCCCCGGCGCGCAGGGCGTCGGCGGCCTCCTCGATCGCCAGGCCCTTGACCCAGCCGCTCGGGTCGAGGCGCCCGGCGGGGTGGTCGGTGAAGTAGCCGTCCGTCTCCCCGGCGATCCGGGCGCACTGGCGCAGTGCCTCGGCGATCTCCGGGTCGCAGTCGGCGAGGGCGAGTTCGCCCCGGGCGAGGCGGCTGACGGGGCTGTCGGGGCGGTAGGTCGAGAACAGGGCGTCGAGGTGGTGCAGCCGGGCGGTGGCGCGGCGCAGGGCGGCGGCGGTGGCGGGGCCCGGGTCGCGCACGGTGAAGGAGAAGACGGTGCCCATGACGTGCTCGGCGTGCCGCAGCGGTGTGGTGGCGGCCGTCATGCGTGGGCCTTGTCGAGGGCGCTCTGGAGGGAGCGGGTGTAGCCGTCGCTGGTGTAGCTGGCGCCGGAGACGACGTCGATGGTGGCGCTCTGGGCGGCGATGGCCTCCTGGTTGAGCTGGGGCAGGGCGTAGGAGTTGATGGAGCGGTCGCGGCCGCTCTCGTTGGGGTACCGCACCACGTCGATGCGGGTGATCCTGCCTCCGTCGAGGGTGACCTTGACCTGCACGGGGCCGTAGCGGGTGTCGACGGAGTCGCCGGTGATGCTGCGGGTGGTTCCGGCGGCGGCGCTCGTGGTTGCCGAGGGCTGCGCGGCGGGCTGCGGGGCCGGTGCCTGTGCGGCCCCGGCGTCGGAGCTGATCGGACGGGTCGCGGCACCGGCCGCGCCCGCGTGCGGCTTCAGCGACAGCAGCAGCACCACGCCGGCGGCGGTGGCCGCGGTGGTGACGACGGCTCTGCGCACGTTCGTACTCCTCACAAGGCTGGCGGGGAAGGGGGTTCGGCGAGGGCGGTTCAGAAGGCGTCAGAAGGCGAAGGACTCGTGGTGCAGCCGGGAGCGCGGCACCCCGGCCGCCCGCAGGGCCCGGACGGCCTCGGTGGTCATCGCCTCCGGCCCGCACAGGTACACCTCGTGCCGGGCGAGGTCCGGCACCAGCCGGGCCAGGGCCGCGCCCAGGCCACCCACCTGCTCGCGGGAGCCGACCAGGTGGTGCACCCGGGCGCCCCGCCGCTCCGCCACGGCGGCCAACTCCTGGACGAACAGCAGGTCCTGGGTCCGCCGCGCCCGCTGCACCAGGGTCACCTCGCCCGGCAGCGTCTCGAACAGCGCCCGCAGCGGGGTGATCCCGACGCCCGCGCCGAGCAGCAGCACCTTGCGCTTGCGCTGCACCCTGCCGGTGAACGCCCCGTACGGGCCCTCGGCGCGCACCCGGGTGCCGGGGCGCAGCCGGGCGACGGCGGCGCTGTGCCCGCCGAGGGCCTTGACGGTGAAGCGCAGGAACCTCGGGTGCGGCGGCGCCGAGAGCGAGTAGGGGTTGGCGGCCCAGCGCAGGCCGGGCGCCTGGAACTGGAGGCGGAAGAACTGCCCGGCCTGGGCGCGCAGTTCGTCCAGGCGCTCGCCGGTGACGTACACGGAGACCACGCCCGGCGCCTCCTGGCGGACCTCGGCGACGCGCAGCCGGTGGCGGCGGTCGCGCAGGGCGGGGACGGCGAGGCGGAACCAGGCGATGAGGAGCGCGGTGCCGCCGTACAGCAGGTACCAGAGGGCGAGGCCGGGGCCGTCGCCGAGGTCGGAGCCGGTGCTGAGCTGGTGGCCGAAGGCGAGGGCGACGGCCAGGTAGGTGGCCAGGTGGAGGTGGTACCAGGTCTCGTAGCTCAGGCGGCGGCGGGCGGCCCGGGCGGAGACGGCGCCGGTGCCGAGCAGCAGGAGCATGCCGACCGCGGCCTTGAGCATGTCGGGGAAGTGGAAGACGATCTGCACGCCCTCGGCGAGGACGCCCTGGCCGTCGGTCAGCGCGTAGCCCCAGATGATCGTCAGCACGTGCGCGGTGACGAGGCCGACGAGCCAGCGGCCGCCGTACGCGTGCCAGCGGGCCAGGCGGTCGGCGCCGACCTCGCGTTCCAGCGGCGGAATCCGGGCCATGAGGAGGAGCAGCACCGGCGCGGCGTACCCGGCCAGCAGGCCGGTGATCCGGCCCGCGCCGGTGAGCCAACCGGCGGCTCCGGAGATCATGGCGGTGTCGCGCCACCAGGGCAGCAGGACGGCGAGCGCCCCGGCGGCGATCAGCGCGAGCGCGGCGGCGGGGACCAGCTGCGCGGGCGCCCTGCGCGGCGCGGCGGCCTGGGGGCCGGAGGTGCGGCGGTCCTGGGTGACGGTGCTCACGGGCGGGCCTCCCCTCGGTTTCTGCTTCGGTCGACTGGGCGGTCAGCCTCTCAGCCGAAGCTCTGAGTTCCCTCTGAACCTGCCGCGCCCCGGCGATCGTTTCCCCAGGTCAGGGCCAGTTTCGCGGGGCCTGCGGGGCATTGTGGATCTCACCGCTTTCTCATCGCGGACTGGAAGAATCGACGGCGTACCGCCCGCTCCCGCCCCCCGGAGTCCCATGGACCTCAGCCCCGACCGGCAGCCCTGGCGCATCCTGGTCGTCGACGACGAACCGGATCTGGTCGAGGTGCTCTGCGCGGCCCTGCGCTACGAGGGCTGGCAGGCCCGCGCGGCCGGGGACGGCGCGAGCGCCGTGGAGATCGCCGCCGAGTGGCGTCCGCACGCGGTGGTGCTGGACATGATGCTGCCGGACTTCGACGGCCTGGAGGTCCTGCGCCGCATCCACCTCGGCCGGCCGGAGGTGCGGGTGCTGTTCCTGACGGCGCGCGACGCCGTGGAGGACCGCATCGAGGGCCTGGCCGCCGGGGGCGACGACTACGTGACCAAGCCGTTCAGCCTGGCCGAGGTGGCCGTACGGCTGCGCAGCCTGCTGCGGCGCACCCCCGCCCAGCAGGCCGGGCCGCCCGGGCCGCCCGAGGGCGCGCTGGTGCTCGGCGACCTGGTGCTGGACGAGCGCGCCCGCGAGGTCACCCGGGGCGGCGAGGTGATCGAGCTCAGCCCGACCGAGTACGCGCTGCTGCTGCACCTCGTGCGCCATCCGAGGCAGGTGCTCAGCAAGGCGCAGATCCTGGAGGCGGTGTGGTCGTACGACTTCGGCGGGCGGGCGCACGTGGTGGAGCTGTACATCAGCTACCTGCGCCGCAAGCTCGACTCCGGGCGGCTGCCGATGATCCACACCGTGCGCGGGGCCGGGTACCTGATCAAGGCCGCTCCGTGAGGCGGCTGCCGCGGCTGGTGCCACGGACGCTGCGCTCGCGGCTGATCGCCGGGGTGCTGGCGCTGCTGGTGCTGACCTGCGGGGGCGTGAGCCTGGCCACCACCGAGCTGCTGCGGCACTTCCTGGTCGGCCGGCTCGACCAGCAGCTCGTCCAGACCGGGGCCCGCTACGCGGCCAGCCTGGAGCACTCCGGGGCCGGAACCGGCGCCGGACCGGGGACGGACACCCGGGCGCAGGCCCCCGGCACCTTCGGCGCCCGGCTGCTGAACGGGCAGGTCACCGCCGCCGGCGTCGTCGACGGCGACGCGGACGACGCCGAGGTCGCCGCCGGGGACCGCCCCGCCGACACCGACGACCTCGTCCCCCTCTCCCCCGCCGACCGCCGCCACCTGGCCGCCCTGCCCGCCGACGACTCCGCGCAGGGCATCCACCTCTCCACCCTCGGCGGCTACCGCGTCCGCGCGACCGCAGGGCGCGACGGCGACGTCCTGGTCACCGGCCTGCCCACGGGCCCGGTGGACGCGACGGTGCACAAGCTCGTGATGGTCGAACTGCTGGTCTTCGGCGTCGCCCTCGCCGCCACCGGGATCGCCGGGGCGGTGTGGGTGCGGCTCTCGCTGCGCCCGCTGGAGCGCGTCGCGGGGACGGCCGAGCGGGTCAGCGCCCTCTCGCTCGCCAGCGGCGCGGTGGCGCTGGACGAACGCGTCCCGGACGAGGACCCGCGCACCGAGGTCGGCCGGGTCGGCTCGGCGTTCAACCGGATGCTCGGTCACGTCGAGGACGCCCTCGCCCGGCGCCACCAGGTCGAGGAGCGGCTGCGCGCCTTCGCCGCCGACGCCGGGCACGAGCTGCGCACCCCGCTCGCCACCGTGCGCGGCCACGCCGAACTCGCGCTGCGCCACCCCGGCCCCGTACCGGCGGAGGTGCGGCACTCGCTGGGCCGCATCGAGGGCGAGGCCCGGCGGATGGGCGCGATCGTCGAGGACCTGCTGCTGCTCGCCCGCCTCGACGCCGGGCGGCCGCTGGCCGACGAGGAGGTCGACCTGACCAGGCTCGCCCTCGACGGCGCCGCCGACGCCCACGCCACCGCGCCCGGCCACCGCTGGCGGCTGGACCTGCCCGAGCGGCCCGTCCTCGTCCGGGGCGACGCGGACCGCCTGCGGCAGGTGGTCGCCAACCTGCTCGCCAACGCCGCCGCCCACACGCCGGAGGGCACCGAGGTCACGCTGCGGCTGGCCCCGTCCGGGGGCGGGGTGGCGCTGAGCGTCACCGACAACGGGCCGGGCATCGATCCGGCGCTGGTCGGGCAGGTCTTCGAGCGCTTCGTCCGCGGCGACGCGTCGCGTTCGCGGGCGGCCGGGAGCACGGGTCTCGGGCTGGCGATCGTACGGGCGGTGGTCGAGGCGCACGGCGGCGGCGTCGGGGTGGAGAGCAGCCCGGGGAGTACGGTCTTCACCGTGCGGTTGCCGCAGGGAAGTTGAGGGGCGGTAGGGTCGGCTGATGGAGACCCCGAACCCCGCCTGCCCCGCGCACGGGCCCGGTATCGACCCGTCCTGCCTGGTCGGCAGCCGGCTGGTCGGCGCGATGGCGTCCTGGCACGTCTACGACGGGGAGCCCGACGTCGAGCCGGGGGCGGGGACCTGCGGCTGACGGCGCTGGGGGCTCAGGCCTCCGGGTAGGCCGTGGTGTGCACCTCGCGGACCTCGACGCCCAGGCCGTCGATCGCGGCGTCCGGGATCAGGGCGGCCAGCTCGACGGCGCGCCCCAGGCTCGCGCACTCGACGAGGTAGAAGCCGCCCAGGTACTCCTTCGCCTCAAGGAACGGGCCGTCGGTGACCACCGGCTGCCCGCCCCGGACACTCACCACGACGGACCGGGACGGGTCGGCGAGGCCGTGCGGGGTGACCAGCTCGCCGGAGGCCGTCGCGGCGGCGACGAAGCGTCGGTGGCCGGCGCCGAGCGCGGCCCGCTCCTCCTCGGTGAGGGCGTCCATGACGGCGGGGTTGAGGTGAAGGGCGATCAGGAACGTCATCGAGTGGCTCCAGGTGCGTCGTGCTGCGCGCGTCGCGGGCCATCCTAGGCGCGCGGGGCGGGTGATCGTCCACGGAGGCCTCTTGACCCTTACCCCACGTCAGGCTTCAGCGTGGGGCGCAGCGGAACGGCACGAACACCGAGGGGGACATGTGAGCTGGTCGGTCGGGCAGGTCTCGGGCTTCGCCGGGGTCACGGTGCGGACCCTTCACCACTACGACCGGTCCGGGCTGCTGTCGCCCAGCGAACGCAGCCCGGCCGGCTACCGGCTCTACGGCTCCGCCGACCTCGCCCGGCTCCAGCAGATCCTCTTCTACCGGGAACTCGGCTTCCCGCTCGAGGAGATCGCCACCATCCTGGCGGATCCGCAGGCCAACGCGCTCGACCACCTGCGCGCCCGTCGCCAGGCGCTCACCGAGCAGATCACGCGGCTGCAGAAGCTCGTCGACGTCGCCGAGCGGGCGATCGAGGTCCGCAACCTCGGGGTCGACCTGACTCCGGAGGAGCGCTTCGAGGTCTTCGGTGACGTGGTCTTCGACCTCAGCTACGCCACCGACGCCCACCTCAAGTGGGGTGACCGCGAGGGGCACCAGGAGTCCATGGCCCGCGCCGCCGCCCACTCGAAGGAGGACTGGCGGCAGTTGATGGCCGAGGCCGGTGCGTGGAGGGTCAGGCTGCTCGCCGCCTTCGACGAGGGGCGGCCCTCGCACGACGAGCGGGTGCTCGACCTCGCCGAGGAGCACCGGCAGCACATCACCCGCTGGTTCACGCCGTGTCCGCCCGAGATGCACTGCCGGATCGCCGACGACTACGAGGCGGACGCCCGCGCGTTCGCCCTGGTCGTCCCGCCGGCCGAGCAGCGCCCCGGCCTGGCCGCGTACCTCCGTGCGGCCATCGGCGCCAACGCCGAGCGCCGGGCCGGGGCGGACGTGAACGACGCGAACGACGCGAAGGAAGCCCAGTGAAGATCCTCATCATGGCAGCCGGTTCACACGGTGACGTCGCCCCCTACACCGGCCTCGGCGCCCACCTGCGCGCGGCGGGACACGCGGTCGCGCTCGCCGCGCCCGAGGCCTTCGGCGGCCTCGTGGCGGCCGGCGGCCTCGAGTTCCGGCCGCTCTCCGCCGACCCGCGCGGCGGGACGGGCGGGCTGACGGGCGGGGCGACGGGCGGGGGGTCCCTGCTGGGGAAGGCCGCCGCGTTCATCGACCGGCTCGGTGACGGGCTCGCCGACGCCGCCGCACCCGGCGCGGACCTGCTCCTGCTCTCGACCACCACCGCCCCGCTCGGCTGGCACCTCGCCGAGGCGATGAACGTGCCGAGCCTCGGCGTGTACCTGCAACCCACCCTGCCGACCGGTGAGTTCCCGCCGGTGGTCGGCGGCACCCGCTCGTTCGGCCGCTGGGGCAACCGGGCCGCCGGCGCGATCGGCCAGCGCGTCGTCGACCGCCTCCACGCCGACGCGGCCCGCCGGCTGCGCACCCGACTCGGGCTGCCCCCGCTCCCCCAGAGCGCTCAGCGGCGGGCCCGGGAACGCGGGAACTGGCGCGTCCTGCACGGCTTCAGTCCGGTCCTCGTGCCGAGGCCCGCGGACTGGCGCAGCGGGTTGGAGGTCGTCGGCACCTGGTGGCCGCACGTGGCACCGGACTACCAACTGCCCGGCGAGGTCGAGGACTTCCTGCGGGCCGGGCCGGCACCGGTGTTCATCGGCTTCGGCAGCACGGCGGGCGGGGAGGGCGAACGCCTGGGCGCGCTGGCGGCGGAGGCTCTGCGGCGTGCGGGCGTGCGGGGTGTGGTGCAGGCGGGCTGGGCGGGGCTCGCCGTGGACGGGGACGACGTCCTGACCGTCGGCGAGATCCCGCACGCCCACCTGTTCCCGCGCATGGCCGCCGTCGCCCACCACGCCGGGGCCGGCACCTCCGCCGCCGCGCTGCGCGCCGGCGTCCCGAGCATCCCGATCCCGGTGACGGCCGACCAGCCCTTCTGGGCCGCCCGCCTGGCCCGTCTCGGCGCGGCGACCGACCCCGTCCCGTACGGGGAACTGACGGCGGAGCGCCTGACCGAATCGATCCGCCGGGCCGTGGAGGAGCGCACCTTCCGGGCACGGGCGGAGACGGCGGCGGGCGAGCTGGCGCGGGAGGACGGCGCCGCGCGCGTGGCGGAGGCGGTGGGGCTCAGCTGGGCCTGAGCGGCTGTCGCATCCATCGCTCGCTCGTCGCCGAAACGATCGTCGTGAGGACGATCGCTCCGGCGACGACCGTTCCCGCCCCGGTCAGGCGTCCCGGCGCCGCAGGCTCACGGCGGCGAGGGCGAGCGCGACGGCGAGGTAGCCCGCCAGGGTGAGGAAGCAGGCGGTCGGGGCGAGGCGTTCGGCGCCGCCCGCCCCCGTCACCGTGGTGCCCAGGCCTTCGAACACGCCCTGGAGCCCGTACCGGGAGGCCTCGTCCCCGAAAGGCTCCAGCAGCATCGGCGAGAGGAAGAACAGGCCGAACAGCAGGGCCAGCGCGCCCGCCGTGTGCCGCAGGACGAAGCCCAGGGCGAGCCCGATCAGCGCGAAGGCGGCGAGGAAGAACCCGCAGCCGATCACGGCCCGGGCCACGCCCGGGGCCCCGAAGGAGACGGCGAGGTGCTTGCCGTCGATCGCCCGCATCCCCAGCAGGAAGGTGAGCACGGCGAGGACCTGCCCGAACAGGCCGGCCGCCGCCACGACCACCAGGGCCTTGGCGAGCAGCAGCCGCCCCCGGCGGGGCACGGCGGCCAGGGTGGAGCGGATCTGCCCCGTCCCGTACTCGCTGGAGGCGGCCAGGGTGCCGAGCGTGCCCATCGCCAGGACGGCGATGTAGAACCCGCCGGAGAAGCCGTAGCGGACGGGGTCGAAACGGGCCCGCTCGGCGGCCGTCCAGGTGTCCCAGTGGTCGGCGGCGCTGCCGTAGTCGATCAGGCCGATGAACAGGGCGGCGGCGAGGGCGACGGCGGCGGAGAGCGGGGTGGCGCGCACGCTGCGCAGCTTGATCCACTCGCCCGCGACGGCGCCCGCGAGGCCCGCGCCGCGAGCGTTCGGCTCCCGAGCGTTCGTCTCCTGAGCGTTCGTTCGCCCGACGATCGTTCCCGGCTCGTTCGCATCCACGGTGCTCATGCGGCCCGCTCCCCCACTCCGGTCTCGACGGCCTCCAGGAAGGCCTCCTCCAACGACGACTGCCGCGCGGTCAGTTCGTACACCCCGATGCCGTGCGCGGCGGCCAGCTCCCCGATCGCGGCGGGCTCGCGGCCGGTGACGGCCAGCGCCCCGCCCTCCCCCACGGCGACCTGTGCCCCGGCCTCCCGCAGCAGCCGCGCCAGTTCGGACGGCCGGGCGCAGCGCACCAGCACGTCCGTGCGGGCGTGCCGGGCGAGGAACTCCCCGGTGGTGCAGTCCGCGACCAGCCGCCCCCGCCCGATGACCACCAGGCGGTCGGCGGTGACGGCCATCTCGCCGAGCAGGTGCGAGGAGAGCAGGACGGTGCGTCCCTCGGCGGCGAGGTCGCGCATGAGGGTGCGCATCCACAGCACGCCCTCCGGGTCGAGCCCGTTGACCGGCTCGTCGAGCATCAGCACGGGCGGGTCCCCGAGCAGGGCGGCGGCCAGCCCCAGGCGCTGCTTCATGCCGAGCGAGTAGGCCCCGGCCCGGCGGCGCCCCGCCGCCTCCAGCCCGGTGAGCGCCAGCACCTCCCGCACCCGGCGGGCCCCGAGGCCGTGGGTCGCGGCGAGGGCGAGGAGGTGGTGGCGGCCGGAGCGGGCGGGGTGGACGGCGCCCGCGTCGAGCAGCGCGCCGACCTCGCACAGCGGCCGCCGCAGCGCCGCGTACGCGCGGCCGTTGATGGTGGCGTGCCCGCCGGTGGGGGCGTCCAGCCCGAGGACCATCCGCAGGGTGGTGGACTTGCCGGAGCCGTTGGGCCCGAGGAAGCCGGTGACCTGCCCGGGCCTGGCGGTGAAGGTGAGCCCGGCCACGGCGAGGGTGCCGCCGTAGCGTTTGGTGAGGTCGCGTGCCTCGATCATCGTGGTGCCTTTCCTTGTGACGTGCCTCCACGCTCCCGTCCGTACCGGGGCCCCGGCGTCGGGCCGTGGGCAGAACACCGGCTTGAGGAGAGCTGTGCTCTCCACCCGTGGTCATAGGCCTGCGGGGCGATGCCGGGGCCCCGGGCCGGGGCTAGCCTGGGGCGATGATCGCTGCCCCGCTCCCGCCGGTTGCCAGGAGGCTGCGCCCGGGTCACTGGCTGGCGCTGGACGCGGTGGTGTCGCTGGCCCTGACCGTGGTCACCTGGCTGCGGGTGCTGGAGGCGGGCCGGGTCTTCGATCCGCACCACCGGGGCTACGCCCGCCCGGCCGCAGCCGAGCTGGCCGTGGTGCTGGCCTGCGTGCTGGTCGTGGGGGCGGCCGCCGCACTGCGGCGCCTCGCGCCGGTGGCCGCGTCCGTGGTGGTGTTCGCGGCCTGGGCGGTGGTCGTGGCGGTGGCCGGCCGGCTGACGATCGCCAACCTGGCCGGGTTCCAGATCGCGGTGGCCGCCGGGATGCTGGTCTACCTGACGGCCGCGCTCCGGCCCCCGCGCACCTCGGCGGCGGTGCTGGCGCTGGGCCTGGCGGGTGCGGGCCTGAGCGTCCTCGGCTCGCGGGAGCTGTGGAACAACCTGGTGGTCGTGGCCCTGGAGCTGCTGGTGTGCTGGGCGCTGGGCCGCGCGGTGGCCCGCTACCGTGCGTACGGGGTGGAGCTGCGCCGGTACCAGGTGGAGCTGGCCCGGGCGGAGCTGACGGAGGAGCGGATGCGTCTGGCCCGGGAGCTGCACGACGTGATCGCGCACAGCATGAGCGTCGTCAACGTCCAGGCGGGCTACGGCCGCTTCGTGATCGGGCGGGACGGTGCGAAGGCCGAGCAGGCGCTGGAGGCGATCGAGGCGGTGAGCCGGGACGCGATGGTGGAGCTGCGCGGCCTGCTGACGGTGCTGCGCGGCTCGGTCGTCGAGGAGCTGGCGCCCGCGCCCCGGCTGGCGGACCTGGAGCGGCTGGTGGCGAGCAGCGCCGAGGCCGGGGTGCGGGTGGAGCTGCGGGTGGGCGGCCGGGTGCGGCCGCTGTCGGAGGGTGTGGAGCTGTCGGCGTTCCGGATCGTCCAGGAGGCGTTGACGAACGTGGTGCGGCACGCGCACACCGACGCGGCGCGGGTCGCGGTGGCGTACGAGGAGGAGCGGCTGGTGCTGGAGGTGACGGACGGCGGCCGGGGCGGCCCGGTGGGCGTCGGCGGGCACGGCCTGGCGGGGATGGCCGAGCGCGTCGGCCTGTACCGGGGGCGGCTGGAGGCGGGCCCGCTGCCGGGCGGCGGCTTCCGGGTGCGGGCGGTGCTGCCGGTGGCGGGGGCGGGGGCATGACGGGCGCGCCGCCGATCCGGGTGGTGGTCGCGGACGACCAGGCGCTGGTCCGGGCCGGGCTGGTCGGGATCGTGGCGGCCGGCGGGGGCTTCGAGGTGGTCGGCGAGGCTGCGGACGGCGCGCAGGCCGTACGTCTCGCCCGCACCGCGCACCCGGACGTGGTGCTGATGGACATCCGGATGCCGGGCACGGACGGCCTGGCGGCGACGCGCCGGGTGACGGCCGAGAGCGCGGCCCGGGTGCTGATCCTGACCACCTTCGACCTGGACGAGTACATCTACGGCGCCCTGCGCGCCGGGGCCTCCGGCTTCCTCCTGAAGTCGACCCGCCCCGAGGACCTGCTCACCGCGATCCGCGTGGTGGCCGCCGGGGAGGCCCTGCTCGCCCCGAGCGTGACACGCCGCCTGATCCGCGAGTTCGCGGCCCGCCCGGCCGAAGCGGCCGCCGCGAGGCCGAGTGAGGCCGAGCGGGTGCAACGCACCGTCACCGAGCGGGAGTTGGAAGTCCTGACGCTGATCGGCCTCGGCCTGACCAACGCCGAGATCGCCGCCCGTCTGGGCGTGAGCACCGGCACGGTCAAGACCCACGTGGGCCACCTGCTCGCCAAACTCACCGCCCGCGACCGGGTCCAACTGGTCATCACCGCCTACCGCGCGGGCCTGGTGGAGTAGGGATCAGTACACCGTGTCGGCCTGGTCCGGGACCACCGCCCCCCGGTCGTCGAGGACGGGGCCGGCGGAGCCGTCCGGGCGGGCGAAGGCAGTGGTCGAGCAGGGGTAGCGCGTGGCCCTGGCGGGCAGCGGCCCGATGAACCTCGGGTTCACCAGCCACCGGCCGTCCTCGTCGTCGTAGGCGCGGCACATCAGCTCCTCCGCGTTCCGGTTGACGACCAGGCGGAGCCCGGTGGCGTCACCGACGAACGTGACGTCGGTGGTGGCGTCCCCCGCCGCGAAGGCCTGTCGCACTGCGGCGGGCGCCTGCTCGAAGGCCGCGCCGCCGGGGATGCCGAGGATCTCCTGGTTGATGAAGCAGCGCTTGCCCTCGATGTAGGTGATGACGGTGTCCTCGCCCGAACCACCGCAGTCGGCCAGGTGGGGCGTCAGCTTCCCGGCGACGACCCGGTTGCGGATGCCGATCACCCGCGCCGCGGGGATGCCCAGCGCCTCGGCCCAGACCCGGGCCACCGGCTCCGCCGAGGCCGAGACCACCCGGACGTCGAAGCCGGCGCGCTCCAACGTGCGGGTCAGATCGGCCATCTGCTCGTAGTAGCGCACCCAGGCGGTCAGATTCTGCCGGGTGCCTACGGTCTGGGTGGCCCCCTGCGGCGCCGCCAGGCTCTCGGCCCTGGCCCGACGGGCGAAGTCCAGCACCTCGTCAGGGGTCCAGCCGGCCAGCAGCTGGGCGGCCCAGGCCAGGGAGGGCTCGATCCGCCGGTGGTCGTAGTTGCCGAAGGCCGGCTCGTGCCGTGTGGTGGCGGAGTCCAGGTAGACCGCGAGGATCTCGTCCGCGCACCGCGAGTCGCTGTCCGTCGGCAGGGGCTCCCCGGCGGCCGCCGCATCCGCACACGCGGAGTTCAGCGCGTCGGCCGCGGCGGGGGTGAGGTACCGACTGGTGGTCGACCAGTCCTTCCGCTCGGGCTGGCGCACTGTGCCGTTCCGCAGCATCCAGAGCACCGTGGCATCACCCGTGTCGTTCCTGACCATGGTGTTGTCCCAGTCGAACAGCGCCAGCGGATGCCCGCCCGGGTGGGTGCACGTTCCGTGGGCGTCGATGAACTCCTGCAGCCGGGCACGGTTGTCCCCGTACCAGGCCGGGCCGGCGTCCAGGGCCGGACAGTCCGCCGCGGCCACGCGCGGAGCGGCCCGAACGCCGGGCGCCGGCGCCGGTACGGCCAGAGCGGCGGCGGTCACGGCGACCACCCAGAACGGAACTCTCATGCGCCACCTCGGAGGACACGGCCGGATCGGCCGCCGACGGATTCCGCACCCTGGGTACCCGGCCGCCGCTGCCGCCTTGCAGGAGCGGCCGGGGGCGCACTCGAATGGGTCCGTGGCCCGCGTTCGGCGGCCACCAGGGATCGATCGTAGACAGAGTGTCGCTGTCCAAGACGCTCGGTGACCGCGTGTCAGACTCGGGCGGACGGTTCCCACCGAACCGCGGCGGGTTCGCGCTGTGCGGCCGCCCGAGCTGGTCGCCGTCGACCCTCACCCTTTCTCCCGTTCGGGCTCCCCCGCCTCCGAAGGAGATCTGCCCATGACCCAATTCACGTTCACCACACGCAGGTTGGTCGCCCACACCGACCCGGCGCCCGAGCCGCAGGCCATTCGCAACTGGGAGGACAGATGAGCAGCGACACCCCGAAGGCTGCGCCCGCCCTGCCGGCGTCGCTGCTGGAGGCCATGAACCGCAAGCCTCGTCCGGGTGGCTTGAAGGCCATTCGTCACGTCGTCTTCCTGATGCAGGAGAACCGCTCCTTCGACCACTACTTCGGCAGCAACTTCCGTGGGGTGCGCGGATTCGCGGACCGCAACCTCGTCAAGCTCGCCGGGCCGGGCGACTACACCGTCCTCCAGCAGCCCGACCAGGACCACCCGGGCATCTTCTTCCCGCCCTACCGGCTCAGGCCGGAGGAAGGCACGGCCGGGCCGAAGTCGCACGACTGGGGCTCCGGCCACGAGGCGTGGCACAACGGCCACCACGACCGCTGGTACCACGCCAAGTGGTCGAGGTGCATGGGCTACTTCGACCAGGAGGAGGTTGTGGGGACGTACCGCACCCTGGCCGATTGCTTCACGGTCTGCGACGCCTACCACTCCTCGGTGATGGGCGAGACCACCTCGAACCGCAACTACCTCTTCACTGGGTACGGCGGCTACGAGCCCGACGGGAAGCGGGTGACCGGCTCTGCGGCGCACGACCGCGAGGATTCCACGAGCTCGGCGTTCTCGCCGGCGGGCTACGACTGGAAGAGCTACCCCGAGATCCTGGAGGGCCAGAAGGACCCCTTCGGCGCCGACGGGATCAGCTGGCGGGTCTACCAGGGCTGGAACAACTTCTACGACAACAACCTGGAGTTCCACGCCGAGTTCAAGCGCATCTTCCAGGCCGTGCTGGACAAGGCCAGGGCGGACAACCCCCACCTGAACCTCCACTACCAGAGCCTGTTCGAGTTCTACGACCGTCCCCGCAAGGGGAAGGCCGACTGGCCGGCGGTGACGCAGGCGGAGGTGGAGGCGCTCGCCAAGGCAGCCGCCGCGGTGCTCTCCCCGGCCGACCAGATCCTCTACGACCGCGGGCTCTTCCGCTACCCGTCCGAACCGGACCAGACCAAGAACCCCAACGGCTACACCGACTTCGTGTACGCGTTCTGGAAGGACGTCAACAACGGAACCGTCCCACGGGTGTCGTACCTCGTTCCCTCGGACACGGACTCGGAGCACCCGGGGGATTCCGGCCCCACGGACGGCGAGGGGATCGTCCGCCAGGTCCTGGAGGTCATCTCCTCCAACTCGGAGATGTGGGACTCCACCGTGCTGTTCATCAGCTACGACGAGAACGACGGGTTCTTCGACCACGTTCCACCACCCGTACCCCCGCAGACGGTTGAGAACAAGAAGGACGAGTACGTCGGCGACCAGCCCATCGGCCTGGGCATCCGCGTCCCGATGATCACCGTCTCACCGTGGACCGTGGGCGGATTCGTCAACTCGCAGGTCTTCGACCACACGTCACAGGTCCGCTTCCTGGAGAAGTGGCTGGGCGTGAAGCAGGATCTGATCAGCCCGTGGCGGCGCACCGTGGCCGGCGACCTGACCTCGGTGTTCGACTTCGACCGCACCGGCGACGAGCCGCAGCAGGCGCTCGTACCGGACCGCAGGCCGGCGCGGCCGCTGCCCTACCAGGCGGACGCCCACGGCGTCCTCAGCCACGACACCGGCACGTTCCTCCTGCGGATGGCCAACACCGGTACCGCGTCCGCGCACCTGACCCTCTACTCCTACCACCCGTGCGCCACGTCCGACGAGTGCGACGCCCCTCAGCACTTCGACGTCCTCGGAACCGCCGTGCCATCTGCCAAGGTTCCGGTGAAGGACGGCACGTACGACCTCGTCGTCACCGGGCCCAACGGGTTCCGCCGCGAGTTCGGCGGGGACGCCAAGGGCGCCGCCGCCGAGCTCGACGTGACGTCCGTCGTCAGCCCAGCCCCGAAGCGCACCGTGACCGTCACGATCACCTCGCCCAACTCCCAGTCCCAGGCCGTCACTTTGACGCCGCGGTACTACAGCAGCGCGAAGGCCCTGGGAGGGGACGTCGTCGCGGGTACGCCCCTCGTCCTCACCTGGGACGCCGAGGACGCCAAGGGCTGGTACGACCTGGACCTCTCCGTCACCGGAGACAAGTCATTCCGCCGCCGTCTGATGGGCCACGTCGAGAACGGCCGCCCGAGCATCAGCGGCTGAGCAGCGGAAACGGGCGGGGGGGGGGGGGGGCGCCCCCCCCGGGCCCCCCCCCCCCCCGGGGGGGGGGGGGGCGCGGGGGCGGGGGGGGCCCCCCCCGCCCCCGCGGCCCCCCCCCCCCCACCGCTGGGAACCGCTACCGCATCAGCCGAGCTTGTAACAGAGGTAGATGTACTTCCCCTTCGCGCCCTTGTTGAGGTCCAGGTCGTAGCGCTTGAAGCCCGCCGGAGGGTTCGCGTTCGGGTCGGAGGAGCTGATCACGCAGAGGTCCGTGATGGGCGTCGCGCCGCCCTTCGCGAAGCAGAGGTACAGGTAGTCGCCGCCGGCCCCCTTGTTGAGGTCCACGTCGATCTTCGTGTAGCCGGAGGGGGCCTCGCCCTGGCCGTCGAGGACGTAGAGGTCGGTGACGGCGCCCGAGCTGCCGTCCGTCTCCCAGGTCAGGTAGAGGTAGTCGCCGCCGGCGCCCTCGTTGAGGTCGTGGTTGTCCTTGTGCCAACCCGACGGCGGGGGCTGGTCCTTGCCGTCGAGGATGTCGATGTTCGTCACTGCCATGGAGTGCCTCCTCGGATGTGCGCCGGCCTCGGCTCCAGGGCGAGTGACGCCTGGTCGGTCGGCCGACGAGCTACGGGAAGCGGGCCGAACGCCCGCTGCCGCGGCCAACAGTAGGCATGACGGGCAAGTCTCGTGCGCATACGGACTTGAGGATCGACCGCATCCACCCAGACGGGTGACGCCGAGCCTCCTCCCACCCCGCCTTCCGTCCGAACTCTCCTCGGCGCAGCGGAATCCCCCGCCGGGCGTCCCTCAGAGCCAGCCGCGTTCCTCGGCCAGGCGGAGGGCCTCGGTGCGGTTGCGGGTGCCGGTCTTGGCGATGGCGGCGGAGAAGTAGTTGCGGACGGTGCCCTCGGAGAGGTACAGCTTCGCGGCGATCTCGGCGACGCCGGCGCCGGAGCGGGAGGAGTTGAGGACGTCGCGTTCGCGGGCGGTGAGGGGGGAGGCTCCGGCGGCGAGGGTGGCGGCGGCGAGGTCGGGGTCGACGACGCGTTCGCCGGCGGCGACGCGGCGGATGGCCTCGGCCAGGACCTCGGCGGGGGCGTCCTTCACGACGAAGCCGACGGCGCCCGCCTCCATGGCCCGGCGCAGGTAGCCGACGCGGCCGAAGGTGGTGAGGATGACGACCCGGCAGCCGGGTGCCTGCTGGGCGAGGACGGCGGCTGCCGCGAGGCCGTCCAGTCCGGGCATCTCGATGTCCAGCAGGGCGACGTCCGGGCGGTGCTCGCGGGCGGCCTCGGCGACCTGGTCGCCGCGCCCGACGGCCGCGACCACCTCGAAGTCCTCCTCCAGGTCGAGCAGGGTGCGCAGCGCGGTGCGCACCAACTCCTGGTCCTCGGCGAGCAGCAGGCGGATCGTCACGTGGTGCCTTCCTCGTAGGCGCGTGCGTCGGCGGATTCACGCGGGCGGCGGCCCGGCGCCGGGAGGGTGACGAGCAGGCGCCAGCCGTGCGGGGCGAGCGGCCCGGCCTCGACCGTACCGCCCGCGTCGGCGACGCGTTCGCGCAGGCCTCGCAGGCCCCCACCGTCCGTGCCGGTGGCGGCGCCCCGGCCGTCGTCGCGGATCTCCACGGAGTCGGCGGCGAGGGCGACGGTGCAGCGGGTGGCGCGGGAGTGCCGGACGACGTTGGTGATGCCCTCGCGCACGACCCAGCCGAGCAGTTCGCGCTGTTGGGGGGCGACGGCGTCGGTGGCGGTGGGCAGGTCGGCGACGATCCCGGCGGCGCGCAGCAGTTCGCGGGCGCGGGCGAGCTCCCCAGCGACGGTGACCTCGCGGTAGCCGGTGACGGCGGCGCGGACGTCGGCGAGGGCCTGGCGGGAGAGCGTCTCGACGGCGGCCATCTCGGCGACGGAGGCCGGCTGGTCCTTGGCGGCGAGGCGCTGGGCGAGGCGGGCCTTGACGGTGATCGCGGTGAGGGAGTGGCCGAGCAGGTCGTGCAGGTCGCGGGCGATCCGGTTGCGCTCGGCCTCGGAGGCGAGCCGCTCGACCTCGGCGCGGGCGGCGACCAGGGCGGCGTTGGTGGCGACGAGTTCGGCGAAGCCGCCGCAGGTCAGCGCGGTGAACAGCAGGGCGAGCGCCTGGAAGCCGGCGGGCCCGGTCTGCCAGGGCCGCACCGCCCAGGGCACCAGCAGGGCCGCGAGGGTGGCTCCGCCGATGACGAGGCCCACGTGCCGGGGCCGCAGGATGGCGACGAAGGACACCACCACGGCGGCGAGGTAGAAGGCGTTCTCGTGGGTGAAGGGCAGTGCGGCGAGGAAGAGCGCGGTCATGGCGGCGAGCGCTGCGGTGAGCCAGGCGCGCAGGCGCCGGCCGAGGGCGAGGGCCGCGAGGACCATGCAGACGACGAACGCGCCGATCACGGCGTATCCGGCGGCCGCCGCGCGGCCGTGGACGGTGGTCCCGACGGCCACGGCGGCGATCGCCGGGTAGACGAGCATCCCGGTGGCGAGCATCAGCCGCCCCGGCAGCCGGGGCCGCCTGCGGGCGGAGCCGGTCGTACGGTCGAACAGACTCAACCCGTCCCCCTCCTCAGTGCCCGGCGAACAGGGTACGCAGGTGGCGGCCGTTGATCACGACGGCCACCCCGAGCAGGGCGAGGCCGCACAGCACCTGCTCCGCCTTGAACCAGAGCGGGAACCCGCCGGGCAGGGCGACGATCACGACGATGGCGGCGAGCATGACGCCCGAGACGATCCGCAGCCGTATGAAGGCACTGCGGGAGCCTCGGGCGGCGCGGGCCCGGAACAGGAGGGTGAGCGCCGCGCCGACGGCGACGAGGGCGCCGCGCACCCAGACCGACGGGGTGACCAGGCCGGGGTGGTCGCGCAGGAGGGCGGCGACGGCGAGGGCGGCGAGGCTGAGGCCGAGGTAGGCGAGCAGGAGGCCCCGGACGGTGCGAAAGGCCCGACGGGTGTCCGGGTGGTCGAGGCCGGGAACGACGGTCCCGGTGCGGTGCGGTTCGGTGGTGGTCATGCATCCATGCTGGCCGCGCGGGGTGCGCCGGGGGCAGTGTGCCACCGCACCGGTGCGGCATGACAATTGTCAGCCCCTCCCCGCTCCCCCCGGCGCCCGCCCCTCACCCGTACGGGTGAGCGCACGCGCCCCACCCGTACCCCCGCGCACGCTCCGGCGCCGCGCCCGTAGCACGAACTCACTGGCATATGCCGGGAATTGCTCCGGAAACCCTTCTCACGAGCGAATCCGGCGCCAGTTCCCTGTGCGCGCGCGCCGGGGGGACAAGCCTTGGGGGCGGGGCATCGGACCGGCCTCCCGGAACTGGTGTGCGAGCAGCCCGACATGTCGGGCGAGTTGCCACAAGTCGGTTGTCGCGCAGTATTTTTGGGATTCGGTCAGGATTGTCCGGAACTTGGCTATGCTGCGGCCCACGCCTGCGGAGCCGGTCGACGCCCCGTCCCGTACCGCTCACGATCAGTTGAGGATTCCCCGCATGCATCGAGCTGGATCGTCATCCACCAGACGGCGCCCCGCGCCCCTGTTCGGCTGGCTGCTGCCCACCGCCGTCATGGCGGCGGCGGTGGGCGTCGCCGGAGCGCTGGTGGACGCCGGGGCCCGGGCCGCGGTGCTCTGGTGCGGGGCGACGGGCACCGTGCTGGTCGCCGTGGTGGCCGCCGAATCCGCCCGCCGGGGCACCGCGCTCGCCGCCCTGCGCGACCAACACACGCGCCAGCTGGACGAGTTGAGGCGCCAGGCCGCCGCCCAGGAGGCGGCCGTGGTGCGGATGTCCGAGAACGGCATGGCCCTGCTCGTGGCCGCGACCCGCAACGGCTCCCCGCACGACGAGCTGATGGGCCCGTACGAGAGCCCGTCCGACGCCTCCCCGGTGTTCCGCAAGGCCCTGCGCGCCGTCGCCAAGAGCGTCTGCATCGCCGTCGACGACGAGGTCAGCCGCCGCGACTCCGCCGAGCGCGCCTTCGTCAACATCACCCGGCGCATCCAGGCGATCATCCACCGCCAGGCCAAGGACCTGCGCGAGATGGAGGACCGGCACGGCAACGACCCGGCCGTCTTCGACGACCTGCTGCGCCTGGACCACGGCAACGCGCTCACCGGCCGCCTCGCCGACTCCATCGCCGTCCTCTCCGGCGCCCGGCCCGGCCGCCAGTGGACCAGGCCCATCGCGCTGTACAGCGTCCTGCGCGGCGGCATGTCCCGCATCCTGGAGTACCAGCGCGTCGACCTGCACCCCACCCCGGAGCTGTCCGTCAGCGGCCCGGCCGTCGAGCCGCTCATCCACGCCGTGGCCGAGCTCCTCGACAACGCGACCCGCTACTCCCCTCCGCAGACCCACGTGCACCTGAGCGCCTCCGAGGTGCAGAGCGGCATCGCCATCGAGGTCGAGGACGGCGGCCTCGGCCTGAGCGACGAGGCCCGAACCCGCGCCGAGCGGGCGATCCGCGAGGGCATGGTCTCCAAGGACTTCGACGACCTCACCGAGTCCCCCCGTTTGGGCTTCGCCATCCTCGGCCGGCTCTGCCGCGCCTACGGCTACCACCTGTCGCTGCGCCGCTCCGCGTACGGCGGCGTGCGCGCCGTGCTGATCGTGCCGCAGGCCATGTTCACCACCGCTCCCCCGACCGGCCGGGCGCACGGCATCGGCGCCGTCTCCGGCCCGCGCCCGCTCCCCCCGGAGCCGCCCCGCCACGCGGCCCCCGCCTGGGGCTCGCGCCCCTCGGCCGGCGTCGGCCCGTCCTACGGCGCGACCAGCCCGTGGGGCCCGCCCGCCGGAGCCGTCGCCGCGGCGGCCTCCGGCGGGGACGACGAGTACGTCGTCACCGAGCGCACCGCCAACGGCCTGCCGCAGCGCCGCCGCCACCGCGGGTCGGCCCTCGGCGGGTACGCCACCCCCGCGCGCGGCACCGCCCAGCCCGCCGGCCCGACCGCCGCGCCCGCCCCGGGCCCGGCCGCGCCGGCGCCCCGCCCCCAGAAGGAGCCCGGCCTGTGGCTGGAGGCGTTCATGGACGGCTACAAGGGCACCGGACCGTACGCCGGCCCGTCCGCCGGACCGTCCGGCCGGACCAGTGAAGAGACGGCAGGGAAAGGCGAGCAGTGATTCCTCACCGCAACAACATGGACTGGATCCTCAACGACCTCGCGCACAGCGTCCCGTACGTGCGGCACATCATCGTGCTGTCCTCGGACGGTCTGAGGATCGCCCAGTACGGCGCGGACCCGGACACCGCGGACCGGCTGGCCGCCGCCTGCGCCGGGCTGCAGAGCCTGGCCGCCGCCGTCGGGCAGCAGTTCCCGCACGGGAACGGCTCGATGCGGCTGGTGGTGATCGAGGTGGACGGCGGCTACTTCTACCTGATGTCGGCCGGCGACCGCGCGTACCTCGCGGTGCTGGCCGACGAGGGCGTGGACGCCGGGCTCGTCAGCCACCAGATGCGCGACCTCGTCGCCCGGATCGGCGAGCACCTGGCCGCCCCGCCGCGCAACCCCGAAGCGGTCGCGTGAACCGGGGCGGTCGCGAGGACCCGCACGACCACGGCCGCCCGGACCGGCGCGGCCGTGCGAACCAGCACAGTGAGGCGAGCACATGACGGCAGCGGACCAGGGCGGCTGGGACGGCCCCTCACCGGACCGCCTCTACGTGATCACGCGCGGCCGCAGCGGCCCGTCCGGGCCGGGCGTCTTCGACCTGGTCACCCTGATCGTCTCCCTCACGGAGCCGACCCCGGCCATGCAGCCCGAGCACGCGGCCATCCTGCGGCTGTGCCGCTCCCCGCTCTCGGTGGCGGAGGTCTCCGCCTACCTGGGGCTGCCCACCAGCGTGGTCACCGTCCTGATGGCCGACCTGCTCGACGACGGACGGATCGAGGCCCGATCCGCCGTCCCCCGGGCCGAACTCCCCGACATTGCCCTCCTGGAGGCGGTGATCCATGGACTACAGCGGCTCTGACACCGTGGCGGGCCCGGCCCGGGAGGACCTGCTGCCGGACTCGATGACCATGGCCGTCAAGGTGGTGATCGTCGGCGGCTTCGGCGTCGGCAAGACCACCCTCGTCGGCTCCGTCAGCGAGATCCGCCCGCTGACCACCGAGGAGACGATGACCCAGGCCGGCATCGGGGTCGACGACCCGACCGGCGTCGAGCAGAAGACCGCCACCACCGTGGCCATGGACTTCGGCCGGATCAGCATCGACGACCGCCTGGTGCTGTACGTCTTCGGCACCCCCGGACAGGAGCGCTTCTGGTTCCTGTGGAACGGCCTCTTCGAGGGCGCCCTCGGCGCGGTGGTGCTCGTCGACACCCGCCGGCTGGAGGTCAGCTTCGAGGTGATCGGACGGCTGGAGGACCGCGGCGTGCCGTTCGTCGTCGCCGTCAACGGCTTCCCCGAGGCGCCCGCCTTCGCCGTCGACGAGCTGCGCCAGGCCCTGGACCTCCCGCCCGAGGTGCCGATCGTCGACTGCGACGCGCGCAGCCGCGAGTCCAGCCGGGACACCCTGATGACCCTGATGCGCTACCTGTACGACCTCGCCGTACCGGCCCCGCGCCACGCCTGACCCCCATACACCCCCCGGCAATCCCCCGGAGACCTTGTGACCACCCCCTACCACGACGACCCGGCCCTCACCCCGCCCCCGGGCTGCCCCGCCCACGGGCGCCCGGCCGTCGACCCGATCGGCCCCGGCGGCCTGCGCCGCCTGTACGGGCCGGACGCCGAGACCGACCCGGCGAGCCTGTACGAGAAGCTGCGCGCCGAGTACGGCGACGTCGCCCCCGTACTGCTGCACGGCGACCACCGGGCCTGGCTGATCCTCGGCCACGCCGCCAACATCACCGCGATGCGCACCCCCTCGCTGTTCTCCCGCGACTCCCGGCGCTGGACGGCGTTCCGCACCAACGAGGTCCCGGTGGACTCCCCGCTGATGCCGGTCGTCGCCTGGCAGCCGATCTGCGTGTTCGCGGACGGCGAGGAGCACCGCCGGCTGCGCGACGCCCTGCTGGACGGCCTCAACGGCTTCGACCGGCGCGGCATCCGCCGCCACGTGCGCCGCTACACCACCGAACTCGTGCAGGAGGTCTGCCGGACGGGCCGGGCCGAGCTGATCACCCAGTTCGCCGAGCACCTGCCGATGCTGGTGCTCGCCCGGCTGATCGGCATGCCCGTCGACGACGGGCCCCGGCTCGTCAACGCCGCACGGGACCTGATGAAGGGCACCGAGACGGCGGTGGCCAGCAACGAGTACGTCGTCGCCGCGCTGCGCCGCACCATCGCCCTCAAGCGCACCGACCCCGGCGACGACCTCACCAGCCGCCTGCTGGCCCACCCGGCCGAGCTGACCGAGAACGAGGTGCTGGAGCACCTGCGGGTGGTGCTGCTCGCCGCCAACGAGACCACCATCAACCTGATCGCCGACTCGCTGAAGATGGTCCTCACCGACCCGCGCTTCCGCGCCCACCTGTCGGGCGGTCAGATGACCCTCGGCGAGGCGCTCGACCAGGTGCTGTGGGACTCCCCGCCGATGTCCCTGGTCGCCGGCCGCTGGGCGACGGCCGACACCGAGCTGGGCGGGCAGCAGATCCGCGAGGGCGACCTGCTGCTGCTGGGCCTCGCCGCCGGGAACGTCGACCCGGTGGTGCGCCCCGACCTCGCCGCCCCGCTGTACGGCAACCGCTCGCACCTGTCCTTCGGCGCCGGGCCGCACGAGTGCCCGGGGCAGGACGTCGGGCGGCACGTGGCCGAGGCCGGGATCGACATCCTCCTGACCCTGCTGCCGGACCTGCGCCTGGCCGGGCGGGAGGAGGACCTGGTCTGGACCTCGGCCTGGATCTCGCGCCACCTCACCGCGCTGCCGGCCGAGTTCACCCCCTGCGAGGTGGAGGACGACCCGGACACCGTGGCCGAGGCCGCCGTCCGCTCCACCCCGGCACCCGTGGAGGAGCCGGCCCCCGTGGAGCCCGAGCCGCAGCCGGTGGCGTTCGTGCCGGCACCTCGGCGCAGCTGGTGGGACGCCCTCACCGACTTCCTGCGCGGGCGCTGAGCCGCGAGCGGGTCGCGGGCGGAAGGGGTGCGGGCCACAGGGGCCCCGCCCCTTCCGCGTTCACGGCTTGCGGCCGATGGCGCCGTAGGCCGGGGTCTCCTCGCGGGGGGCGGGGGTGTCGCCGAGTTCCGGGTGCCAGCGGTTGATCAGGACCACGCCGGGGTCGTCGAGTTCGAGGCCTTCGAAGAACCGGCTGAACTCGGCCCGGGTGCGGGCGTGGACCTCGACGCCGGCCTCGGCGTAGCGGCGGGAGCCCTGCTTGATGCGCTCGGTGGCGGCGTCGGTGGTGCCGGCGGTGAGGGCGAGGAAGCTGCCGGAGGGCAGGGCGGCGACGAGCTCGCGGACGGGCGGGTGCGCGGCCTCGTCGGAGAGGAAGTGGACGATGTTGATCAGCGTCAGCGCGACGGGCTGCCGGAGGTCGAGGGTGGCGGCGACGGCCGGGTCCCCGAGGAACTTGCCCGGGTCGCGCAGGTCGCCCTCGACGTAGGCGGTGCGGCCCTCGGGGGTGCTGGTGAGCAGCGCGCGCGAGTGGGCGAGGACGATCGGGTCGTTGTCGACGTAGACCACCCGGCCCGCGGGGTCGACGCGTTGGACGACCTCGTGCAGGTTGGGCGTGGTCGGGATGCCGGTGCCCACGTCGAGGAACTGGCGCACGCCGTGCGTCTCGGCGAGGCGGCGGACCATGCGGTGCATCACCGCGCGGGCGGAGGCGGCGGCCTCCCGGGCGCCGGGCCAGTCGGCGAGGACGCGGTCGCCCACCTCCCGGTCGGCGGGGAAGTTCGTCTTCCCGCCGAGGAGGTAGTCGTATATCCGGGCGGGGTGGGCCCGGTCGGTGTGCAGATCCGTCTGCGGCGGCAGTTCGAACCCGGCTTCGGTCAGCCAGGTGTCCGGTGTGCGCTCGGTCATGGAAGCCCTCCCCGTCGGCTTGTCCAGACCACTGAACCACAGGGGGTGAGCGTCCGTCAGGCGGTTCAGGCTGTCCGCTGGAGGCGACGGCCGTCCGTCTCCCGCAGGGCCGTGACGAAGGAGGGCACCCGCATCGCGGTGAGGAGGCCGAGGAGCGGGCCCGCGGTGCAGAGCGTCACGTAGAAGGGGATCAGGCCGAGCCCGTGGTGGTGGCCGAGCCATTCGGCGAGTAGCGGGAAGGTGCCGCCGAAGGCGGCGATGGTGGCGGCGTTGACCACGCCGAGGCCGACGGCCCGCACCTCGGTCGGGAAGAGCAGGCCGGTGAAGACGTTGAGGGTGCCGAGGACGGTGGCGACGAGCACGCCGAGGGCGACGGCCACGAGCTGGAACGGCAGCCAGCCGTGGCGCAGCGCGGCCAGCAGCACGGGGACGAGCGGGATCGGCAGGGCGAAGCCGGCCCGGGCGACGGGCATCAGGCCGAAGCGGTCGGCGGCGGCGCCGGTCAGCAGCATGGCGACGAGGACCACCGCGAGGACGACGGTCATGAAGGAGGCGGCCTCCTCCTTGCCGATGACGCCGTAGGCGGCGGCGTACTGCGGCAGGTAGACCAGGGCGAAGTAGTAGCCGACCGTGCCGCCGAGGGTGTTGAGGAAGACGGTCAGGGCCGCCCAGCGGTGGGTGCGCAGCATCCGCAGGAAGGGCGGGCGGTCGCCGCCGTGCGAGGCGCGGGCGCGGTGGAACTCCTCGCTCTCGGGGGCGGTGCGGCGCACCCAGACGGCGGCGAGGCCGAGCAGTGCGGCGACGAGGAAGCCCCAGCGCCAACCGCCGTTCTCCAGACCGGACTTGCCGATGAGGTGGATGAGCAGGGTGAGCACGCCGAAGGAGAGCAGCGAGCCGATGATCACCCCGCCGTAGGAGAGCGCGCTGAACGCGAAGCGGTGCCGGGGCGGCGCGGTCTCGGTGACGTACGCGGCGACGCTGGGCGCCTCCCCGCCGAAGGCGAGGCCCTGGACGAGCCGGGCGGCGACGGCGAGCACGGCCGCCCAGACGCCGATGGTCGAGCGGCCGGGCAGGGCGGCCAGGCCCAGGCTGGCGGCGGCGATGACGACCATGCCGAGGGTGAGCGCGAAGCGCCGTCCCCGGGTGTCGCTGAGCCGGCCGATCAGGTAGGAGCCGATCGGCCGGGCGACGAACCCGACGGCGAAGGTCGCATAGGCGGCGAGCAGGCCGCTGACGCCGCTCCTGCCGTGGCCGAAGAGGTCGGCGGCGAAGTAGGTCGCGAGGACGGCGTAGACGTTCCAGTCGAAGGACTCGACCACCGAGCCGACGGTCGCCGCGGCCAACTCCCGCCGCCGGCCGGTGCTCTGGCGCGCGGCGGGCGGGGCCGTGGCGGCGATGGGATCTGTCATGGACTCAGCATGGCACCGGGGTGGGCGGGGCGGAACGCTCGCGGAGCCGGGTGTACGGGTGTTCGGATCTGAGTACGGCTACTCATGTGCGGGCCGGGCCGCTCCCGCCAGACTCCGGGTATGACCAGCAGCGTTCCGTACCCGTCCGACCCACCGCTCGACGCCCACCGGTGCCCCGACTGCGGCGCCGGGCTGCCTCCGGGCGGCGCGGCGCGCTGCCCGGCCTGCGGGCTGCCGCTGACCGGACCCCTGGCGGCGCGGCTGTGGCAGGTCGTGACGGGGCTCCACGCGGTGGAGGTGCAGCGGGCTTCGCTGCTGCGGGCGCGGGGCGAACTGCTGGTCCAGCTGCGGGCGTTGCGCGGGGTGCCGGACGCACCCCTGGGAGGCCCCGCCGTGGCGGCGAGGGCGGGCGAGGTGTCCGGGCGTTCGGCGCAGACCGCGCTGCTGGTGCTCGGCGGCGTGCTGGTGAGCATCGCGGCGCTGGTGTTCACGGTGGTCAGCTGGGGCCGGATGGGCGTCGGCGGCCGGGCCGCCGTGCTGTTCTGCCTCACCGCCGCCGCGCTGGCCGCCCCGCTGGTGCTGCGGTGGCGCAGGCTGTTCGCGACGGCCGAGACCTTCGCCGGGATCGGCGTCGCGCTGCTCCTGCTGGACGGGTTCAGCCTCCAGTACCTCGGGGTCGGCGGGTTCGGAGCGGTCGGAGGGTCCGACGGGGTCGCCTACTGGGCGGGCGTGACGGCCGTGGTGTCGGTCGTCTCGACGCTGTACGGCTGGGTGCTGCGCATCGGCGTGCCGGTGTTCGCGGGCTACCTGCTCGGCCGGCTGCCCCTCCTGCTGGCCGCCCACGCCGCCGGGTACGGCTCCCTGACGGGCTCCGCCGCCGCGATGGCCGCGACGGCGGCCGTGGACTTCGGGCTGCTGCGCCTGGCCACCGGGCGCCTGGCGCGGCCTGACCGGCCGCTGCCGCAGGGCGTGGTGAACCTCTACGGGGCGGTCACCCTCGCCTGGGCGGGGCTGGCGGGCGCGCTCGCGCTGCGGGTCTCGCTGGCCGCCGGTCTCGGCCTGGCGCCGGTCGGCGGCGAGGGCCCGGTGCGGGCCTCGCTGGGGGCCTGGCTGCCGCTGGTGCCGCTGGCGCTGCTCGCCCTGGCCGTCTCCCTCCCGAAGGGCTTCCCGGGCCTCGGCCCGGCGGGCCGTCGCACGGCCGCCCAGGCGGCGGGCGCGGCGGCCGTGGTGGCCGGGGGCGGCACGCTGGCGGCGCTGCTGCCGCGCGGCTGGGGCGCGGTGGGCTTCGCCGTCCCGGCGGCGCTGCTGGCGGTGGCGGGCGCGGCGCGGCTGCGACGGGGCCGGTTCGACGGACGGGTGGTGCCGGTCGGGCTGCTGACGGTGGCGGGCGGGGTGCTGTTCCTCACCTCGGCGGCCGCGCTGGCGCAGCTGCTCCCCGGGGTGGTCGAGCCCGTGACGCACTGGCGGGCCGCCTGGGAGGGCACCCGGGCGGTGCCGTGGAGCCGGTCGGTTCCGGGCGCGGCGCTCACCGCGCTGGGGCTGCCGGTGGCCGCCGCCGTGGCGCTGCGCCTGCTCGGGCTGCGGGGGTCCGCGACGGCCTCGGCGGAGGCGGGGCTGTGGGCGGGAGCCGCCTTCGTGCTCGCCCTGCTGCCGGTGGCGCTGGGGCTGCCGCACCCGGTGGTGGTCGGGTTCGCCACCGGGCTGGCGCTGGTGGGCGGCTGGTTCCTGGCGGCGCGGCCTCCGCTGGCGGCCGGGGTGCTCGTGGCGGGTGTCCTCGCCCTGGTGTGGGCGCTGGCCGACCGGTCGTGCACCGTGGTCGTCCTGGCCCTGGGGGCGGCGCTCGCCGTGGCGCTGACCGTCCGGGGGCGCCCGGCGCCGGCCGTGACCGCCGCGCTGGCGGTGGCCCTGCTGGGCGGGGAGGCGGCGGCCGTCGCCGTGACGGCGGGGCTCCAGCGGCCGGACCACCTGCTGGCGGTGCTCGGCGTCGCGCTGGCCACCGCGCCGGCGGCGGCCCTGCTCGCGGCCCGTACGGACGCGGCCGTGGCGCGGGCGGTGGAGTTCACGGGCTACGGCCTGGCGGCGCTCGCCCTGCTGCTGAGCGCGGACGTGCCCGGGCGGCTCTCCTTCGAACTGGCCGTGACGGGGGCCGCCGCGCTCGGCGTCGGCCTGCGGGAGGAGCGGCGGCGCAGCGCCCCGGCCGTCGGGGTCGGCCTGCTGGTCGCGGCCTCCTGGATCTGGCTGGCGCTGCTGGACGTGCGCGCGCCCGAGGCGTACAGCCTGAGCCCGGCGGCGGCCGCGCTGGTCTTCGGGCACCTGCGGCGGGAGGTGTTCCGGCAGGAGGGTCTCGGCTCCTGGGGCGCGTACGGGCCGGGGCTCGCGGCGGGGCTGCTGCCGAGCCTGTGGGCGCTCTTCCCGGACGGGTACTGGCTGCGGCCGCTGCTCCTGGGGGCGGCGGCGCTGGTGGTGACGGTGCTGGGCGTTCGGCTGCGGCTGCAGTGCCCGCTGCTGCTGGGCGGCGGGGTGCTGGTGCTGGTCGCCGGGCACGAGCTGGCCCCGACGGTGGTGCAGGTGCTCGGCCTGCTGCCGCGCTGGGTGCCGTTGGCCGCGGCGGGGGCGCTGCTGCTGGCGCTCGGCGCCACGTACGAGCAGCGGCTGCGGGACGCGCGGCGGCTGCACGGGGCGCTGCGCCGACTGGGCTGAGGCGCGGGAACGGAAGGGGGCTCCGGCGATCGCGCTGCCGGAGCCCGCTTCGATGCGCGTGTCAGCAGCCGAAGTTGATGGTGCGGAACGTCGCGTAGTGGTCGCTGGTGTAGTAGTCCTCGTGGTAGCGCTGGCCGGTGATGATGCGGCGGGCGCCGCGGGTCGGGGCGCCGGGGGTGACCACGGTGTACTCGTGGTAGTAGCCGGAGGACTTGACGGGCAGGACGTTGCCCTTGTTCTGGAAGACGATGCCGTCGTGCGGGTACGGGAACGGCCCGTTCGAGGCGATCAGGTTGAGGGTGGTGTGGGCCTGCGCCGGAAGCGCGGAGAGGCACACCGAGCCGCTGACCGCGGCCTGGGCCTCGGTGGCGACGGCGACGGGCGCCAGGGTGACCAGGGCGAGGGCGGCGGTGACGGCGGCAGCGCGGGTCTTCGCGCGTAGAGTGCGGGTCATGTCAAACAGGATGGCGACCGCCCGGGCACTCCGGAAGCCCCCGGAGCGACTCTTCATCTCCGGTCAACTCGACGGACGCGCCCAGGACTTGCCCCGGCCCCGCGTCGGCCGTCCCGGACCTGTGCGCCACGCCCGGCGATGACGGACCGTCACGACTGTCACACCCTGCCGCTAGCGTGTGCTCCCGTACCGGCGGTGCCCCCGCGCCGCCCGCCGCACACCGAGCAGAGGAGGCAGCCCATGTCCCTGGTCCGGGTCCACAACTTCTCGATCTCCCTCGACGGCTACGGCACCGGCGAGGGCCAGAGCCTGGACGCGCCCTTCGGCCACGCCGGCACCCGCCTGACGGAGTGGTTCTTCGAGACCCGCGCCTTCCACCGGATGACCGGCCGGGAGGGCGGCACCACCGGCGTGGACGACGCGATGGCCTCCGCCTGGGGCCCCGGCATCGGCGCCGAGATCATGGGCCGCAACAAGTTCGGCCCCCAGCGCGGCCCCTGGGAGGACGAGAGCTGGCGCGGCTGGTGGGGCGAGGAACCGCCCTTCCGCACGCCCACGTTCGTGCTCACCCACCATCCGCGCCCCTCCGTGGAGATGGAGGGTGGCACGGTCTTCCACTTCCTCGACGCCACGCCCGAGGAGGCGCTGCGCCGGGCCAGGGAGGCCGCCGGCGGGCTGGACGTGCGGATCGGCGGCGGGCCGAGCACCGTCCGGGCGTTCCTGGAGGCCGATCTGATCGACCACCTGCACGTCGTCCTGGTGCCGATCGTGCTCGGCCGGGGCGTCCAGCTCTGGCCGGGCCTCGAAGGCCTCCAGGAGCGCTTCGACACCGAGGCGGTGAGCAGCCCCGGCGGGGTCGTCCACCTCACCTTCACCCGGCCCCGGGCGTAGGCCCTCTCGCGGCCGGGAACGCGCACGGGCGGCCTCCCCTCCCCGCAGTACGCGAGGGGAGGCCGCCCGTGCGGCGCGTGGATCAGACGCGGTCGGCGGCGATCAGCACGTACTGGAACGAGCCGTCCTTGTAGGACTCGATGAACGCCTCCTCGATGCCGGTGACCAGCGAGGTGGTGTTGCGCAGCTCCCAGTAGGGCAGGGTGTCCGGGGTCAGGTCGATGACGGCCTGGGGCACCAGGCGGTTGTCGGCCATGGCCCGCAGGTACTCGCGGCGGGAGTGGATGTTGCACTCGAAGTGCGCGTTGATCTGCGAGACCCACTTCGACGGCTGGCCGTACTTCGGGTTCCAGCAGCCGGTGATGGTCACGTAGCGGCCGCCGACGGCGAGCACGCGGGAGTGCTCGGCGAACAGGTCGTGCAGGTCGACGTACATGCTGGACTCGTTGTTCCAGGAGCCCGCGATGCTGCCGTTCTCGATCGGCATGTCCAGCATGTTGGCGACGCGGGAGCGCACGGAGTCGCCGATGCCCAGTTCGCGGGCACGGTTGTTGCCGAAGTCGGCCTGCTGCACGGAGAGGGTCAGGCCCTCGACCTTGGCGCCGAAGCGCTGGTGGGCCATGACCATCGAGCCGCCGCGGCCGCAGCCGGCGTCGAGCAGGGTGTGGTCGGCGCGGATGTCGCCGAGGTGGTCGAGCAGGACGTCGGCCTGGGCGGACTCCAGGCGGTGCAGCTCGGTGATGACCTTCTTCTCGCGCTCGCTGTCGGCCGGGTCGCCGATCGCGGCCTCGTCGATGGCGCCGATCCCGTAGTGGTGGTGGTACAGGCCGTCGACGTCGCCGAGGCGCAGGTTCACGGGGCGCGCCTCGTTGTTCCAGTAGCGCGCGATGTCGCCCTGGTAGGGAGTCGCCGGGCCGGGGATCGCGGCGTCGTTGGCGGTGAGGTCGTCGGTCAGGGACATGCGGGTCAACTCCATGATTCTCATCGGTTGTTACGGTCGGTACGGGACAGGCAGCACTGTCGACGGCTGGTTACCAGAAGTCGGGCAGGCTGTAGCGGTGCGTGTTGGTCTGGTGCCAGTGGTGGTTGCCGTCGAGCCAGGCGGCCACGCCGCGCAGGAAACGCACGAGCGTCGGTACCGGGCAGGCGACGGCCAGGGCCGCCGACTCGGCCTCGAAGGCGTGCATCAGGTCGTTGTGGACCTCGACGGCCTTCAGGTAGCCCTCCTGGCGCGAGACGTTCTCGCGTTCGGAGATCACCACGGGCAGGTTCAGGTGCAGGCCGGGACTGGCCAGTTCCTTGGTGTACGAGTACAGGTCGTTGACGATCGTGGTGGCGTTGCCGGCCAGCGCGATCACCCGCTGGAGGGCGGGCAGGGCGTGCAGCTCGGCGGGCAGCTCGTAGCCGCCGACCGTGTCCGTGATCGTCGGACAGGGGCGGAAGTTGTTGAACTGGCGCATCGCCAGGTACTCCCACACCTCCGGGACGTGCTCGGCCTCGGCCCAGGAGGCCTCGGCCAGGTAGCCCATGTGCAGCCGCGCCATGTCGTGCCGGAAGCGGTCCGCCTGGGAGGGTGTGGAGGCGCGGACGAAGTAGTCCATCGCCGAGCGGTACGAGCGCCGGGGCGCGTCCTCGGAGAGCGAGGCCTCCCAGGCCGGGTGGTACTCCGGCGTGGTGTGCAGCGGGTCCAGTGCGGTGTGCGCGAGCAGCAGGCGGCTGCCGAGGCCGACCGGTGAGCCGCCGAGGTCCTCGCAGTAGCAGTCGTCCACCGCGTTCTCGGCGACCATGAGCCGGGCCGCGAGCATCAGGTGGTCGATGCTCGGCGCGTCCGGGTGGCAGGCCACCATGTAGCGGCCGGTGGAGAACCCGTCGAAGTCCTTCTCCCACTCCGGCGGGTAGAGCTCGATCTCGTCGATCGCCCATTCCTTGATCCGCTGGCTCAGCAGTTCCACGCGCAGCGGGTCGGGCTCAGCGATGGGGTGGTGGTAGAGGCCCGGGATGGGGTCGCCCGTCTGCGGCTTGCCGCTGGGCGCGGCGGAGGCTGCCGGCGCGGCCACCTCGGCGAGCACCTGGGCGATGAGCCCGGACAGCCCGTTGGACGGGTGCCGGATCAGCTCGACGGCAGGGGACTCCACCACGGGCGCCTCGGCGGAGGGCGGCTCGACGGTGGGGCTCTCGGCGGCCGGGGCCTCGACGGACGGCAGCGCGAGGGCGGGATGTGCCACGAGGGCGGGAGGTGCCGCGGGGACGGGAGGCACCGCCACCGGGGCCTCGGCACCCTCGGCGACCTCGACGGTTTCCACGGCGGGCGGCTCCGCCACGGGTGCGGGCGCGAACTGGAGCCCCGCGGTGCCCAGTCCGGTCGGTCCGCGCAGGATGCGGTCGATCGCCGTCGAGGTCATGACGGCACCACCGCGGCGACGGCGTGACCGGGCGGGGTCTGCGCTCTGGTGCGCACGGACATGGAGACTCCTCCGGGAAGGAAAGGATCGCTCGATAGGACGGTTCGTCAGCTGGCCTGCTGAGCAAGGGAATCTCCGGACGCGCGGGCTCCGTCTCGCTCGCGACCCAACCGTAGGGGCGTAAGGCGCTCAGGAAACGCTCTGGACGATCTTCTACACCCGATTAGGTGAACGTTCGTGCTTATGGCGTTTGAAACGCGCCCCCGGTGTACACCGGTCCGCCCCACGCCCCCGGCGCGCCTCCGCGCCGTTCCCCCGGCCCCTGTCGCCCGCGTCACACCCGCCGCCCCGGCACCCCCGATCGGCCCGGGTTCGCATAAGGAGGAGAAGAATGGCCGTCGGCGCCGTCGCTGGTGGCGGGGCCGAGAAGGAGGACCAGCGCATGCAGAGCGAGACCGGCAGCCGTACCGCCCTCGTCGAGGACCTGATGGGGCGCTTCCCCGACGTGCCCCGGGAGGCGGTGATCAAGGAGGACCTGCTGCGCGGCGGCATGGCCTTCGACGAGTCCGCCCTCAGCGGCAGCACCGGGGCCGGGGGCGGCGAGGTCAAACCGAAGTCGTACTTCATCTTCTCCTTCGACCACCGCACCCTCCCCGAGCTCGGCGCCGCCGCCCTCAACCGGCCGCCGGAGGAGGTCGTGCTGACCGGCGGACCGTACGGGCTGCGCCGCACGGTGGTGTCGGTGCGCGTCAACCCGGACTCCCCGTACCGGGTCGGCGCGGGGGACGACGGCACGCTGGGCCTCTACCTGGACGGCGCGCGGATCGCCGACGTCGGCCTGCCGCCGATGCCCGACTACTACCGGCACACCCTGGCCAACGGGAAGTCGGTGATGGAGGTCGCCCCGACCATCCAGTGGGGTTACCTGATCTACCTCACGGTCTTCCGGGTCTGCCAGTACTTCGGCGCCAAGGAGGAGTGCCAGTACTGCGACATCAACCACAACTGGCGTCAGCACAAGGCCGCCGGCCGCCCGTACACCGGCGTCAAGCCCGTCGAGGAGGTGCTGGAGGCGCTGGCGATCATCGACGAGCACGACACCGCCCGCACCTCCACGGCGTACACCCTCACCGGCGGCGCCGTCACCTCGCAGGTCGGCGGGAAGGACGAGGCCGACTTCTACGGCCAGTACGCCAAGGCCATCGAGGAGCGCTTCCCCGGCCGCTGGATCGGCAAGGTCGTCGCCCAGGCGCTGCCGCGCGAGGACGTCCAGCGCTTCCACGACTACGGGGTGCGGATCTACCACCCCAACTTCGAGGTCTGGGACAAGCGGCTGTTCGAGCTGTACTGCCCGGGCAAGGAGCGCTACGTCGGCCGGGACGAGTGGCACCGCCGCATCCTCGACTCCACCGAGGTGTTCGGGCCCGAGAACGTCATCCCCAACTTCGTCGCGGGCGTGGAGATGGCCGCGCCGCACGGCTTCACCACCGTCGACGAGGCCATCTCCTCCACCGAGGAGGGCCTGCGGTACTTCATGTCGCACGGCGTCGTGCCGCGCTTCACCACCTGGTGCCCCGAGCCGACCACCCCGCTCGGCAAGGCCAACCCGGGCGGGGCGCCGCTGGAGTACCACATCCGGCTGCTCCAGACCTACCGGGGGACGCTGGAGGAGTTCGGCCTCTCCTCCCCGCCCGGGTACGGGCCGGCCGGGCCGGGCAACGCGGTGTTCTCGGTGAGCTCCTTCATGGACTCGCTGACGGGCTGAGGCGCCCCCCGGAGGTCACGTCCGCTTGAAGAACTCGACCTCGGCCAGGGCGATGCTGCGGCCGGGGCCCGCGCCGGCGGCCTCGCGGACGGTGAGCCGCACCTGGACCACGTCGCTGATCCCGGTGGCCACCGTCTGCGGGCCCGGGCGGTCCTCCAGCGTCACCTGCTGGTGGTGCGTCCCGCCGTCCTTGTCCGTGACGTCCAGGGCGAGGACGACGGGGCGGGCCTGCTGGTGGAACTTCTCCGGGTCCGGGGCGGCGCCGGTGTGGACGATCAGGTCCACCAGCCGGAACGGGGAGCGGAACGAGAAGGTGATGGAGCCGCCGACGGCGGGGGCTCCCCAGTAGGTGTTGGTGACGCCGTCGTCGGCCGCCGTCGCGGGGTGGCCCTCGACGGCCGCGCTCGCCTCGGTGGCGGAGGGGGCGACGGCGGCCGTGGAGCCGAGCTTGTCCAGCACGTCCTGGAAGGCGCGCTCCCCCGCCGGGTAGAACACGATCCCCGCGACCACCAGGGCGGCCAGCACCAGCAGCGCGATCGTGCGCCGCAGCACGGTGCCCGAGCCGCCGATGCGCACCCGGCGGCGGAAGGGCCAGCGGGTGCGCCACCACGGCAGCGGGGGCGGCGGGGCCTTGACGGCGAGCGGGGCGGCGCAGCGGCGGCAGAAGCGGCGCTCGGGCAGGTTGGGGGTGCCGCACTTGGGGCAGGGCGGGCCGTCCTGGGTGTCGTCGGGGCCGGTGGGGCGGACGACGGGGCGGGGGGCCTCGGGCTTGGCGGGCCGGACGGCGATGGGGTCGGGGCGGGGGTCGGTCTTCGGTTCCGGCTGTACGGGCTGGGGCTGTACTGGCTGTACTGGCTGGACGGGCTGTGACGTTACGGGCTGTGGCCGTACGGGCTTCTCCGCCGGCTTCTCGGGTTCCGTCGCCGTCGGTTCGGGCTTCTGCGCGGGCTCCTCGGGCCCCGTCGCCTCGGGCCCCGTCGCCTCAGGTCCTGCGGGCTCCTCGCGCACGGCCGCCCCCGACCAGCCGAGGTAGGCGCCGCAGTTGCCGCAGAAGTCGTCCCCCTGCGCATTGGCCGTTCCGCACTCCGGGCACACCGCCATCCGTCACCCCTCCGCTCGGCCGGGCGGGCCCGGCAGGATCTCCACCCGGCAGCTCAGGTGGACCGGGCAGCCCGCCCTCACCACGGCGAGCACCTGGCCCTCGTCCGGTTCCGTACCGCTCAACGCGCTCAACGGCCAGGCCCGGACGAGAAGTTCGCCGCTCGGCGCGGGCGGCAGGTCGGCGCCGGCGGTGGTGGACCAGGCGGCCCCGCCGCCGTCCACGATCTCGGCGCCCACCCCCAGCACGAGCCGCAGCCGTTCGACCAGGCCGCGCCGGGTGCCGCGCCAGCGGTGCAGTTCCACCGCGCGGCCGACGACGGCGCGGCGCACCTCCAGCGGCCAGGCCCCGTCCGTCTCCACCGCGACCCAGGAGGCCAGCCAGTCGACGAAGTCCGCCGGGGCCAGCCGGGGTTGGAGGTAGGCGGGCAGGTTGTCGAGGGTGGCGAAGACGGGGGCGAGGACGGTGTCCAGGCCGGCGGTGAAGCGCTGGGCGAAGTCGTCGTCGGCGAAGAGCGCGGGCAGCAGCGCGCCGATCGGATGGGGGCTGGGCAGCCCGGGGACGGCGGCGCGGGTCATGCCGTGCCCTCCTCGGCCGGGGTGACGATCACCTGGTGCTGGTGGGAGAAGGCGAGGGCGTCCGGCGGGACCTCGATCCGCTCGGCGGGCGCGCCCCGGCGGCCGGTGATCGGGTCCGCCGGGAAGAGCCGCAGCTCCTCGACCCCGGCGACGGCGGCGACGCGCTGGAGCACGGCGAACACCTCTCCGTAGCGCACGGCCCGTCCGAAGGGCCAGCCGGTGCCGTCCGGGCCTCCGCGCAGCGGGTTGAGGTGGCGGTAGAGCGCGGCGAGCGCGGCCTCCCGGACGCGGTCCGGGTCCGGGGAGCGGGTGGTGAGCCGGGCGACGACCGTCACGCCCTGGTAGGCGGGCGGCTGGACGAGCAGCCGGGTGCCGATCAGCCGCCGCTCGTCGAGGGCGGTGGCGACGGCGGCGAGCACCTGCTCGTCGGGGATCAGCTGCTCGAAGCGCAGCCGGTCGCCGTCGTCGGCGACGGCCTCGGGGACGACCAGCACCCGGACGGCGCCGGGCTCGCCGGGGGCGGCGGGCACGCAGCTGATCCGGGCGGCGGAGGGGGCGGCCTGGCGGGCGATCAGCTCGTAGTCCCCGGCGGTCACGGCCCGTCCCTGGAGCCGGAGTTGGTGCGGGGCGCGCTGCTTGGCGTTGTCGACGCTCTCGCCGTCCACCCCGCCCCGGGCGGCCTCGCGGTTGTCGACCCGGGCGATGTACGGGACGGAGCTGCGCAGCACGGTGATCGTGCCGCGGGCGACGTTGCCCGCCGTGCCGCCGCCCGTGCGGTAGCTCGGCACGCGCAGGCGGGCGCCCTTGGGCGGGACGGCGCCGAAGGCGCGCAGGGTGCCGTCCGGCTCCCGTACGGCGGGCGGGAGGTGGAACTCGCCGGTGGTGGCGTCGAGGACCACGTGCCGGTCGGTGGGCGCGGAGTCACCGAAGTGCTCGACGACCGTCCAGCGCTCCCAGCCCTCGCCGTTCGAGACCTCGACGGCCGGGGGCCCCGCGTCGAGCAGGACGGGCGGCCGGGCGAGCCGGTAGCGCTGACCGGCGACGCCCTCGGAGGTGCCGAGCTGGGCGTCGGTGACGGTCTGGGCGTGGGCGGCCGTCGCGGTGCCGCCGACGGTGAAGACCTCGGCGCTGCGGATGGTCGGGGACTCGGAGTAGAAGGGCTGGCCGGGGCGCGGTTCGGTGACGCGGCAGCGCAGCCAGCCCGCGCGGCGGCCGGAGACCACGGAGGCGGTGTGGCCGGCGGGGACGAACACCACCACCTCGCCCGGCCGGTTGAGGCCGCCGGTGGTGTCGGCGCCGGTCTCGCAGGCCGTCCAGCGGGCGCCGTCCCAGGCCTCCCAGGCCAGCGGCGGCTGCCGGGGGTCGACGCCGACGCCCTCGACGCGGCTGTCCAGGCGGACGGTCAGGATGCAGCGCGGGACGGCGGCGGGGAGGGCGAGGAGCATGGCGTCCCCGGCCTCGGGGCGGGCCTGGAAGCAGGGCACGTCCGTGCCCTCGGCGAGCCGGGCCGTGCGGTCGGCCTGCTCCCCGGCGGCGGAGACGGTGATCAGGCGCTCCAGGGTGCTGGGGACGATCGGGAGGTCCTCGGCGGTGGCGAGGACGACGGCCTCGTCGGTCTCGGTGCGCAGGGTGGAGACCTCGGTGCCCGCGCGCAGCAGGACGGTCTCGGGCTGCGGGGCGGAGAGCCAGAAGTCGACCTCGGCGCGGGCGGCGGCGGGCGGGAAGAGGCGCACGCCGAGGAGGTCGAGGAAGGCGGCGTAGTTCTTCTCGGGGACGCGGTTGAGGCGGTAGAGGAGCTGGTCGACGAGGTAGGCGAAGGTCTCGATGAGGGTGACGCCGGGGTCGGAGACGTTGTGGTCGGTCCACTCGGGGGCGCGCTGCTGGACGTAGCGCTTGGCCTCGTCGACGAGTTGCTGGAAGCGGCGGTCGTCCAGGTTCGGGGAGGGCAGGGCCATCAGTTCGCGCCCCCGTCCGTCCGGAGGGCCTCGGCGGCCCGGTCCGGGTGCTCGGGGATCGTGTAGAAGGGGAAGACGAGGTTGCGGCGGTCGTTGGTGGAGCGGACGGTGTAGTGGACGTCGATGTAGAGGGTGCCCTCGTCGACGCCGTCGAAGGCGATCACCACGTCGTCCACCTCGATGCGGGGCTCCCAGCGCTCCAGGGCCAGGCGCACCTCGCGGGCGATGCGGCCCGCGGTCGTGCCGTCGCCGGGGGCGAAGACGTACTCGTGGATGCCGCAGCCGAATTCGGGGCGCATCGGGCGCTCGCCGGGGGCGGTGCCGAGGACGAGGCGGATGGCCTCGGCGATCTCGCGGTCGCGTTCCACCATGCCGATGCCGCCGGTGGCGTTGACGCGCAGGGGGAAGGCCCAGCCGCGCCCGATGAAGCTCGCGGTCATATCGCGCCCCCGATCAGCACGTTGAAGGCGCCCGCGACGATCGCGGCGCCGCAGACGGTCTTGTCGCCCATGCGGGCGGCGGGCAGGCCGCCGATGAGGACCACTCCCCCGGTGAGGCCGCCGAGGTCGGGCTCGACGAGGTTGGCGGGGCCGAGTTCGACGTGCGGGACGCAGGCGTGCAGGGTGCCGACCACGGCGGCGGGGCGGCCGCCGATCAGCACCGTCGCCACCTTGAGGGCGCCCGGCGGCGGGGTGGTGAGGACGCCGCCGTGGTCGGTGGGGTCGCCGGTCCGGGCTGCGGGGGGCATGTGCGGGTCTCCGTTCGGGGTTCGACGCGTGGTTCGTTCGACGTGCGGTTCGTTCGACGTGCGGTTCGTTCGACGTGCGGTTCGTTCGACGTGTGGTCAGTTGATGCGCACCAGTGCGGCCTTGAGCACCGCCTCGGCCCCGCCGTCGACGGTGACGGCGGCCGTTCCGCGCACGGTCACGGAGGAGCCGCGCACGTTCACCTCGCCGGTGCCCGCGTCGAGGGTGATGCCGGAGGGGGACAGCCGTACGGTGCTGCCCGCGCCGCCGCCGAGGCCGTGGACGGTGAGGACGATCTCCCCGGCGCGCTGGTCGAGCTTGACCTCCAGCTTCCCGTCGCCGCTGGCCAGCCGGACCCCGGAGGCCCCGCCCGGAACGTCGAGCAGCTCCAGCCGGTGGCCCGAACGGGAGACGACGGAGCGGCGGTTGACGGTGCCGGAGCCGGCGTCGACCAGCGGCACGTCGTGCGGGGAGGGCCGGTCCACGCCGTTGTAGAGGCCGCCGAGGACGTACGGGCTGTCCAGGTCGCCCTGCTCGAAGCCGACGAGCACCTCGTCGTTGACCTCGGGGGTGATCACCCCGCCGCCGCCCTGGCCGCCCCACTGCACGGTGCGCACCCAGTCGGAGACGTAGGTGTCGTCCAGCCAGGGGAACTTGAGCCGCACCCAGCCGCGCTGCCCCTGCTCCGGCTCGCGGACGTCCGTCACCAGGGCGACGGCCAGCCCGGGCATCCGGGGCCCGCGCGGCGGCGCGCTGCCGCCGGTGACCAGCCCGGCCAGCGAGCGGTCCGGGGCCGCGCTGACCACCACCGTGGTGCGGTAGCCCCGGAAGGGTTCGAGCAGGTGGCGCACCCCGGTGGCGGTGTAGCGGCCGGAGAAGGCGGCGCCGACGTTGCCCAGGGCGACGGCCGTCCCCGCCCGCAGCCTCGGGTTGCCCTCGACGACGGCCTCCAGCTCGCCGAACCCGGAGGCCACGGAGGCGGCCAGCGAACGGGCCGCGGCGGCCGTCTCCGCCTGAGTGCGGTACGGGGTGTCGGCGACGGTCAGTTTGGCCGCCGGGCCGGGGAAGGCGGAGGCCGCGACGGCGGGGCTCATGCCCGGCTGGACGGTCGGGGAGGTCACGGACGGCTCGGTGGCGACCAGGGCGCGCTTGGTGGTGACGTTCCAGCCCCGCGCCTCGACGGTGCCCGCCCCGGCGGCGCCGGTGAGCACCCCGCGCAGCTCCAGCAGGTTGCGGCCGTACTCCAGCACCAGCGGGCTCTGCGGCGCGGGCGTGGACGGCGCGGGCGCGCCCGAGGCGGGATCGGGGCGGACGAACTCCAGCCGCCCCTCGTCGTCCACCCGCACCTGGGCGCCGCTCTCCTGCGCCAGGAAGGAGAGGAACTCCCAGTCCGGGACGTTCGCCTGGGACAGCTGCTGGTGGACGACGGGAAAGGAGTCGACCTTCCCGCACTCCAGCCCGGCCCCGGAGGCGACCTCGCGGACGATGTCGGCGGTGGTCATGTTCCGGAAGGCCTTCACCCGGCGGCCGCGCATCAGGCGGTGCGTCACCGCCGAGGCCCGCACCACGGTGTACGAGCCGGTGGCGTCCACCTCCAGCTCCAGCGCCGTCACCTCGCCGGTGAACAGGCGCACCCGGGTGTTGCCCTGGACGGTGACCACGGAGACCTTCAGCTGCGTGCCGATGGTGACGCCCGTCGCGGAGAGGAAGGTGTGGTCGGCGTCGCGGAAGGACAGCACGGCCGTGTCGGGCAGGCCGACGCTCTCCTCGATGTCGCAGGAGACCAGTTGGGCGGCCCAGACCGGCGGCAGCGGGCCCGGCGCCTCGACCACCGGGTCGGCGGCGAAGGCCCGGCCTCCCCGGGCCTCGGGGGTGGTCACGGCCGGCCTCCCCGGGTGAGTTCGTCGATCCCCGGGACGATCAGCTCCGCGCCGGGGGCGAGCACCATCGGGTCGTCGATGTCGTTGGCCTCCGCGATGGTGCGCCAGGCCGTCGCGTCGCCGTACGCGCGCCAGGCGATCAGCGGCAGGCTGTCGCCGGCGATCACCCGGTGGGTGCTGCGGGCCTCGGGCGAACCGGAGGTCGGGTTCTGGCCGGCCGGGTCGACGCTGGCCTCGTCGATGGTGAGGGAGCAGACGGCGCGCAGCGGGTTCCCGTCCACGTCGAAGAGCGTGTACGAGACGGACAGGCCGGTCAGCACGCCGTTGAAGGAGGTGGTGGTGGAGGTGCCCCAGTCCAGGCGGATCCACGGGCTGGCGGGGGTCTTGCGGGCGAGGCTGGCCGGGGTCGGCACGCAGGCCGTCATCAGCTGCTCGACCGCGCGCTCCACGGAGTTGTCGTGGGTGGCGGTGGCGTCGAGGAACACGTCGAGGGAGAGGGAGCGCGGGCCGCTGCCGACGAATTCGGGCAGGGCCGACTGGCCCGCCATCCGGGAGGGCGTGCGGCGCCACTCGGTGCTCTTGCGCAGCGAGAGGGTGGCGGGGTTGAACTGCAGCGGCAGGCGCGCGAGCGCGCCGCCGGGCTGGGCTCCGACGGTGGACGGGGGCTCCATGATGGTCAGTTGGGCCCGGGTGACGCTCGCGGGGACGGTGGCGGACATGGTGGGCTGCTCCTCTCTCCTCTCCGTGGCCGCTGCTCTAGGACGGGCGCAGGCCCGCGTGGGCGATCTCCAGGCTCTCGGTGGCGGCCTGGGAGCTGGACGGGTCGAAGGAGGGGCCGTCCCAGCGGACCGGGACGATCCCGAGGACCTGCCAGCCGACGATCCGGCTCAGGTCGGGGCGCAGGGCGACGATCTCGCCGTCCTTCGGTTCGACCTTGCGGACGATCTCGCTCAGCCAGCGGGCGATCTTCGTGGTGTCGGCGGTGACGGCGCGGCTGAGCGTGATGTTGGACCAGGTGATGCGGCCGGGGAGCTGCCAGGCGAAGCCGTTGTTCCCGCCCTCGGCGTACTGCTCGATCTCGACCTGGGCGCCGAGGCCCGAGCAGGTGGTGAACTCGCCGAGGTCGTTGCCGCCGATGGTGAGGCTGAAGAAGACGCTGGTGGCGAAGATGTTGTCGGTCATCCGTTCCTGTTCCCTGGTCCCTGGTTGTTGCTGTTCTCAGCGGCGGCCGTCGTACGGGCGCCCGGTGCGTTCCCTGCCCCTGCGGAGGTCGGTGCGCAGAAGGCGCGCGAGGGGTTCGACCAGGCGGCGGGCGAGCTCGTCGAGGTCGGCGGGCTCGGTGGGGTGGGGCGGTGGCGGGGCCTTCGTCGGCGGTGCGGCCTGGGTGGTGGAGGTGCGTGCCTGCACGGGGGTCAGCGGGATCCCGGTCAGGCCCGCCTGTTCGGCGACGCGCTGCAGCACGCGGGCGGGGGCGGCGGGGCCGCTCGGGGCGGACTGCGGTGCGTGGTGCTGGGCCTGGGGCCGGAGCACGGCGGGGAGGGGTGGGGGTGCGCCGACCTGCGGGGGCGCGGGGCGTACGAGCGGGGGGTGGGGCGCGGCGGGTGGGGCGGCGATGCGCTGGACGGGGGGTGGGGTGCTGCGGCGCGGCTGGAACGATCGTTGGTCCGACGAGCGGTTCCGGGACGAGCGCTGGACTGCCGGTGCGGCGGCGGGCGCCGGGGCTGCGGAGATCGGCTGGCGTGGTGCGGTTCCGTCACCGAACGATCGTCCGGCCGACGAACGGTTCCGGTCCGAGCGCTGAACCGCTGAGGCCGCACCGGGTACCGGGGCGACGGTGGACGGCGGGCCCGATGCCGTTCGATCGCTGGACGATCGTCCGCCTGACGAACGGTCGGGCACCGAACGGCCCTGGGAGGGCGGCTCAGCAACCGATCGTTCCTCCGACGAACGGTTCCGGACCGAACGCTGAGCCACCGGTGCGGTAGTCGGCGCCGGGGCTGGGGCTGGGGCTGGGGTGGACGGCTGGCGTGGCGTGGTTCGGTCGCCGAACGATCGTCCGGCCGACGAACGCTTCCAGGCCGAACGCTGAACCACCGGCGCCGTGCCGGGCTCCGCGTCCTCGGCGGCCGCCGGGCTGACCGGCGTCGACCTCCCGCCGAACGATCGTCCGACCGACGAACGGTCCCGTGCCGAACGGCCCCGCTCCGAACGGCCCCATGAGGGCGCCTCGCCGAACGATCGTTTCTCCGACGAACGGTTCCCGGGTGAACGCTGAACCACGGGTACGGCTGCGGACGGCTGACCCTGAGCCGACTCACCGCCGAACGATCGTCCGGCTGACGAACGGTCCCGTGCCGAACGCTGGAACACCGACGAGCTCCGGCGCGAAGCGCCCGGTGTCGGCGTTTCGCCGACCGATCGCTCCTGCGGCGATCGTCGTGACCCCGAACGCCCCGGAGCAGACGGCCGACCGTACGACCCGTCGCTCGGCGCCACCGGCTCGCGGGCAGGCTCGGCGTTCGTGAGCGGCGCGACCGACCTGCGTCGGACGACCGGGACCGGTGGCCGCGCGGTGGCCGATCCCGTTGCGGGCGGGGCCGGGAGGGCGACCTTCAGCGGGCGCTCGCCGATCAGCCCCAACCGCCGACCGATGGGCTCCGCCACGGCCCGCTGCACGCCCCGGCCTCCGGGCGCCGTCCTGACCCGGACCACGGGAACGGCCGAGCCGGGCCGGGCCGAGCCCGCACCTCCGTCGGCCTGGGCCCCGCTAGCCCCGACAGCCCCGACGGCCTCGGCGGCCTGCGTCACGGTCCTGGTGGCGGCAGGCACGGCCGTCGGCCGCTCCGCGACGGCCTTGGCGGGCGTGGTCCGCACCGACGGCCCGCGGCGGCCCGGCAGCCGAGCCGCCGCAGTCGGCGGCAGCGCATCGAGAGGAGCACCGAGGCCCGTACGCCTGCTCGCCCCGCCAGGCCGCTGAGGCGCGGGGGAAGGATCGGAGGCACCGCGGGTGCCCCGCACCACGCCCTCCCCCGTCCTCGGGGCGGGCGGAGAACCCACCGGAGCGACGGGCAGCACCTGGCCAGGGGCCGTACGCTCGCCGCCGACCGCAGGCGTGGCACGCGCGGGCGTGGCACTCGCGGGCATCGCCGTCAGCGGTGCGCCGAGGACCGGGCGGGCCGCCGAGGCCGGGCGTCCTCCCGCCTCGGGCACGGCGACGGCGGCAGGGCCGGTCGTGGCCGGCTGCTCGCCATCCGCGGATCGGGCCACCGGGCTCGGCATCCCGCCTGCCGCAGCCCGGGCCACGGGCAGGGAGCGCGTGGGAAGCGACCGGGGGCGGCGCGCCACGACCAGCGATTCACCGACCGATCGCAGCCGCGACGAACGGTTGCGATCCGAACGCTCGACACGATCGGGTGAGGCCGTCTCCCGAGCGGCAGCCGGGGCGGCACCGCCCGGCTCCTCCACCCCCTGAGCGTCAGACCCACCGGCAACAGCACCGGTCGACCCGACAGCCGGGTGCTCCTGACGACCAGGCGAAACCTTTCTCTGCGCGCCCTGCCCGGACGGCGTGTCCCGCTCGGCCGAAACCCGCCCAGCCGAGACCCGCCCCTCCTCCGACGGTCGGCGCGGGCCGGACCCGCCTCCCGCGCGGGTCCGGCCCGGCGCCGCGCTCACCCGCACCGGGAGCCGCCGCCTCGGCAGCGCCCGCTGGACGGGCCGAGCCGACTCCTCCGCCCCGCCTCCGGCGTCGGCGGCGTCGGCCGTCCCGACCTCACCGGTGAACACGGGCAGCTCGAGCCCGGCCCCCGCCGAGTGGATCGGCGACGCGAGCGGCACCGCCACCGCCCGCAGGATTCCCGCCGGGGCGGAGGGCATGACGGCGTGGCCCAGCGGCCCGCTCAGCGACGGGTCCTGCCAGGCGCTCAGCCGCGACCGGAACCGCAGCCCGTCGCTGACGCCCCGCGACGACGCCGCGAGGGTCGGCACCAGCGGCCGTACGTCCCGCCAGCCCTCCGGACGCGGCGGCACCGGGCCCCGTACCGGACCCGGCGCCGGGGCGGCAGCCTCCTCCGACGCCCGCCGCCGCTGCCCGAACCACTCCCGCAGTCCCACCTACCCGCCCTCCCCCACCCGGACGTTGAGCCGCGCGATCTCGCGCACCCACTGCCCGCGCTCGTGGTGGGTGAGGTCGAGGACGTCCTCCCGCTGCCAGTGGAAGTAGTACGCGATGTACGCGATCTCCTCGTACAACCGAGCAGGCGCGTACGTCACGATTCCCCCAGGCGCCCACCGGCGAGGTCGACCTCGAAGGCGCCGTCGCAGTGCGGGCAGGTCACGGCGGCGCGCGTGTGGCCCTCGCTGTTGATCCGCTGGTAGAGGTCCTGGAGGAACGCCACGTCCGTCGCGTACATCCGCTCGACGATCCCCGCGTGCACCTCGGGCACGTCCCCCAGCCGGGTGATGACGTGGCTGAGCAGCACGACGCTCAGGTACGCCGGGTTCTCCTTCACCCGCAGGTCGATCTGCGGCATCAGCTCGTCGCGCGCGGTGGCCAGGCGCATCGCGCCGTAGCGGTGGACGGTGCCCTCGTCGTCGACGTAGCCGATCGGCAGCTCGAACTCGAACTCGGTGTGCGGCGCTCGCCCCTGGGGCGCCCGGGAGGCCCCGGGCGCCGGGGCGGGCGACGGCTCCTGGGCCGCCGGCGCCCGCTCCAGCAACTCGTCGAGGCCGATGCGTCGCCTCACTCGACGCTGATCTCTTCGAAGACGATGGTGACCGTCTCCGTCGCCGCGCTGGACTCGCCCGCGCTCAGCGTGGGGCCCTCCCACCGGCTCGCCCAGGCGTTGGTGAGCTGGATGCGCCGCAGCGTGGCGCCGGTGGTGTCCTTGACCTCGATGGTGAGGTTCTGGCGCGCGGTGTTGATCGCCCCGTTGTTGAGGGTCTCCTTGATCCAGTCCGTGAACGCGCCGCTCTTGTCGAGGCCGCGGGTGATCGTGACCTCCCCGGGCAGCCGCGCGCCGGGCTGCTTGCGGACGATCAGCTTGCCCTCCTGGGTCACCTGCTTGTACTCGACGACGTCCTGTTCGACCGTCAGGTTGCTGATCTCCTTGACGGACTCGACGTTGTAGCCGCCGAGTTGGACGCCGAAGATGTGTGTGGAGAGCGGATCGCCTTCAGCCATGGCGTGCTGTCACCTTCCAATCCGATGCGCGAGGCGCGTTGTGCGATGTGCAGTGGGCGAGGGCGTGTGCGAGGGCGTGGGCCTGGGCCTGGGCCTGGGGTCACTCGTCGACGAGGCTCGTGCTGTCGGAGAACTGCGACAGCCGGAACACCACGAACTCGGCCGGCTTCACCGGCGAGACCCCGATCTCGCAGACGACCTGCCCGAGGTCCACGGACTCCGGCGGGTTGTTGTCGCGGTCGCACTTGACGTAGAAGGCCTCGGCGGCGGTCTGGCCGAACAGCGCCCCGCGCCGCCACTCCTCGGTGAGGAACGCGGTGATGTTGCGGCGGATGCTGGACCAGAGCCGGTCGTCGTTGGGTTCGAAGACGACCCACTGGGTGCCCAGGAGGATCGACTCCTCCAGGTAGTTGAACAGCCGGCGCACGTTGAGGTAGCGCCAGGCCGGGTCGGAGGCGAGCGTGCGCGCGCCCCAGATCCGGATGCCGCGGCCGGGGAAGGCCCGGATGCAGTTGACGCCGATCGGGTTCAGCAGGTCCTGCTCGCCCTTGCTGAGCCGCAGTTCGAGGTCCACCGCGCCCCGGATGACCTCGTTGGCGGGCGCCTTGTGGACCCCGCGCTCGGCGTCGCTGCGCGCCCAGACCCCGGCGGCGTGGCCGCTGGGCGGGACGAGCACGTTGCGGCCGCCCGCCGGGTCGAACACCTTGATCCACGGGTAGTAGAGCGCGGCGTAGCGTGAGTCGTAGCCCGCCTCGTCGTTGCGCCAGGTGCGCATCCGCTGGGCGTTGAGGCCGGGCGGCGGGTCGAGGACGGCGATGCGGTCGCCCATCTGCTCGCAGTGCGAGATGACGGCGAGCTGCACGGTGCGCACGCCCTCCTCGTCGAGGTCGCCGCGCTGGTAGGCGCTCATCAGGTCGGGGACGGCGACCATGGTGATCTCGTCGATCGCCTCCAGGCCGGAGAAGCCGGTACGGGCGGCGGCGTCGCCGACGTACTCGGCGGCGTCGAGCCGGCCGGTGGGGGCCGTGGCGGGCGCGGGGGCGGCGGGCAGGGCGAGGGTCTGCCGCTCGGGGCGGCCGGGCGCGGCGCCGGGCTGCTCGGCGACGGCGACGAGCTTGGACTCCCGCAGCTGGGTGACGACGTAGCCCTTGGTGTTCTTCCGGGTCGAGACCTCGTACGTCTCCGCGACCTCGGCACCCCGGCGCACGAGGACGCGGAAGCGGTCCTCGGGGACGTTCTCGCCCTCCACGTCGGCGATCTCGACGCTCACCTCGCCGCCCGCGCCGGGCAGGGCCGTGAACAGGAACCCGGCGTGCGCGACGGGCTGCGGCGCGGCGGCCTTCTCCCCGCCCGCCGCCTGCCGCGCGGCCGGGTCGCCGACCCGCACGACGTACGCGGAGCCGCCGCCGTTGGCGAAGTAGCCGTACACGGCGTGGGCCAGGTAGGTGCCCTCGGTGAAACCGCCGAAGCGCTGGACGTACTGGTCCCAGTTGGTGACGAGCGTGGGCTCGTGGAAGGGGCCGGCCTCGGCGAAGCCGACGAACGCGGCGACGGCCGTGCCGACGCCCTCGATCGGCCGCGCACCGGACTGGACCTCCTCCACGTACACGCCCGGGGTCAGGTACGACGGCATTCGCGCTCCTTCGGGTGGCCGGTCGTTCGCCCCCGAGTCTGCTGCGGGGCGCCCGCCGGGGACATGTCCCGAAGTCCCGGACCGGGGGCAAGGTCACTGCCCCGCGGGGCACTTCCTAACTGTCCAGACCGTCCAGGCTGTCCAGAACACGCATCCAGGGGCCGAACTCGCTCTCCAGCACCAGCCTCCCGAGCTTGCGGTACTCGCCGACGATCGCCCCGACCAGTTGCGCCATGCCCAGCGGGGCGCCCGTCCCGGCGGCGAGGTAGGCGGCGGAGACGGCGCAGGCGCGGATGGAGCCGCCGCTGAGTTCGAAGGCGCGGGCGCAGAAGTCCAGGTCGAGGTCGTCCTTCCTGGGCAGGTGGGGGCCCAGGCAGCGGTCCCACAGCAGGCGCCGCTGGGCCTCGTCGGGCAGCGGGAACTCGGCGATGACGTCGATCCGGCGGGTGAAGGCCTCGTCGAGGTTGGCGCGCAGGTTGGTGGTGAGCACGGCGAGGCCGTCGAAGGACTCCAGGCGCTGGAGCAGGTAGGCCGTCTCGACGTTGGCGTGCCGGTCGTGGGCGTCCTTGACCTGGGAGCGCTTGCCGAAGAGGGCGTCGGCCTCGTCGAAGAGGAGCACGGCGTTGACCTGGGCGGCCTCGGTGAAGACGCGTTCGAGGTTCTTCTCGGTCTCGCCGACGTACTTGTCGACGACGGTGGACAGGTCCACCACGTAGAGCTCCATGCCGAGTTCGGCGGCGACCACCTCCGCCGACATGGTCTTGCCGGTGCCGGACTCCCCCGCGAACAGGGCGATGACGCCGTGGCCGCGCCCGCCGCCGGGGCGCATCCGCCAGGTGCCGAGCACCTGGTCGCGGTGGCGGGCGCGCAGGACGAGTTCGCGCAGCCGGCCGGCGGTGGGGGCGGGGAGCACGAGGTCCTCCCAGCCGACGCCGGGGTCGATGCGGCGGGCGAGGCGGGCCAGTCCCGCGCTGTTCTGGGCCCGGACGGCGGCGCGCAGGCCGTCCGGGTGCAGCGCGCGGCCCTCGGCGGCGGCGGTGCGGACGGCGAGGGCGGCGGCGCGCCGCAGCTGCTCGTGGTCGAGGCGGTGGGCGGCCACGGCCTCGGCGATCTCCCCCGCGTCGACGGGGGCTCCGGCGGCGGTGAGCGCGTGGGCCCACTGGCGGGCGCGGTCGGCCGCGTCGGGCGGCGGGAGGGTGATCGTGACGGGGCTCTCCTCCGCCCAGCCCGGGTCCCAGGCCTGCGGGCCGTACGCGATCAGGCGCAGCCCGGCGAGGGCCGCGCACAGCCCGCGCACCAGGGCGGCGCGCTCGGGCCGTTGGGGTTCGAGCCGGTCGATCGGCCCGAGCACCACCCCTCCGCCGTGCAGCCGTGCCTCGCGGGCGAGGGCCCGTACGGTGTGGCGGTCGCCGTGGGCGGCCAGGGCTGCGGCGTCGACGACCAGGGGCGGCGGGGCGCCGTCGGCCGTCAGGGCGGCGACGGCCTGCGGGGCGGCGTGGCCGGAGCGGTCGAGGAGGTACAGGAAGCCGGTCGGGAGGCGGGTTCCGAGGGCGACGGGCGCGGTGCGGCGGGCGATCCCGGCGAGCGCGGCGTCCGGTTCGTCGTCGCCGAGCAGATGCGCCGTGACCCGGTCCGGGACGCGCAACACTCGTGAGAGCAGAGGCCGTTCGGGTTCGGTGACCTCCAGCAGGCCGCCGGCGACCAGCGGCGCCCCGGGCGAGAGGCGGAAGCGGCCGGCGCCCGCGCTGGGCAGTCCGCACAGGGCGAGGGCCAGGGCGACGGTGGGGCGGCGCCGGGTGAGGTCGTCGTTGAGGTAGCCGTAGAGCGGCTCGAAGCGGGTGTCGAGGTCGGGGGCGAGGGCGACCGTCAGGAGGTCGAGGTCCACGGGCAGCAGCCCGAACTCCTCGGCGAGGCGGGCGAGTCGGGATCCGGCGGGCGGCTCGGCCGACATCGGCACGGCCGCGCCCGTACGGAGGGCGGCGTCGGAGGCGAGGATGCGCTCGACGGCCTCGGGGGCGAGGTACTGGCCCCGGTACGGGTCGTCCGGGTCCGGGTCGTCGGCGCGGCGGTCGCGGACGGCCTCGCGCACCCGCCGCTCGACCTCCCCCAGCCGCGCCCAGAGGCCGCCCGGCCCGGTGTCGGGGCTCACCGGGGCGCCGTCCCGCGTCGGCGGCGGCCGGGCGGCAGCGGCAGTTCGCGGGGCGCGGCGAAGCCGTCCGGGCCGGGGTCGGCGGCGCCGTCGTAGCGCAGGCGGCGCCCCGGCGCGTCCCCGGGCGCGGTGTGGACGGTGTCGGAGACCCTGGCGACCAGCCCCTCCGTGACGGGCGGGCCCGCCGGGGTGCGGGCGCCGGGCAGCGGGGCGAGGACCCTCAGGTCGATCGAGGGCCGCAGCTCGCCGCCGAGCGCGGACCAGACGTCGGACACCGAGGGCAGCCCGGTGTCGCGCCCGGCGATGTCGAGGGGGACGGTGAGGCCGAGGCGGGCGAGGCCGCCGGTGAGCAGCCGGGCGGGCAGGGCGTCGACGGCGGTGAGGCACTGCAACACCTCGGCCAGCAGCCGGTGTTCGTCCTGCGCCCGGTTGGTCCAGACGGTGACCAGGTAGGCCAGTTCGAACCAGCGGGGCGCGCCGTGGTGGGCGACGGCCATGCCGTCGGCGTCGTGCTCGGCGACGGTGCCGGACTGGCGGCGGTCGGCGTCCTCGCGCAGCGCGTAGAGGAAGGCGCTGACGGTGGGCGCGTTGCGCCGGGCGGCGAAGTCCCGGGTGGGCGCGTCGAAGACGATCTCGACGCCGCGCTCGGGCAGTCCGGTCTCGGTGAGCAGCAGGCGCAGCGCCTCGTCGACCTCGTGGATCACCGGCGTTCCACCTCCCCCGGCGGGCCGATGCTGCCCTCGACGACGAGGAAGGGGGTGGTGACCGGGGAGAAGCCGGGGCCGCTGGCGGTGATGGTGCGCGGGCCGGTCTCGTCCTTGGGGAGGATGAGCAGTTGGCCGGCGAAGGTGCCGTCGGCCTTGGGGTGGACGGGCGCGGCGGAGGCGGTGATGCCGGGCTGCCAGGTGAGGGTGACGGGCGCGCCGGGCGGGAAGTCGACGCCGCGTACGGAGGTCACGAAGCCGGGCTTGCCGATGGGCGGCACGGCGACGATCCGGGGCTGGAGGATGCGCAGCGGGGTGGCGGCGCGGTGGGGGCCGGGGATGGCGTCGGTGCCGGTGGTGGTGAGTTCAGCGGTGATGACGGTGTCGAGGGCCGCCTTGGGCGAGAGGACGACCTGGAGGGTCTGGCTGCGGCCGGGGGGCAGGTCGGCGAGCTGGCAGCCGGCGCCGGCCGCGCGGTCGGCGCGGCAGGCCGGGGGCAGCGGCCCGGTGGGGACTCCGGCGGGCAGGCCGAGGGTGAGGCGCAGGCCGGTGGCGAGGGCCTGGCCGTCGTTGCGGACGGTGTAGGTGACGGTGACGCGGCCGCCGACGTAGCCGGGGTTGGGCTGGGCCTCGACGGCGACGGCCGGGCCCGCCAGGGGTGCGGGCGGCGGCGGGGGCGGGGGTGCCGTGGTGGGCGTGACAGGCGGAGTGGGCGTCGTGGGCGCAGTGGTCGTCGTGGGCGGGGGCGAGCTCGGCGGGTCGGCGATCACGGGCAGGACCGTCCGGGCGGAGCCCTCCCCCGGGTCCGGGTCGACGACCGTCCCGGTGACGCCCCAGCCGAACTCCCTCGGCCCGGCCAGGGTGCCGATCAGCGTGGCGCCGATCCGCACCTGTTCGCCGGGGGCCAGCAGGCCAAGCTCGCAGCGCAGCGCGGCGGCGTCGCAGCGCCCGGTCGGGGTGGTGAGGCGGCCGAGCCGGGCGCCGGTGGGCACGGAGACGGTGAGGACGGTGCCGGGCGAGGGCGCGGGGCCCTTGTTGGCGACGGTGACGGTCACCTCGGTGCCGTCGTTCACCCGCACCTCGGGGGCGCGGGCGGGCGCGGTGAGGGCCAGGTGGACGCCCAGCTGGACGGCGGGCTCCTTCTGGCGCCCGGGCAGCCGCCCGGTCAGCGGGGTGAGGGTGCGGGCGGCGAAGTCGTAGACCGCCAGCTGCTCGGGCGAGTTGGGCGCGAGGGCCCGGCGGGTGGTGAGCACCAGCTGGGCGCCGTTGGCCGTCCAGGCGGCGTCGCGGGGCTGGAACGGGCCGGTGTCGGGCGTCTCGGGCAGCGGCCGGGTACAGGCGCCCGCGCCGAGGCCGGCGGGCAGGACGACGGTGCAGTCGGTGCCGGTCGGCGAGGTGACGAGGAGGCCGTCCTGCCGGTTGTTCCCGCCGTTGCCGGCCTTGCGGTTGAAGGCGAGGCGGCGGCCGTCCGGGGAGAAGACGGGGCTGTCGTCGATGACGGCGCAGGTGCCGGGGCAGATCCGGCGGCTGAGGTCGCTCTGGCGGGCGGAGTCGTCGGCGGGCGCCGTCCAGATGTGGAGGTTGCCCGCGTTCCCGTCGACGACGGCCGTACGGGAGAAGGCGATCAGCGTGCCGTCCGGGGACCAGTGGGGCTCGGCGTCGGAGGCGGCCTCCTGGCCGGCGGGCGGGGTGACGGTGGCGAGGATCGCGCCGGTGGCGACGTCGGCGATCAGCAGGCGGCCGGGGCCGCCCGGGGTGCTGCGGCTGAAGACGATCCGGCGGCCGTCCGGGGAGAGGGCGGGGTCGGTGTCCCGGTCGAGCGGGCCGCGACCGGCGAGGTCCAGCGGCCGGGGGCCGGTGCCGTCCGCGTCGGCGAGCCAGATCCGTTCGGCGCGGCCGCCGCCGGGCGCGTCCTCGTAGCGGGTCGCCACGAGCCCTCGGCCGTCCGGGGTGTAGGACTGCCGCTCGTACCAGGGGTCGAAGCCGGGGCGGGGGTGGAAGAGGGGGTCGGCGGCGGGGTTCGGGTCGGTGGTGGTGTCGGCGGCCGGGTCCTCTCGGAGGACGCTGATGCCGAGGTCGCGCGGGTCGCTGCCGTCCGGGCGGATGTCCTGCACGTCGGCGACGTTCGCGGCGGAACCGCTCGTCTGCTCGACGACCGGTCCGCCCTTGTCCTGTGGTCCGAGCCACGTCGGCGTCGCGATCAGGCGGTCGGCGCTGTAGAGCAGGCTCGGCGCCTCGCAGGAGCAGGTGGGCGCGCGGTAGAGGTTGACGACCGCCGACGGCGGCGTGGAGTCGAGCCGGTCGGCGCTGAGGAACAGGACGCCGCTGCCGTCGGGGAGGTACGCGGCGGAGCCGGTCCTCCAGGTGGAGCCGGTGGCGCGGAAGAAGGGCTTGTCGCCGCCGGTGGGCGAGGTGACCATCAGGGTGCGGCCCTGGGCGGCGCCCTGGTCCCAGGTGTAGACGATCTCGTTGCGGTGGGCGTCGTCGTTGACCGGGTTCCAGGTCGGGTCGACGGCGTCGCCGGTGGGGACGTGGGTGATCTTGACGGGAGCGCCGCCCTCGAACGGCCGCAGGTAGATCTGGCGGTGCGCCGGATCGCCCGTGCAGGAGTACGCGATCCACTTGCCGTCCGGGGAGACCGTCGGGTGCGTCTCGTCCGCCGCGCCGTCGGTGATGCGGCGCAGGCCGGTGCCGTCCCGTTCGACCGCCCACAGCACGTGCTGGGGCCGCCCGCCGGGGCCGGTGGGCTCGACGGCCTCGAAGACGATGCCCTTGCCGTCCGGGGCCAGGGCGGGGTGGGCGGTGTCCATGCCGGTGGTGAGCCTGCGGACGGAGCCGGTGGCATCGCGCAGGTAGACCTGCGGGAGGGGGCTGTCGCGCAGGCTGGTGAAGACCAGGTCGTCGCCCCGGGCGGACGGGTCCCGGTCGAAGTGCACAGGGCCGGGCCCGAACAGCCGGGCGCTGCCCGCCGCGCCGGTGACCGTGGCGAGGCCCCGGTGGTTCGTCCCGGCGTAGACGATCCGCCCGGCGTCCTGGACGGCGGCGGCCGTCCCCTTGGCGCCTCCCGGGCCGGAGGGCGCGGCGATGCCGAGGATCGGCAGGGCCACCGCCAGCGCGAGCAGGACGGCGCCGACGGCCCGGCCCGGCCGCCGGGCGAAGCGGGCGGCCGGGGCGGGGCGGGCGGTGCCGGTGGCGCGGATCACGCTCGACCTCACAGGGTGTCAGGGGCGGTCTCCCCGCAGTCTCCCCGGCCCGGGCGCGCGGCGGCAGGGCCGGGGCGCCCGAGCCGGGGGAAGCGGCCGCTGCCCGGGAGGGCAGGCGGCCGTGCCTGTTGCTCGTAGCCTCCGAAGCCTCCGCGGCCTCCGTGGCCTCCGTGGCCTCAGATCAGGCCGCGGCGCAGGGCGTACCCCACGGCGTGCGCCCGGTTGCGCAGGCCGAGGCGGGTGATGATCTCGTGCAGCACGTTCTTGACGGTCCGTTCGGAGTACGAGGTCTTCGCGGCGATCTCGCTGGTGTCGAAGCCCTCGGCGACCAGCCTCAGCATCTCCGCCTCCCGGGCCGTCAGGGTGGACAGGGTCAGGCCCCGCCCGTCGAGCATGGTGCGCTGCAGGGTGCCGATCCGGTCGAGCAGCTCCCCCAGGAGGTCGCCCGGCATCACGCCCTCGCCGGCCGCCAGGGCGGTGATGAGGTGCACCAGCCGGTCCTGGTCGGCCTCCGCGCGGCGCAGCACGGCGGCCACCCCGCACTCGACGATCGTCTGCAGCCCGCCCGCCTCGAACTGGCCCACCACCAGCCCGATCCGGCCGGAGGTGGCGAGCCGCAGCCGGCGCAGGTGCTCCGTCACGGCCTCGGTCAGGGCGTCGACGACCAGGAGGGAGACCTCCGCCCGGCCGGCCTGCGCCTCCGCCTCGCTGAGCAGCTCCACCTCGGGGCGCTGGCGCAGCTGTTGGACCACGCCGGTCTGCAGGATGAGGTCCTCCGCGTACACCGCCACCCGTATCTGGGCCTGCCGGCCGCGCAGTTGGGCGGGGACGCGGGGGTTCGGGTTCGCGGGGCGGACGGCTTCGTCGCGGGTCGTACCGGTCTGCGTCATCCTCTACTCCATTCTCCAGGGGACCTGTGGTGTGACGGCCCGCCGCCGGACGGGGCGGCCGGGCCGTTCTGGTCAGGCGGTCGTTCGGTCTGGTGGTCGTTCGGTCTTTCGGTCTTTCGGTCCGGTCGTCTTTCGGTCGGGTGGTCTTTCGGTCGGGTGGTCTTTCGCCCCGCCGGCTGTCAGCCCGGGCAAGGGGATGTGCCCCCGCCTTGCCCGCGCGGCCCTCTCCCGGGGGCGGGCGGCGGCCCTACCGTCGCGCTATGACCGCATCCGCATCCGCCGAACTCGCCCTCACCGCACTGACGGTGGAGCCCGGTGGCACGGCCACCACGACCCTGACGGTCCGCAACGACCTCGACATCGTGGAGGCGTACGCGCTGGAGGTGGTCGGCGACTGCGCCGCGTGGACGACGGTCGAGCCCGCCCGGGTCTCGCTGTACCCGGGTACCTCCGAGACGGTGACGGTGCGCCTCGCGCCGCCGCGCTCCGCCGAGGCGCGGGCCGGGGACTTCCCGCTGGGCATCCGGGTGCTGCCGGTCGAGCACCCGGAGCTGGCCACCGTGCCGGAGGCCACCGTCACCGTGCTGCCCTTCCACGAGCTGCGCGCGACCCTCGCGCCGCGCCGCCGCCGAGGCTGGCTGCGCGCCCGCTACCGGGCCTCGGTGCGCAACCTCGGCAACGCGCCCGCCGCCGTCGCGTTCACCCCCGGCCAGGCGGGCGAGGACCTGCGCTTCCGGGTCGCCCCCGAGAAGCTGCGCCTCGAACCGGGCGCCACGGGCGAGGTCCGGGTGCAGGCGCGGGCGCGGCGGCTGATCTGGTTCGGCAAGCCGACCACCTGGCCCTTCGAGGTCAAGGTCGCCCCGGAGGACGCCGATTCCCCCGGCCCTTCCGTCGACGGCGAGTTCGTCCAACTCGCCGTCCTCCCGAAGTGGCTGCTCGCCCTGCTGGCCGCCCTGATCGCCCTTCTCCTGGCCTGGTTCGCCCTGGTCCGCCCGGCGGTGCGCAGCTCCGCGAAGCAGGCCGCCGAACAGGCCGTCGCCCAGAAGTCCGCCACTCCGGCCGCTCCCGCCCCGGCTCCGGCCCCGGGAGCCGCCACCCCGGGCGATCCCGCGAGTGCCGACCCGGGCGGCCAGGGCAAGCCCGCCGCCGGCCAGCCGGCCTCGGGCTCCCGTGGCGGCGGGGCACAGATCAACGGCACCATCGACGTACAGGCCCCCAACGCCGGTACCGCCGTGGGCAGTTACCCCGTCCCGCACGGCAAGGTCCTGGACATCACGGACATCGTCGTCGCCAACTTCCAAGGCGACCAAGGTCTCTTGACCATCAAGGCGGGCGATCTGACGATCACCACGATCGCCTTGGAGACCTTCCGTAATCAGGACTACCACTGGGTGACTCCCATCCGGGTCTCCGAGGACCAGGCCGTGACGGCGAACGTGACCTGCGAGGCACCGGGCACCCCCGCCTCGGGCACCCAGGCCTCCACCTGCCACGAACTCGTCAACATCAGCGGAACCCTGAGCGACCTCCCCCGAAGTCACTGAACCGCACCCCCGTATCTCCCCCTACGTCCCGTGACCATGTCAACACGCGATCATCGCCACACCATCTCCACACACCCATCCAAACCGCCCCAACCCGCCCCCCTGCCCTCCCGGACACCCCACCACTGCCCCCAGCGACCACGAACTCTGCCCTACCCGGCAGTAACCCTGCCCCTCCCAGCACGGGGCAAGCTCCTTCGGATACGTTCCTCCCGTCACACTGCATCAGGGGGAGCGTTGACGGATTCCTCGTCCGACCTGGCCGACCGGTTGGCCTCGGCGGTGACCGCCCGGGACGCCCGCGCGGTACAGGCCTTGCTGGAAGAAGAAGGCGCGCCACCGGACGCCCCGGGGCCCGATGGCCTACCCCTGCTCTGCACGGCCGTGGCCGGGTTCGCCCCCCTCACCGCCGCGGCCCTGGTCGAGGCGGGCGCCGACCAGGACCGCGCACTGCCCGACGGCAGCACCCCGTTGCTGCGCGCCGTCGACTCCGGCTCCCCCGCACTGGTCACCGCGACACTCGGGAAGGCCCCTCGCCTCCGCCTGCCCGAGGCCTCCCGCCGACGGCTGCTCGACCTCGCCCGGCACTGGCACGAGACCGGCGCGGCCGAGGAGTTGGGCTACCGGACCGGAGCCGCCGGGCCGGCCGTCCGGCGCCGGATCGACGACCCCGACGGCGACGCGATCGAGGAGGTTTCCCTCGGCGGCCGCACCGTACGGAACGGACACGGCGCCATCCTGACTTACCTGGAGTGGGAGTTCGGCGTCATCCCGCCGGTCGCCGAGGTGGTGTCCCGCACCCTCCCGCAGGCGCAGGAGGACGACAGCACCTGGCACACCGCCGCCCACACCCTGAGCCGCCGCCTCGGCCCCCGCGTCCGCTCCGAACTCGCCGCCCTGCGCCACCACCCCGACCCCGTCCACCGCCGCTTCGCCGCCTCGGTCCTGTGGCACCGGGGCCTGCTGGTGACGGTCGACCGCGTATCGGACGTCGCCCCGGACGCCGACTTCCTCGCGTCCTGGGCACGGGACGAGGCTGACGGCGAAACCCTCGCCGCCGTCCTGAACGCCTACAACCTCCACGACCACCCGGCCCAGGAGGCCGTTGGACTGCCGCACCTCACCCACCCGGACCCACGCGTCCGCAGCGAGGCCGTCTTCTGCGCGAGCGCGGAGCAGACCGCCCGCGGCGATGCGGCCACCTCAGCCCTGCTCGCCCTCGTCCACGACCCCACCCCCGACGTCCGGGCCGCCGTCGCCCAGGCCCTCGCCGTACGCTTCACCGCCGACGGCCGCCTCGCACCGGCCCACCGGGACGCCCTGATCCTCCTGCTCCGCGACGACACCTCCCACGTACGGCGCCACGCCGCGCGGTCGCTCTCCCACTCCGACGACCGGGCCACCCCCACCATGGACGCCCTCCTCGCCCTCCTCGACGAGGACGACGCGGACCTGCGCCTCGAAGCGGCCGCCGCACTGGCCCACCGCGACGACCCGCGCACCGCGGAGGCGTGCGCGAGGGTCGGCCCCCTCGACGCCTTCCCCGACCACGACCCCCGCCTCTTCGCCCTCTGGCGCTACGGCACCGGCCCCGTTCGATGACGACAGATCCGACACGGGCGGGACCGCGCGCTCATCAGAAGCTGGATGCAACCGAGCCGATCGCCGGGTGGATCACGGCCCGCAACCTGCGCGCCTTCCTGGAACTGCTGTCCCACTACGCCGGTTACGCCTTCGACGCGACCGACTGGGACACCGTCGAGCTCGGCCTCCATGACACCGACGACGAGAACCCGGACGCCTGGTACGCGTACCCGCTGGTCGGCGCGAACGCCACCCTCGAGGCCCGACTCGCCCGTGCTGTCGGCGCCGAGGTGATCTCGGTCAGCATCGCCGGAGCCGAGGAGTACGACCTGCGACTGCGCGCCGACACCCTTCTGGCCGCCTTCGCCTGCACCTGACTCGCCCCTTCGAGCCCATTGGTCAGGAGGGGGACGTGGGCCGGGTGAGGCCGTGGTCGTAGGCGAAGATGACGGCCTGGACGCGGTCGCGGGCGCCGATTTTGGCGAGGACGCGGCTGACGTGGGTCTTGACGGTGGATTCGGCGAGGACGAGGCGTTGGGCGATTTCGCCGTTGGTCCAGCCGCGGGCGATGGTGAGGAGGATTTCGCGTTCGCGGTCGGTGAGGGCGTCGAGGCGGGGGTCCGGGGCGGGGGTGGTGCCGGTGGGGCGGAGGGGGAGGTGGTGGGCGTAGGCGTCGAGGAGGCGGCGGGTGACGGCGGGGGCGACGACGGCGTCCCCGGCGGCGACGGCGCGGATGCCGGTGAGGAGTTCCTCGGGTCGGGCGTCCTTGAGGAGGAAGCCGCTGGCGCCGGCACGGAGGGCGGCGTGGGCGTACTCGTCGAGGTCGAAGGTGGTGAGGACGAGGATGCGGGAGCGTCCGCCGGAGGCGACGATCTGGCGGGTGGCCTCGATGCCGTCCATGCCGGGCATGCGGATGTCCATGAGGACGACGTCGGGCCGCAGGTCGGCGGCGAGCCGGACGGCTTCGGCGCCGTGGGCGGCCTCGCCGACGACCTCGGTGTCGGGCTGGCTCTCCAGCAGCATGCGGAAGCCGTAGCGCTGGAGGGGCTGGTCGTCCACGATGAGGACGGTGGTCACGTCGGTCCGCCTGTCGGCTGAGGGGTGAGGTCGAGGTCGGCCTCCACCGTCCATCCTGCACCGGGTCCGGGCCCCGCCGTGACGGTGCCGCCGTAGAGGGCGGCGCGTTCGCGCATCCCCGCAAGGCCGTGGCCCTCGCCGCGGCCCTCGCCGTCCGGGCGTACGGGCCCGTGCCAGGTGCCGGCGGGCGGGCCGGTGTCCTGGACGCGCAGGCGCAGCCGGTCGGCATCGGCGGTGAGGGTGACGCGGACCCGGGTGTCGGGGCCGGCGTGCTTGAGGGTGTTGGTGAGGGCCTCCTGCACGATGCGGTAGGCCATCAGCTGGACGCCCCGATCGAGGCGGTCGAGGTCCCCGGCGGCGGTGTAGACGACGCGGGGGCCGGCGGTGCGCAGGCGGGCGCAGAGCCCGTCGAGGTCGGCGATGCCGGGCTGGGGGGTGAACTCGGCGGCGGTGTCGGCCCGGTCACGCAGGACGCCGAGCATGCGGCGCAGTTCACCGAGTGCCTGCCGGCTGGTGTCGCCGATCAACTCCAGGGCCTCGCGGGCGCGTTCGGGGTTGGCCTGGGCGGCGTAGGCGCCGCCGTCGGCGAGGGTGACGATGACGGAGAGGTTGTGGCCGATGATGTCGTGCATCTCCCGGGCGACCCGGGCGCGTTCGGTGGCGGCGGCGAGGCGGCTGCGCTGGTCGCGTTCGATCTCGAGGCGGGCGGCGCGTTCGCGCAGTCCGTCGAGCTGGGCGCGGCGGACCCGGACGGCGATGCCGAGGGCGACGGCGGCGGTGGCGGCGCTGACGAGGAAGAACAGGGCGTCGCCGACGGGGAATCCGCCGCCGGAGACCTGGACGGCGGCGAAGGCCAGCGCGCCGAGCGCGATCGCGCAGCTCCAGGCGAGGTGGCGCAGCCGTCCGTTGAGGGCCAGGTGGTAGAGGGCGATCATCAGGGCGGCGTCGGCGCGCAGGGTGACGCCGAAGGACCACTGGACGACGAACACGGCGAGGATCACGGCGAACGCGGCGGTGGGGCGCCGGCGCCGCCACAGCAGCGGCAGCACCAGGCCGGCCTGGAGGGCGAGGGTGGCCCACAGCGGCGGACGGACGAAGGTGAACCGGTGCTCGCGCGGGCCCTCCCCGTGGCCGCCGGGCGGGAAGAGGTCGGGCAGGCAGAACAGGACGAAGGCGGCGGCGACCACGGCCGCGTCCCGCACCCAGGGGTGGTCGCGGTCGGCCTGCCGCAGCCGCCGGCCGAGGCGGGCGAGCCGGGCGAGCAGGGGGTGGCCGGGCAGCGTGTCGGCGCCCGGGCGGGGCCCCAGGGGGTCGGTGCTCACCGGTGGCAACTCCTGAACGACTGACGACCACGGAAACGGCTGACGACTCTACGGAAAGGGGTTCGCGGTGCGGCGGCCACCAGAGGAGGGGTGGTCGCCGCACCGCGAAGTCTCTCAGGCGTCGGTGCGCACCAGGCGCACGGCGGCGCCCGCGAGGGCGAGTGCCGTCCAGCCGAGGAAGACGGCCAGGCCTACGCCGGGCGAGAGCGTGGTCGAGTCGTGCTGGAGGGCGAACATCGCCTCGCCCGCGTGGCTGGGCAGGTAGGGGCTGATGTGGCTCTGCCAGGAGTCGGGCAGCAGGGAGATGAGGCCGGGGACGAGCATCAGCGAGGCGACGAGGACGGCGATGCCTCCGGCGACGGAGCGCAGCAGGGCGCCGAGGGCGACGCCGATCACGGCGACCAGGCCGAGGTAGAGCCCGGCGCCGAGGAGGGCGCGCACCACGCCCGTGTCGGAGAGGGTCTTCGCCGCGCGGGTGCCGGAGAGGATGCCGCTGTCGGCGAGGAAGACGGTGAAGGCGCCGATCGTGCCGACCACGAGGGCGATCACGCCGTACACGGTGGCCTTGGACCACAGCACCGGGAGCCGGCGGGGCACGGCGGCCAGGGTGGAGCGGATCATGCCGGTCGAGTACTCGCCGGCGGCGACGAGGACGCCGAGCACGCCGAGGGCCAGCTGCGCGAAGTTGGTGCCGAAGAGGGACAGGCTCAGCGCGCTGGCGGAGGTGAGGTCGCGGTCGATCGGGCGGCCCGAGTCGAGCCGGGACTTGAAGTGGAAGGCGGCGATCAGGCCGAAGGCGACGAGGAAGACCAGCGCCAGGGAGAGGGTGATCCAGGTGGAGCGCAGGGACCACAGCTTCGCCCACTCGGAGCGCAGGACGCGGGCGGGCGTCACGCGGTAGGCGGGGCGGGCGGCGGGCGCCTCGACGGCGGGCGTCCTGCTCGGTGCGATGGCGCTCATGCCGCGCTCCTCTCGACGACGGTGGTGCCGGCGGTGGTCGTACCGACGGTGGTGGTGCCGTGGTATTCGACCGCGTCCCTGGTCAGGTCCATGAACGCCTGCTCCAGGGAGACGGTGCGCGGGGTGAGCTCGAAGACGGCGATGCCCTGCTCGGCGGCGGTGAGGCCGATCTCGCGGGCGGTGCGCCCGGTGACGAGCAGCTCCTCCGAGCCGGCCTGCCCGGTGATCTCGACGCCGGGCCCGGCGAGGGCGCTGCGCAGCCGGGCAGGGTCGGCGCTGGCGACCTTGACGGCGTCCCCGCCGGCCTCGCGGATGAGCTCCTGGACGGTGGTGTCGGCGAGCAGGCGGCCGCGCCCGACGACGATCAGGTGGTCGGCGACGAGGGAGACCTCGCTCATCAGGTGCGAGGAGACGAAGACCGTACGGCCTTCGGCGGCCAGCGAGGTGAGGAGGTTGCGGATCCACAGGACGCCCTCGGGGTCGAGCCCGTTGACCGGCTCGTCGAGCATCACGGTGGCCGGGTCCCCCAGGAGGGCGGCGGCGATGCCCAGGCGCTGGCCCATGCCGAGGGAGAAGGCCCCGGCGCGCTTGCGGGCCACGGACTGCAGGCCGGTGAGCTCGATGACCTCCTCGACCCGGCGGCGGGGGATGCCGTGGGTGTGGGCCTGGGCCATGAGGTGGTTGAAGGCCGTGCGGCCGGGGTGGATCGACTTGGCCTCGAGCAGGGCGCCGACCTCCTGGAGGGGCGCGGCGTGCTCGGCGTAGCGGCGGCCGTTGACGCGGACGGTGCCGGCGGTGGGCGCGTCGAGGCCGACGATCATCCGCATGGTGGTGGACTTGCCGGCCCCGTTGGGCCCGAGGAAGCCCGTGACGGCGCCGGGCCGGACGGTGAAGTCCAGCCGGTCGACGGCGGTCTTCTCGCCGTAGCGCTTCGTCAGCTGGTGCGCCTCGATCATCGGTCACCTCTGTGGTCCCGGGGCCGGTCCGTCCCGGCGACTCCCGCGTTCTCCACGCTAGGCGAGGGAGGGGGCCGAACCGGTGGTACCGCCGGTTGATCATCGGGGCGGCCGTAGTACCGCGGTACCACGCCGCTCCCCCACTGCGGGACCGCCCGCTGCCCGCGCACAACACCGCTCGCCGTCCGCGCCCAACAAAGGACCGATAAGATGACCGGCGGTGTGCCGGGAAGTCTGGTCGGCTCGGGGGGCGGCTGCAGCGATAGGGCTTCGGCGACCCCGCTGATCGTGATGGGTCGTTGCCGCAGATGCACGCCGTGGGGATCGTCCTCGTCCTCGTCGTCCTGGCCACCGGTGTGGCCACCTTCGCCCGCCGCTGGCGGGTGCCCGCGCCCTCCCTGCTGGTGCTGGCCGGGATCGGCGTCGCGCTGGTGCCCGGGGTGCCCGCGCTGCACGTACCGCCGGAGCTGATCGCCGTGGTGGTGCTCCCGCCGCTGCTGTACGCCTCCGCCGAGGAGTTGTCGCTGCGTGACCTGCGCACGGTCTGGCGGCCGGTGACGGTCCTGTCCTTCGGCCTGGTCTTCGCCTCCGCCGCCGCCGTGGGCTTCGCGGCCGTCGCCCTCTTCGGGCTGCCGCCCGCGCTCGCCTTCGTCCTCGGCGCGGTGCTCTCCAGCACCGACCCGGTGGCCGTCTCCGCGCTCGGGCGCCGCCTCGCGCTTCCCGGGCGGGTGCAGGTGCTGGTGCAGGCCGAGAGCCTGTTCAACGACGCGACCTCGCTGGTGCTGTTCAAGGTGGCCGTCGGCATCGCGGTGGCGACGGGCGGCGCCGTCTCCCTCCCGGCGGCGGGCGGCGAGCTGCTGCTGCTCGGCGGGGGCGGCAGCCTGGTGGGCGCCGTCGTCGCCGGGGCGGTGTGGCTGGTGCGCAGCCGGACCACCGATCCGGTGCTGGAGACGGTGATCGCGCTGGTCACCCCGTACGCGGCGTACGTGCTCGCGGAGGGCGCGCACACCTCGGGCGTCACCTCGGTGGTGGTGGCCGGGGTGCTGCTCGGGCGCTCGGGCCACCGGCTGACCGACGCCCGCATCCGGCTGCAGCTGCACGCCGTGCACGCGGTGGTGGTGTTCCTGCTGGAGAGCGTCGTGTTCAGTGTCATCGGCCTCGAACTCCCGTCGCTGGTAAGGGATTTGCCTGCCGGTTCGGGCTGGTGGCCGGTGCAGGCCGTCGCCCTGGCGGCGGTGCTGATCGGGGTGCGGGTGCTGTGGACGCTGCCGCTGACCCGCGCCGTCAAGCCCAGCCACGGGCGGCTGTCCTGGCGGGTCGCCGGGGTGGTCAGCTGGGCGGGCACCCGGGGCGTGATGCCGCTGGCCGCCGCCCTGTCCATCCCGCTGCTCGGCGCGGACGGCGGGCCGCTGGCCGGCCGCCCGCTCGTGCTGGTGCTGACCACCGCCGTCGTGGTGCTCACCCTGGTCGTCCAGGGACTGACGCTGGCGTCCGTGGTCAACCGCTCAGGGCTGGCGCTCGAACCCGAGCACACCGCCCGCGAGGAGCAGGACACCCGCGACGACCTCAACCGGGCCGCGCTGGAGCACGTGGAGAGCCTCTCCGAGCTGGAGGCGATACCGGAGACCGCCGTCGACCGCGTCCGGCGCGGCCTGACGGCCCGCCTCGACCGCACCCCCGAGGCCCCGGACGGCACCACCGCCGACACCGCCTACCGGCAGCTGCGGCACGAGCTGATCGGCGTCCAGAACGACCGGCTGCACCGGCTGTACGAGGAGCACCGCATCAGCGACACCACGCTGCGCCGCCTCCAGCGGGACCTCGACCTGGAGCAGGCGGGGCTGGGGCGGGTGACGTAACCGGTACCCGGTCTTCCGCCGTCCACGGGACAGGAGCACACTGTCCCGCTGAACGAGTCGAAGGGCGGCCATGGCGGGCAGACCGAACAAGAAGCGCAAGAGACCCCTCGCCGAGGGTGTCACCCCGGCGCCCAAGCGCCCCCGGAAGCCGCAGAGTTGGGAGCCATCGCGCCGCACGGTGCTGCGCACCGCGCTGGCGACGGGGCTGGGCGCGCCGGTGCTGATGGTCGGGCTGATGGCCCTCGGCAGCAACCCCGACTACATGCCGTGGGCAGCGATCGGCGCCGTCCTGGTGCTGATCGTCTCGCTGGTCGCGACGATGCTCGTCCGGGCCAAGGCCTGGGTGCTGTGGCCGTGCGTGGCGCTGGGCGCGGTGATGCTGGTACTGCCCACCATGGCCCTGCGCGCCCAGCTGATCGAGCACCGGGGCGTCAAGGCGGAGGTGGTGGTCACCGCCGCCCACCGCTCGACGGACCGCAACGGCACGGCGCACTGGTCCTGCGACATCCGCCGCCAGGACAACGCGCCGCTGCCGCACGCGAACTACGCCGGGTCCGGCTGCTCCTCGAACCTCTCGGTGGGCAGGGCCACCGTCGTGGTCGTCGACCCGGCCGGCTGGGCGCCGCCGGTGGGGACGGACGAGGACACCGCCTTCAGCGGGGGCGCGCTCTGGCTCCTGCCGGGCCTCGCGGTGCTGTGGGCGGCGATCGTCCTGGGCGCGGCCCGGCGGACGCTCAAGGACACCACGGACAGCTAGGACACCACGGACACCACGGACACCTAAGATCCCAACTCCCGCCCGCAGCGCAGGTTCCAGCGCCCGGCGCGCCCGGACAGCTCCGTCGCCGAGAGCGGCCGCACGTCCAGGCGCCAGAACGCCGCCGCCGGCAGCCCGAGGGCGTGCACCACGGCGGCCCGGACGACGGCGGGCTCCGCCACCACCGCCGTCCGGCCGCCCTCCGGGGCGCGCGCGTCCAGCCAGGCGCCGACCCGCGCGCACAGCGCGGTGACGGACTCGCCCCCGTGCGGCGCGGCCTCCGGATCGGCCAACCAGGCGGCGAGGGCCCCGGGTTCGGCCGCCGCGACCTCGTCCAGGCGCAGCCCGCGCCAGCGCCCGGTGTCCAGGTCGGCGAGCTCCTCGGCGGCGGTGGCGTCGTCCAGGCCGAGGGCCTCGGCCGTACGGAGGCAGCGCCCGGCGGGCGCCGTCCAGGCCCGGGCGACGGGGGCCAGTGTGCCGGCGGCCGTACGGGCGGTGGCCAGCGCGGACGGCTCGGGAGGGGCGTCGCCGCCGAAGCGGGCTTCGCGCAGGTCCGCGCTGATCGCCGGTGCGATGAAGATCACGTGTGCGGTCATCGGCCGTCCTTCCGGGCCCGGGATGCGGCCCTCGTCCGTGTGCGCAAGGGGTTCCGCGCCCCCGGTGAGCCGTGCGGTCCTGCTCAGCGCCGGTGCACGGCCCCTTGGCCGGGTGCCCGCGACACGGTACCGTCCCGTGCGACAACTCAAGACGACGGTGCGTGGAAGTCCGGTCCGAAACCGGCACGGTCGCGCCACTGTGAGTCCGGACCGGTCACGGTCCGGTGAGTCAGACCCGCCTCCGTCGTCCGTGCTCCATCGAACGGGACGCGTGTTCCCGAAAAGGAGGTCGGCCATGGCTCACCCCATCGCCCCCGCAGCCCCCGCCGCACCGGCGCTCGCCCCCATCTCGGTCAAGGCGATCCTGCCCTGGGCCGTCTTCTTCGGCATCCTGCTGATGGCCCTCATCTACTTCGTCGGCGCCGAGCAGGGCGCCACCTCCCTGATCTCCGGCGAGGACGTGCACGAGTGGGTGCACGACGGCCGGCACCTGCTCGGCTTCCCCTGCCACTGACCGGGGGCCGCACAGTGAACTCCGCAACCGTCAGATCCCTGCTCGTGCGCGGCATGCTCTCGGGCCTCGGTGCCGGCGTGCTCGCCCTGATCGTCGCCTACCTGCTGGGCGAGTCCAAGGTGGACGCCGCCATCGCCTACGAGGACGGGCACGCCGCGCACGAGCACGGCGACGGCCCGTCCGTGGAGATCGTCAGCCGCACCCTGCAGTCGACCGCCGGCCTCGCGACCGGCGTCCTCGTCTACGGGATCGCGCTCGGCGGCATCGCCGCGCTGGCGTACTGCTTCGCGCTGGGCCGCGTCGGCCGCTTCACCCCCCGGGCCACCGCGGCCCTGCTCTCCGGGGTGGCGCTGCTCGCCGTGTACGTGGTGCCGTTCCTCAAGTACCCGGCCAACCCGCCGTCGGTGGGCGACCCGGAGACCATCGGCAAGCGCACCACGCTGTACTTCCTGATGATGGTGCTCAGCGTGCTGCTGGCCGTCGCCGCCGTGATCGTCGGCAAGCGGCTCGCCCCGCGCCTGGGCAACTGGTACGCGACGGTCGTCGCCGTGCTCGGCTTCGCCGTGCTGGTCGGGATCGCGTACGCGTTCCTGCCCGCGATCAACGAAGTCCCCGCGGACTTCTCCGCCTCGCTGCTCTGGCAGTTCCGCCTCGCGGCGCTCGCCATCCAGCTCACCCTCTGGGCCTCCTTCGGCCTGCTGTTCGGCCACTTCGCCGAGCGGCTGCTGAACCCGAAGCCCGCCGCCGCTGCCCGGGAGACCTCCCAGGAGGCGGCCGCGACCGCGCACTGACGCGCGGCGCGCGAGACGAGCGACCCGGGCCGGCCGGGGCGGAGCGATCCGCCCCGGCCGGCCCCTTTCTTGACGGGCACCCCCCTTCCTGGGCCCGCGAGTTCGGGCGTAGTGTTCCTGGCGTGAACGAACTGATCTACCGGGGGAAGGATCTGTTCCGTCCCTCCTCGCTCGCGCTCATCGCCGGCCTCCTCGCCGTGGAGGGCGTCGTCGCCGGCATCAAACTCGGCGCCGCCGGGGTGTTCTTCTTCGTCGGCCTGACGGTGCTGGTCCTCGCCCCGCTGCTCTACATCAGCTACCGCAGCTGGAGTTCGGTCGGCCCGGCCGGGATCACCGTCAACTGGGGTGTGGGGCAGGGCCGTACGTACCCGTGGCGGGACATCCAGTGGATGGACGTCCGCGAGACCAAGGCCCGCAGCAGCACCTCGTACGCCGTCCGCTTCTACCTGCCGAACGGCGGCCGCCGCACGATGCCCGGGTTGCAGCACAGCGGGATGTACCCGAACCCGAGCTTCGGGGAGCAGTACCAGCAGGTCGTCCGGTGGTGGGAGCACAGCACCCACCCGGGCAGTCGGGTCCAGCCCCGGCGCACGCTCCGGGACAAGCTGTCGCCGCAGGTCATCGGTGTGATCATCGGTGTCGTGGCCGCCCTGGGGATCTTCGTCGTCATGGCGCTCCGGGCGAGCTGATCCCGGCGCGGGGGCCAACTGGGCACCGTTGCCGGGTCGTTAAAGACTGGGCCAAGAATTCGCACGCCATCTTGTTGATAATGTGATCACATGTGTATGGCGCCACGGCGCTGCACATCAAGGGGAGGGAGGTCCGGTCTCTCGGGGCCGGGCCCGTAGTACAGGAGTCACACCATCAACACCACCATCCGCAAGACCGCTCGCGCGACCACGCCCGTCGTGGCCGTCGCGGCGACGCTCGTCGCGGGGCTGACCGCCTGCGGCACCGTCAAGGAGCTGGACGCCGCGCAGAAGGCCTCCGGCGCCTTCGACCGGATCGGCGAGGGCAAGTCCCTCGGTCTGACCTTCTCCATCGACGCCACGCCCGACCAGGTCCTCGCCTTCGGCCGGGCCACCGACGCGCCCGTCGAGCCGGAGAGCGCCCGGCAGTTGTCGGGGCTCAGGGTCGCCGTCGCGATGTCGGCCGACAAGCCGCTCAAGGACGTCGACGCGTTCAAGAAGGCCCAGGGCTCCGGCCCGGCCAAGGACTTCACGCTCGACAAGTCGCTGCGCATCGCCTACGCGCTCACCGACCGCTCGGGCGCCAAGCTCCTGGAGTACCGTCAGATCGACGCCAAGGCGTACCTGCACGTGGACGCCAAGGGCCTGGTGAAGCTCGCCGGAGGGGACCCGTCGATCGTCGACGAGGCCGGCAGGAACCTGAACGGCGACCTCAAGGCCGCGCACGACGTGCTGGCCGGCAAGTGGCTCTCCTTCGATCTGCAGGAGTTCGCGGACGAGGCCAAGAAGACCGACGGCGCCAAGGGCTCGGCCGGTGCGCCCAGCGCCGACCCGGAGGCCGCCAAGGAGTTGCTCAACTCGCTCAAGGACGTCTTCCAGCGCACCGTCACCTTCGAGGACAAGGGCAAGAAGGACGGGCAGGACCACCTCTGGGTGAGCGCCCCCGGCCGCCAGGTCGTCGACGAGGTCTACAAGGCCGTCAAGCCGCTGACCGGCAAGTTCCCGGGCCAGTTCGGGCACTTCCCGACCACCCCGCCGGCCGACGTGCCCGAGGGCAGGGTCGGCGTCGACATGTACCTCAAGGACGGCTCGCTGTCCTCGGTCACCTTCGACGTGGCGCAGCTGGTCCCCGAGGCCGGGCCGGGCGTCACCCTCCCGGTGAAGCTCGCCTTCGACCGGACCTCGCCGGCCGTCGAGGCGCCCGGCGACGCCACCAAGGTGAGCGTCGCGGAGCTCCAGAACACCGTCATGACCCTCGCGATGGACGCCTTCCGCGCCCCGCGCGGTGCGGACGCCGGCGACGGCCCCGCCTTCGGCAGCGGCGCGGGCCAGCCGAAGCCGCTGACGGACGCCCAGCTCAAGGAGCTGGCCGCCGCCGGGGTACCGCAGACGGACGCCATCATGTACAACAAGCTCGGCCTGAGCTTCGAGGACATCAAGGCGCTCGCGCGGAAGAAGGGCACCGGCGCCACCGTCTGATCTCCCCCGGCCGCGCGCCGGGGCCCACCCCCGGGGCTCCCGGAGAGCCCCGTCCCCTCCCCCCGCCCCCGCAGCACGGCCGGCCGCTCCCCGCGGCCGGCCGTGCTGCGTGCGAGGCGGGTCCGTACGGAAGGACACCGGTGGACGACATCCACCTCGCCGCCGCTCCCGGCACCCGCTGGTACCTCGGACTCAACGAGGTCGAGGCGTTCCTGCGCACGCACCTGCCCGAGCTACGCCTGTGGCGGCCACGCTCGACCGACAGCGGGCAGACGTACCTGAGCTTCTCCGTGGACCTCGACGGGATGGGCCGCCAGGGCTGCTACTTCGAGGACGGCCACCTGCTGCTGGAGGACGGGGACCCGCAGGTGTGGGCGCCCACGCTCGCCGGGTTCCTGCGGATGCTCCCGGCGGGGGCGCAGGTGGTGACGCTGCTGTCCTCCGACCCGGAGACGGTGCTGGAGGTGTCGCCGTTCACGGACGAGCGGGGCGTGCGGGAGCTGCTGGAGCCGCTCTTCGCGGCGCTCTGAACTCCCTCACGCCCCTGAGGCCCGTCTCGTTCACGCGTGGGCGGCCACGCACTCCGGGTGGCCCCAGCTCGCGCCGACCTTGGTGATCGTGTCGCCCTTGCCGTACGGGCGGGCGCAGGGGCAGGTGCCCGGGAAGCGGGCGGCGAGCGTGCGCGAGCCGCCCTTCGGCCTGGTGGAGGAGGCCTTGGCGGCCGTGCCCGAGGAGCCGCCGGACGGGCGGGCGCGGCGGGCGGAGGCCGCCGGGGCCGGGTCGGGCACCGGCAGGTCGGCGTCCGTGCCCTCCGCGCCCTGCTGGGTGCGGGCGGCGTCGCTGGCGGCCTTGTCGGCAACGGCGTTCAGCGGGTCGCCGTCGACCTGGTGGGCGGGCACGTACACGAAGGTGACGTCCCGCCCCTCCAGCAGGGCGTCGATCGCCTGGATCAGCTCCTGGTTGGCGACGGGCTTGCCCGCCGCCGTCTTCCAGCCGTTGCGCTTCCAGCCCTTGAGCCACTTGGTGACCGAGTCGCGCGTGTAGGTGCTGTCCAGGCGCACCTCCAGCGCGGCGGCCGGGTCGACCGCCGCGAGCAGCTCCCGCAGGGCCGTCAGCTCGCCGACGTTGTTGGTGCTGTGCCCGAGGGCGCCGGAGCGCCAGCGACGGGGCGCGCCGGAGGCGTCCGCGACCACGTACGCCCAGCCCGCCGGACCGGGGTTGCCCTTGGCTGCTCCGTCACACGCTGCAATGACTCGTTCGACCATGCCCCCGATCATGCCTGGCCGGGCACCCCGGAGCCAAAAGCCGCCCTCCGCCCGTCAGTGGCGCAGCAGCGGGAGCAGCAGGGCCGCCGACCAGCTGAAACCCCGGGAGTTGCGGCCCTCGCCCGTCAGCGGGTCGTAGTTCTCCCGGATCGGGGCGTCGCCGGTGAGGCCGCCGGCGGTGGCCAGCAGGCGCTCCACCGCCTGGCGGGCGTCCTGGTTCCAGCCGTAGCGGCGCAGGCCCTCGATGGCGAAGTGGCTCTGGTCGAGCCAGACCAGGCCGCGCCAGTACCCGGCCGCGTCGAAGTACGGCGAGCTGCGGGCGACGGTCGGGAAGGGCATCGGGGTGCCGAACTCGGCCGGGTCGAGCAGCAGGCGCCGCACGGTGCGGGCCTGGGCGGGGGTGGCGGTGCCGGACCAGAGCGGGATCGCGCCCTCGATGCCCCGGCCCCGGGCGGTGAGGCGGGCGCCGGTGGCGAGGTCGGTGTCGTGGAACCAGCCGGTGGCCGGGTCGTACATGGTGTCGCGGACGGCGGTGTCGATGCGCTCGGCCGTGGCCCGCAGGCGTGCGGCGGTGGCGCGGTCGCCGAGTTCGGCGGCGATCAGGGCGAGGTGGCGGTGGTCGGCGGCGAGGTGGGCGTTGAGGTCGACGGAGCGCTGGGTGAGCGACCAGCCGACGGTGTGCCCGGCGGCGTCGGTGTTGGCGACGACCGCGCAGCCGAGGGCCGCGTCGAAGCGCGGCGCGTTGTCCATGCCGGACTCCCAGGCGGCGGCCTGGCGGCAGTCCTCGGGGGTGGCGTTGGCCGGGTCGACGGTGGCGCCGTACTGGCACAGGCCCTCGCCGTGGTGGTCGCGGGTGCGGAACCACCAGGCCTGGTAGGCGGACAGCTTGGGGAGCATCTCGCGCAGGAAGGCGCGGTCGCCGCCACGGCGGTAGACCTCCCAGACGGCCCAGGAGGCCAGCGGGGGCTTGGAGTTGCGCTCGTTCCAGTTGCCGCCGCCGGTGGACGGGTCGTTGTAGAAGACGCAGTCGGGGATCATCCCGGCGTCCTGGGGGCGTTCGGCGGAGCCGGCGGGGACCTGGTGGTCGAACATCGCGCGGATCTGGTCGGCGGCCAGGGCCGGGGCGAAGACGGCGGTGCCGACGGCCTGCTTCCAGGTGTCCCAGGCCCAGACGCCGCTGAACCACTTGTAGGCGAGCGCCGGGGTGACGGCGTCGTGGAGGATGCGGCCGGCGGGGCTGCGCCAGTTGGTGACGAGGGTCTGGACGCACTTGACGGCGGTGCGGCGGCGCTCGGCGGGGACGCCCTCGGTGGCGCGGGCCACGTACCCGGCCCAGCGGGCGGCGCCGGTGGCGGCGACGCGGCCGGGGTCGCGCAGGACGGTCTCGGCCTCGGCGGCGGCGCGGGTGTACTCGGCGTCGGTGAAGGTGTAGCTCTCCGTCCAGTGCAGGCTGCGGGCGGCGCCGGGTGCGAGGCGTACGGGCTCGGCGAGTTCGGTGCGGTGGCCGTCGCCGGTGGCGTCCAGGGCGACGCGGACGGGCTGGGCGTGGCGGACGGCGAAGCGTTCGGTGCCGTCGGTGAGGTAGTCCCAGGTCTTGCGGACGCGGGCGAAGTGGACCTCGATGCCGCGCTCGGCGGCGGTGAGCTTCGGGGCGTCGTGCTGGGGGCCGGTGGCGGGGCGCAGTAAGGAGCCCGTCCAGGCGACGCGCAGGGTGCGTTCGGCGGGGCCGGTGTTGGCGAGGCGGGCGTGGAGGAGGGCGGTGCGGTTGCCGGAGAAGCGCAGGTCGAGGGTGAGGGTGAGGCCGGTGCCGAGGTCGTAGCGCTGGCGGAGCAGGCCGGGCAGGGCGGTGAGGCGGGGGGCGCCTCCGGCGGCGAGGTCCAGGGGCTTGTCCTGGTCCCGGTCGGTGAGCTGGAGACGGGTGAGGCCGTCGCTGAGCCACCAGGGGTACTCCTGGGCGAGGTACAGCGGGCCGGTGAAGCCGCCGAGGCGGTCGCCGGGGCGGGGCAGGGCGTAGGCGTGCCAGGCGCCGAGGTCGGCGAAGACGGTGATGGGGTTGTGGCCGTCGGCGTCGCCCGGGTAGGCCTGGGCGGGGGTGCCGTGCTGGTCGAGGACGTCGGCGTAGCGGTCGTTCGTAGACCGTTCGTCGGCGGCCTGTACGTCGGTGGGTACGTCCGCGGAGGCGGGGGTGGCGGCCAGGGTCGCAGTGGCGGTGAGGGCCGCGGAGGTGGCGAGGAAGTGGCGGCGGGTCAGGGGGGTCATGCGCGCTCCTCGGTGGGTGGGATGCGGAGGACGGCCGCGCCGAGGGGGGCGAGGGTGAGGCCGTCGGCGGCGGCGGTGCCGGTGAGCAGGTCGGTGCCGGGGCGGTCCAGGGCGACGTGGCGTGCGGCGGAGCCGTGGTTGAGCAGGAACAGGTACTCGGTGCCGTCGGCGGCGCGGCGGCGGGTGGCCTCGACGCCCTCGGGCAGACCGGGCAGCTCGGCGCCCACCCCGGCCTCGGCGAGCGGCAGGTCGAGCACCCTGCCGGTGTCGGCGGCGTCGAGGTGGCAGCTCAGGTACCAGGCGGTGCCCCTGCCGTGGCGGCGGCGGGTGACGGCAGGGCGGCCCGCGAGGGAACCGGTTGTGTAGCGGACGATCGTTTCAGCTTCGTACGGTTCGGCAGCGTACGGCTCCGCGGCGTACGGTTCTGCGCCGTTCGCACCGGAAACGCTCGCTCTGCCGACGATCGTTTCGATCCATTCGCTCCAGCGCACGGCGCTCAGCCCCGTCCCGTCCAGGTCGAGCCCGGTCGTCTCCCCGTCCGGGATCGGCCACGGCTCGTCGACCACGACGCCCAGCAGTTCGCGCAGCGGCCCGGGGTGACCGCCGGGGTGGAGGTGGTCGTGGCGGTCGGCGATCCCGCTGAACGGCCCGCAGACCAGGTGGCCGCCGCCCCGGACGTACGCGTCGAGGCGTTCGGCCGTCGCCGCGTCCAGCAGGTACAGGTTGGGCGCGAGCAGCAGCGGGTAGCCCGCGAGGTCGGCGGGGTCCGCCGTCGGCGGGACGAAGTCGACGGTGACGCCGCGCTCGTACAGCGCCGCGTACCAGGGCCGGAGCAGGTCGAGCCAGCGCATCCGCGCGGAGGGGTGGTCGTCGAGCTCCAGCGCCCACCAGCTGTCCCAGTCGAGCAGCACGGCGGCGCGCCCGCGCGTGCGGCTGCCCGCGACCTCCCCCAGCCGGCGCAGCTCGGAGCCGATCGCGACGGTCTCGCGCCAGCCCCGCCCGGCTGTCCCCCGGTGCGGCAGCATCGCGCTGTGGAACTTCTCCGCCCCGGCCACGGAGGCCCGCCACTGGAAGTGGAGGACGCCGTCCGCGCCGCGCGCGAGCGCCTGGAGCGACCAGAGCCGGTAGAGGCCGGGCCGCTTGGGCACGTTGACCGGACGCCAGCTGACGGCGGAGGGCGCCTGCTCCATCAGCAGCCAGGGCCTGCCGCCCTTGAGGGAGCGCATCAGGTCGTAGTTCATGGCGGCGTTGACGTGGGCGCGCGGGTCGGCCGGATCGGGGTAGGCGTCGTCGGAGACGAAGTCCTCGTGCCGGCTCCACTCCCAGTAGTCGAGCGCCTTGAACATCGACATGAAGTTGGTGGTGACGGGCACTCCGGGCGAGACCTCGTCGAGGACGGCCTTCTCGGCGCGGTGGAGGGCGAGCAGCGCGTCCGAGCAGAAGCGCCGCCAGTCGAGCACCTGGGTGGGGTTGACGGGCCCGGGCGCGGTGCGCGGCGGTTCGATCTGGTCGAAGGAGTTGTAGCGCTGGGACCAGAAGGCCGTGCCCCAGGAGCGGTTCAACTCCTCGACGGTGCCGTGCCGTTCGCGCAGCCAGCGGCGGAAGTCGGCGGCCGAGGCGGGGCAGAAGCACTCCTGCACGTGGTCGCCGTACTCGTTGTGGACGTGCCACACGGCCAGGGCCGGGTGGTCGCGGTAGCGCTCGGCGAGCATGCGGGCGAGGCGGACGGCGGCCGTGCGGTAGGCGGGAGAGGAGGGGCAGTAGTGCTGGCGGGAGCCGAACTCCAGCCGTACGCCGTCCGCGGTGACGGGCAGCACCTCGGGGTGGTCGCGCACCAGCCAGGCGGGGGGCGAGGCGGTGGCGGTGGCGAGGTCGACGGCGATCCCGTGGGCGTGGACGAGGTCGAGGAGGCGGTCGAGCCAGCCGAAGTCCCAGCTGTGGGCGTCGGGTTGGAGGCGGGCCCAGGAGAAGACGCCGACGGTGACGAGGTTGACGCCGGCCTCGGCCATCAGCTTGACGTCCTCGGCCCAGACCTCCTCGCTCCACTGCTCGGGGTTCCAGTCCCCGCCGTAGAGCAGTCCCGGTACCCGGGTGAGGTTCATCGTCATCATCCTTTCAGCGCCCCGCCGAGCAGGCCGGAGACGAACTGCCGCTGGAAGAGCAGGAAGAGCAGCATCAGCGGCAGGGTGGCGAGCAGCGAGCCGAGCATCAGCCCGGAGTAGTCGACGCGGGTGAGGCCGGTCAGGGTGTTGAGGGCGACCGGCACGGTGTAGGTCTCCTGCTTGTTGAGCATCAGCAGCGGCCAGATGAAGCTGTTCCACTGCCCCATGAAGGTGAAGATCACCAGTGCCCCCAACTGGGGCCGTACGCAGGGCAGGACGACCTGGTAGAAGGTGCGCAGCTCGCCGGAGCCGTCGATCCGGGCGGACTCCAGGAGTTCGTCGGGGAAGTCGAGGAAGCTCTGGCGCATCAGCAGGATGCCGAAGGAGTTGGCGAGGAAGGGCAGGATGACGGCCTGGTAGGTGTTGATCCAGCCGAGGTTGGCCATCATCTGGAACAGCGGGACGAGCAGCACCTGGATCGGGATCATCATGGTGGCGAGGACGACCCCGAGCAGCACGCCCCTGCCCCGGAAGCGGTACTTGGCCAGCCCGTAGCCGCACATGGCGGAGAGCAGGGCGCTGAGCGCGGTGTAGACGACGGCGATGCCGAGGCTGTTGAGCATCACCCGGCCGAAGCCGATGGTCTCCTGGAGGTGCGCCAGGTTGCGCAGCAGTTCGCCGCCGGGCAGGAACGGCGGTGGGGAGTGGAAGAGTTCGGAGCTGCTGTGGGTGCTGGCGATCAGCATCCAGGCGAAGGGGACGAGGCTGACGACGGCGCCGAGGGCCAGGACGGCGAGGACGGCGGCGCGGCCGAGCCTGGCGGGCAGCGGGCGCTTCGCGGGCAGCGGGCGCTTCGCGGGCCGCGGGCGCTTCGCGGGCTGCGGGCGCCGGGGTGTGGCGCTCATCGACGGCGCTCCCTTCCGTAGAACCGGAACTGCAGCAGCGAGACGGCCGCGATGATGAGCACGACCACCCAGGCGATCGCGGCGGCGTACCCGAAGTCGAACTGCTGGAAGCCGACCTTGTAGAGGTAGACGACCGGGGTGAGGGTGGCGTCGCCGGGGCCGCCGCGGGTCAGCACGTAGTTCTCGTCGAAGAGTTGCAGGGTGCCGATGGTGGAGGTGATGACGCAGAACAGCACCACCGGGCGCAGCTGCGGCAGGATGACGCCGGTGTAGGTGCGCAGCGGCCCGGCGCCGTCGAGGGCGGCGGCCTCGTACTGGTCGCGGCCGATGGCCTGGAGGCCGGCGAGCAGGATGACGGCGTTGTAGCCCGTCCAGCGCCAGGTGACGGAGCCGACGACGGAGATCCGCGCCCAGGTGGGCGAGTTGAGCCAGTCGACGCCGTCGAGGCCGAGGGCCTGGAGGAGTTGGTTGGCGAGGCCGCCGTCGGTGCGCAGCAGGACCTGGAAGACGACGGCGTAGGCGACGAGGGTGGTGACGGCGGGCAGGAAGTACACCGCCCGCCAGCTGGCGCGAAAGCGCAGCCAGGACTGGTTGAGCAGGACGGCGAGGACGAGCGCGAGGCCGATCATCACCGGCACCTGGACGGCGAGGATGAGCCCGGTGTTGACGAGGGAGTGCAGGAAGGCGGGGTCGTCGAGCAGGCGCCGGTACTGGTCGAGGCCGACGAAGACGTCGACGCCGTCGCGGCGGGCGGTGAGGCTCTGGTAGAGGCTGGCGCCGAGCGGATAGGCGAAGAAGGCGGCGAACAGGACGGCGGCCGGGCCGGCGAAGAGCCAGGCGGCGCCGGCCGGTGAGCGGCGGCGCCGCCGGGGCCGTGCGGCCGCGGGGGTGCGGGCGGCGGCGGGCTTGCGCAGGGAGGCGGGTGGGCTGGTCATGGCGGCGCGCTACCCGACCGTCTGGCGGCCGGTCGCGGTGGCGATCTGGCGGGCGGCGGAGCGCAGGGCGGTGCCGGGGTCGGCGCCGTTGTGGAGGACGGTGTTGACGGCGGTGGTGACGATGTCCCCGGCCTTGGTGTCGTCGGTGGTGCGCTCGATGGTGGGGATGGAGCGGGCGAGTTCGGCGAACAGCTTCATGGCGGGCTGGTCGGCGTAGTAGGGCGAGGGCTGCTGGAAGTAGGGGTCGTCGAGGGCGGGGAGGTAGGCGGGGAAGAGTCCTTCCTGTTTCATCATCGAGACCTGGTTTCCCTTGTCGGCGAGGAGGAACTCGGCGAAGGCCCAGGCGAGTTCGGGGTTCTTGCTCTGGGAGGGGACGCACAGGACGGAGCCGCCGCTGTTGGAGGTGCGGCAGCCGCCGGCGTCGAAGGCGGGCAGCGGGACGACGCCGTACTTGCCGCTGAGGTCGGCGAGGTCCCCGGTGAGGGTGCCGTCCCACCAGGCGGCGGTGGGGGTGGTGGAGGCCTTGCCGTCGTGGGTGGCGGAGACGAGGCCGTCCCAGCCGTCCTCGAAGTCGACGAGGTCGGCGTCGACGAGCCGCTTGAGGAGGGTGAGGGCGCGTTCGGCGGCGGGGGTGGCGACGGCGACCTTGCCGTCGGTGAACCAGCCCTGGCCCTGCTGCTGGAGCAGGAGGGAGAAGGTGCTGTCCTTCTTGGAGTCCAGGATGAGGAGCTTCTTGCCGGTGGCGGCCTTGAGCTTGGCGCCGGCCGTGACGTAGTCGTCCCAGGTGGCGAGGGTGGCGGGGTCGACTCCGGCCTGCTGGAAGTGGTCGCGGCGGTAGAAGAGGGCGCAGGGGCCGCTGTCCCAGGGCAGGGCGAAGACGTGGCCCTTGGCGTCGCTCACCGTCTTCCAGACGGACTGCGGGTACTTCTCCTTGAGCCCGTCGGCGCGGCTGGTGAGGTCGACGAGGGCGCCGGGGAAGTTGCCGATGTAGCCAGGCACCTTGTGGGCTTCGAGGGTGAGGACGTCGGGCAGGCCGCTGCCCGCGCCGAGGCCGACGGTGATCTTGTCGTAGGCGTTCTCGTAGCCGATGTCGACGACTTCGATCGTGGTGCCGGGGTGGGCCTGTTCGAAGGTCTTGCCGAGGCGCTTCATGGCCTTGGCGGCGACGTCCCAGGACCAGATGGTGATCTTGCCGGTGAGCGTGGCGCTGGCGCTTTCGGCCAGTTTCCTGGTCCCGGGGGAACCGCTGCCGCCGGTGGCGCAGCCGGTCAACAGCAGGGCGCCGCCTGCGAGTCCGGCGCCGAGCAGGCTGCGCCGGGTGGGGGACGGCCCGAGGGGGCGGGGGAGATTTCCGAGCCGGGTTTTCGCTGACATCTTGCCTCCCGACGAGTGAATGCCGAATGCTGTATACAGAACTCAGCATGCACAGTGCCGTCAAGGCCTGTGACGGAAATCGCGGAAGGTGCCAGATGAGCGCACGCGCCCCCCGAAGCCATCCCTACATCCCCAACTCCGCGCCCGACGTGAGGAAGGCGATGCTCGCCGAGGTCGGCGCGGGCAGCGTCGAGGAGTTCTACGCCGACATCCCGGCCGAGTTGAGGCTGGACCGCCCGCTGGACCTGCCGGAGCCGCTGGGGTCGGAGGCCGAACTGGCCTCCCACCTGGAGGAGTTGCTCGCGCGCAACACGGCGGTGCCCCCGGGGCGCAGCTTCCTCGGAGCGGGCTGCTACCGCCACCACGTGCCGGCCGTGGTGGACGAGGTGGTCAACCGCAGCGAGTTCCTCACCGCCTACGCGGGCGAACCGTACGAGGACCACGGGCGGTTCCAGGCACTGTGGGAGTACCAGTCGCTGATGGCCGAACTGCTGGCCGTCGAGGTGGTCAACGTCCCCACCTACGACGGGTTCCAGGCGGCGGCCACCGCGCTGCGGATGGCCGGGCGGGCGACGGGCCGGGGCCAGCTGCTGCTGGTCGGCGAGATCGACCCCGACCGGGTCTCCCGGATCGAGGACTACGTGCGCGGCGTCCACGAGCTGGTGCCGGTCGCCGCCGAGCCGCAGGCCGTCCGCGCGGCGCTGGCGGCCGGGGACGCCGCCGCCGTGTACGCGCAGCTCACCGACCACAGCGGACGGGTGGACCCACACCTGCCCGAGTACGTCGAACTCACCCACGCGGCAGGCGCGTTGGCCGTCGTCCACGTCAACCCGATCAGCCTCGGCGTGCTCGCCCCGCCCTCCGCCCTCGGCGCCGACCTGACCTGCGGGGAGCTCCAGCCGCTCGGCATCCACCCGAGCTTCGGCGGCGGCAACGCGGGCTTCATCGCGAGCGCGGACGACCCGCGCCTCGTCTCCGAGTACCCGAGCCGGCTGTTCGGCCTGGCGCCCACGGACGTGCCCGGCGAGTACGGCTTCGGCGACGTCGCCTACGAGCGCACCTCCTTCGCCCTGCGCGAGGAGGGCAAGGAGTGGGTGGGCACCGCCGCCGCCCTGCACGGCATCGCCGCCGGGGTCTACCTCGCGCTGATGGGCCCGCACGGCATGCGCGAGATCGGCGAGACGATCCTCGCGAACACCGCCTACGCCCGCGCCCGCCTCGCCGAGGTCCCCGGGATCGAGCTCGCCGAGCCGCAGGCCGTCCACTTCGCGGACTTCACCCTGCGCTACACCGGCGCCCTCACCGCCGCCGAGATCGCCGCCGCCCTGCTGGAGCGCGGCCTGCACGCGGGCACACCGGCAGGCGAGCGCGAGGGCCGCTACTGCGTGACCGAGCTGCACACCCGGGCCGACATCGAGCGCCTCGCCACCGCCCTTGAGGAGATCGTGAAGTGACGAACAGTCAGACAGATCATCAGGTGACCGGCGGCGCGGAGCCCGTCGACCCGAGGATCGCCCCCAAGCCGCCGCTGCGCCGCTTCCACCAGGCCCGCTGGGACGAGAAGCTGATCTTCGAGCTGGGCACCCCCGGCGAGCGCGGCGTCCTGCCGCCGCTGCCCGACACGGCCGTGACCGCCGCCGTCGGCTCCCCCGCCGACCGCCTGCCCGCCGCCCTGCGCCGCACCGCCCCTCCCGCGCTGCCCGAACTCGGCCAGCAGCAGGTCCTGCGCCACTACCTGCGGCTCTCCCAGGAGAACCTGGGCGCCGACCTCAACGTGGACGTCGGCCAGGGCACCTGCACCATGAAGTACAGCCCCAAGGTCAACGACACCTTCGTCCGCGACCGCCGGATCGCCTCCCTGCACCCCGCGCAGGACGGCTCCACCGTGCAGGGCCTGCTCGAACTCGTCCACCGCCTGGAGCAGATGCTCAAGGAGATCTCGGGCATGGACAGGGTCAGCCTCCAGCCCGGGGCCGGCTCCGCCGCGATCTGGACCAACGTCTCCGTCATCCGCGCCCACCACGCGGCGCGCGGCGAACTGGAGCAGCGCGACGAGATCATCACCACCGCCTTCTCCCACCCCTCCAACGCCGCCTGCGCCAAGACCGCCGGGTTCAAGGTCATCACCCTTCACCCCGACGCGGACGGCTACCCCGACATCGAGGCGCTGCGCGCCGCCGTCGGGCCGCGCACCGCCGCGCTGCTCATCACCAATCCCGAGGACACCGGCATCTACAACCCGCGCATCCGCGAGTTCGTCGAACTCGTCCACGCGGCGGGCGGGTTGTGCGCCTACGACCAGGCGAACGCCAACGGCATCCTGGGCATCACCCGGGCCCGCGAGGCCGGGTTCGACCTGTGCCACTTCAACCTGCACAAGACCTTCTCCACCCCGCACGCCTGCGGCGGCCCCGCCGCCGGCGCCTGCGGCGTCACGGCGGAGCTGGCGCCCCACCTGCCGCGCCCCACGGTCGAGTTCGACGGCGAGCGCTACCGACTCGACGAGGGCGGCCCCGAGTCCGTCGGCAAGATCCGCCCCTACCTGGGCGTGGTGCCGAACCTGGTGCGCGCCTACGCCTGGATCATGTCGCTCGGCGCCGAGGGACTGCGCGAGGTCGCCGAGACCGCCGTGCTCAACAACAACTACCTGCTGCACAAGGTCCGGCAGATCCGCGGCGTCTCCGTCCCGTACGCCGAGGGCCGCCCGCGCGTGGAGCAGGTGCGCTACAGCTGGGAGCGGCTCAACGAGGAGACCGGGCTGCACAGCGAGGACATCGGCTACCGGGCCGCCGACTTCGGCACCCACTACTGGACGAGCCACCACCCGTACGTGGTGCCCGAGCCGATGACGCTGGAGCCCACCGAGTCCTACTCCCGCGCCGACCTGGACGAGTACGCGGCGATCCTCGCCGAGGTCGCCCGCGAGGCGTACGAGGAGCCCGAGACCGTCCGCACCGCGCCGCACAACTCGACGGTGCACCGCATCCGCCACGAGCCGCTGGACGACCCGGAGGTGTGGGCCGTCAGCTGGCGCGCCTACCGCCGCAAGGTGCTCGGCGAGCAGCCGTGACCTCCGCGCCCGTCATCGGGGTGGTGGTCAACCCGGTCGCCGGGCTGGGCGGCCGGGTCGGACTCAAGGGCAGCGACGGCCCCGAGGTGCAGCGGCGGGCGCTCGCCCTCGGCGCCCGGCCCGAGGCCGCGCAGCGCGCCGACCTGACGGTCCGTCAACTCCTCTCCCTCGCACCAGAGGTGGAGCTGTTGACGGTCGGCGGGCCGATGGGCTGCGGCGCCGGCCGGGTGGTCCACCGCCCGGCCGGGGAGCCCACCGGCGCGGCCGACACCCGGGCGGCGGTGCGCGCCCTCGTAGGCGCGGGCGCGGGCCTGCTGCTGTTCTGCGGCGGCGACGGCACCGCCCGGGACGTCCTGGACGCGCTCGGCCCGTTCGCCGCCCTGCCCGTCCTCGGCGTCCCGGCCGGCGTCAAGATGCACTCCGCCGTCTTCGCCCACCACCCCCGCGCCGCCGCCGAGGTCGCCGCCGCCTGGGCACGCGGGACAGGGGTGCGACTGGCGCCCGCCGAGGTCGTCGACCGGGACGAGGATGCCCTGCGCGCCGGGCGGGTCGGCGCCCGGGTGTACGGCCGCCTCACCGTCCCGCTGCTGCCCGCCCGGGTGCAGCAGCGCAAGACCGGCAGCTCGGCCGACTCGCCCGCCGACTCCCTCGGCGGGATCGCCGCCGAACTCGCCGAACGGGTCGGCCCCGGCGCCCTGCTCGCCCTCGGCCCCGGCACCACCACCCACGCCGTCGCCACCGCCCTCGGCGCCCCCGACGCCAGCCTGACCGGCGTCGACGTGCTGCGCGTCCGCACCGACGGCACCGCCCGCCTCGAACTGCGCGACGCCCGGGCCGACCAGTTGCTCGCCCTGCCGGACACCCCGTGGATCGCCCTCTCCCCCATCGGCGGCCAGGGCTTCCTCCTCGGCCGCGGCAACCAGCAGCTCTCCCCCGACCTGCTGCGCGCCGCCGGCCCCGGGCGGCTGCTCGTCCTCGCCACCGAGGCCAAGCTCGCCGCCCTCTCCGGCCGCCCGCTGCTGCTGGACACCGGCGACCCCGCCCTGGATCATGCCCTCTCCGGGCACGTCCGGGTGATCACCGGCCGGCACGCGAGCGCCGTCTACCGCCTCACCGACTGACCTCAACCCCCTTGCAGAGGAGCCCACATGATCGACCTCACCGGCAAGCGCGCGATCGTCACCGGCGCCGCCTCCGGCATCGGCCGGGCCACCGCCGGCCTGCTGGCCGAGCTCGGCGCGTCCGTCCTCCTCGCCGACCTCGACGCCGAGCGCGGCGAGCAGGCCGCCAAGGAGACCGGCGGCGTCTTCGCCCGCTGCGACGTCTCCCTGCGCACCGACTGCGAGCGGGCGGTGGGCACCGCCGTCGAGGCCTTCGGCGGCGTGGACGTGCTGTTCAACAACGCCGGGATCATCCGCCGCTCCACCGTCACCGAGATCACCGACGAGGACTGGGACCTCGTCATGGCCGTCAACGTCCGCTCGATCATGCTGCTCAGCGGCCTGGTGGTGCCGCTGATGGCCGCCGCCGGCGGGGGCAGCATCGTCAACACCGGCTCCGGCTGGGGCATCAAGGGCGGCGGCCGGGCCGTCTCCTACTGCGCCTCCAAGGGCGCCGTCGTCAACATGACCAGGGCCATGGCCATCGACCACGGGCCGGACAACATCCGCGTCAACTGCGTCTGCCCGGGCGACACCGACACCGGCATGCTCGCCGAAGAGGCCCGCCAGCTCGGCGAGAGCCCCGACGCCTTCTACGCCGACGCCGCCGACCGCCCGCTCGGCAGGATCGGCCGCCCGCGCGACATCGCGCAGACCGTCGCCTTCCTCGCCAGCGACGCCGCCGCCTTCATCAGCGGCGCGGTGATCCCCGTGGACGGCGCCGGCACCGCCTGAGACGCCCCGGGGCGCCCGGTCGTGGGGGCCGGGCGCCCCGGGCCGGTAGGCTTTCGGACCGAAGAAGAAAGAGGGATGTTCCGATGGCGATCGAGCGGCGTCCGCTGCGCGAGCAGGTGAAGGACGAGCTCCTGGAGCAGCTCGGCCGTGGCCGGTTCACCCCCGGCGAGTCCATCAACGAGGTGCAGCTCGCGGAGGAGCTCGGCGTCAGCCGCACCCCCCTGCGCGAGGCGCTCATCAGCCTGGAGCGCGAGGGCATCATCACCAGCGAGCGCGGCAAGGGCTTCCGGTTCGCGCCCACCGGCAAGCGGGAGTTCCGCGACCTCACGGCCATCGTGATCGCGCTGGAGTCCCTGGCGCTGCGCACCTCCGACCCCGCGTACCTCACCTCGGTCGCGCCCCGGCTGCTGGCCGAGGCCCGTGCCTTCTCCGCCCCACGGGCGCCGCACGGCACGATAGAGCGCTCCGACGACGCCTGGCACGCGCTGCTCCTCGCGGGCTGCGCCAACGCCCGGCTGCGCGAGATGATCGACTCCCTCAAGCTCACCCTGCACCGCTACGAGCGGGTCGTCGTCGGCGACCACGAGATCCTGGCACGGGCCGCGGAGGAGCACGAACGGATCGCCCAGTGCCTGCTGGACGGGGACGTGGAGCGGGCCGTCGCCGCGCTGGAGGCCAACTGGACCAGCGGCATGGAGCGCATCCTGGAGCGCCTGCCCCCGGTCGCCTCGACCTGACGCTGACGCTGTTCTTCGAGGCCGCCCTGCTGCTCGTGGCCACCGTCGGCGCGGGGATCGGCGCCCCGCTCCACCGGGTGCACTGACAAGTCGTTTATTTATCCGTTTTTCCGACATTTCGTCAGAATGCTTGTGCCCGAACGGTCTCTTCCTCATACTGCCGGACAGCGCCTGTCAGGAGCAGATCACCCGTCACGCCCTCCCGACGGCGTCGACGGACCTCCGCGACGCACCGCCTGACCGCGCCTGACGGCCCCCCGACCCTCAGGGGGCCTGCCACTCCCAGGAGGAGACCGGTGAGGACCCAGCGCCCGAACCCCCGCCCCACCCGAGGAATCCGTCTGCTCGCCGCCGCGATCGGACTGCTGTCCGCCACGGCGCTCGCCGCGCCGAGCGCGGTGGCCGCGCCGGCCGCCCCGTCCACCGCCGAGCAGCTGTCGGCCGTCGACGACGCCGTGCTCAACGCCCAGGTCGACGGCACCGCCTGGTACGTCGACGAGGAGGCCGGCCGCGTCGTGGTGACGGCCGACAGCACCGTCAACCCGTCCGGCCTCGCCAGGATCGTCCGCGCGGCCGGCACCGCCGCGCACACGCTCACCATCCGGCACGTCCCCGGCCGGTTCACCCCGCTGCTCACGGCCGGCGACGCGATCTACGGCGGCCACTACCGCTGCTCGCTCGGCTTCAACGTCGTCAGCGGCTCCACCCACTACTTCCTCACCGCCGGGCACTGCGGCAACGTCGCGAGCACCTGGTACACCGACCAGGCCCACGCCACCCTGATCGGCCCGACCGTCCACTCCGACTTCCCGGGCACCGACTACGCGCTGGTCCGCTACGACAACGGCGCGCTCGAGCACCCCGGCGGCTTCACCTCCGCCCCGAACGCGTACGTCGGCGAGCCCGTCACCCGCACCGGCTCCACCTCCGGCACCCACACCGGCACCGTCACCGGCCTCAACGCCACCGTGCGCTACACCGGCGGCGGCACGGTGCGCGGCCTCATCCAGACCGACGTCTGCGCCGAGCCCGGCGACTCGGGCGGCCCGCTGTACGACGCCACCAAGGCCCTCGGCCTCACCTCCGGCGGCAGCGGCGACTGCACGGTGGGCGGCACGACCTTCTTCCAGCCCGTGAAGGCGGCCCTCGCCAAGTACAAGGTGAACGTGTACTGACCCCGGGCGATGCCAAAGGCCGCCCTCCCCGGGGCTCCGAATCCCGGGGAGGGCGGCCTTCGCGCGGCCTCGACCCGCTGCCCTCGCCCCGATCCTGCCGCCTCCCGCCCGAACCGGACTCGCCCCCCGGTCGGGCCCGGGTTGCGGACGGGCTCGGGCCGGGGGTTCAGTGGACGGGGGCCCGATTCCCCTCCCCGCGCCCCGCGCGGCCCGGACGGCCCCCTCCGCCAGGACGAGGAGGAGCCATGGCGCACCACAAGTCGAACAAGGCCGTCGAGGGCGACCCGGACACCGGGCACGGCCGCGGCCTGCCCCGCCGCCCGGACGAGGACGAGCTGGAGGAGCGCACCGAGGAGGACCGGGAAGAGGTCGGCCTGCCGCCGGACCCGGAGGAGAACGAGTCCTGAGCCCCTTGCCAGTGGGCCCCGTCAGCGCGCGCCCACCGTCCAGCTCGACGGGGCGAAGGTCGGCAGCTGCTCCAGGCTCTGCGCGACCGCCGCGAAGCCGTACTCCAGCATCTCGCGCTCGTAGCGCTCCACAGCCGTCCGCAGCCCGGCCTCGCCCCGACGGACGGCGGCGAGTTCACGGCAGAGCAGCGCCGCGTCCCGGAAGGCGGTGTTGGCGCCCATGCCCCCGCTCGGCGGCATGACGTGGACGGCGTCGCCGAGCAGGGTGACGGGCCCGGTGCCCCAGTGCGGCACGGGCTTCGCGTAGCGGACGGTCAACACGGAGCTGTTCACCACGTCCGACTGCCGCACCAGCTCGACCAGGTCCGGGTGCCAGCCGGCCATGTGCGCCAGCAGCAGGTCGCGGACGCCCTCCCAGTCGGCGGGGCGCGGCCCTGCGGGGTCGGGCAGGAAAGCGGCCCAGCGCAGGTAGCTCCCGGTCTCCGGGAGTTCGACGTCGGGGGCCAGTTCGGCGGCGGCCAGGTGCGGCGGGCGGCGGAACTCCATCTTGCCGAGCAGCATCCGCGTCCCCGGGCCGTTGACCACGGTGCCGAAGCCCGGAACGAGACCGGCGAACCGCTCGGTGAGCGGGGTGCGGCCGAGCACGCCGTTGCCGTCGATGGTCACCACCTCGGCGTCGGGCAGGAGTTGGCGGCGCACCGGCGAGTTGCCGCCGTCGGCGCCCACCAGGAGGTCACCGGTGGCACCGGTGCCGTCGGCGAACTCGGCCCGAACGGTGCCGTCCTCCAGTTCGGTGTAGCGGACGAACCGCTTGCCGAACTCGATCCGGTCGGCGAGCCCGGCCATCAGCAGGTGCCGCAGGACGTGGCGGTCGGTGGCGGTGCCGCCGTGCATCGCACCGAGTTGGCGGATCTCACGAAGCTGCTCGTCGACCATCGGCCGCTCGCCCGAGATCTCCCCGGTGCTGGCCTCCAGCACCGGGTGCAGCCGCGGCGGCAGGCACTCGCGCAGCGCCTCCAGCCCGAGGCCGCCGATGCCGATCCGGAAGCCCTGGTAGCGGGCTTCGGCGCTCTCCTCGCGCTCGTAGACCCGTACGTCGATTCCCGCCCGTCGCAGGCCCTGTGCCAGACACAGTCCGCCGATTCCGGCCCCGATCACCAGGACGCGCACGTCGATCCCCCCACTTGAACTTGAACAGTGTTCACTTGGACGCTGTTCAAGTTACTTGGTCGCCGTTCAAGTGGCAAGATGCGCGGGCGGACGGAGCACGGACGGAACCGGACGCGGAATCGCACACGGGAGGGGACCGGGATGCCGCTCAGGCAGGCCGACGTACTGCAGGGCGCGATGGAGCTGCTCGACGAGGACGGCCTCGACGAGCTGACCACCCGTCGCCTGGCGCAGCGGCTCGGCGTCCGCGCCGGGGCCCTGTACTGGCACTACCCGAGCAAGGCGGCGCTGCTGGACGCGCTGGCGGACCGCATCATCGGCGAGATGCTCGCGCCGCCGCCCGCCGAGGGCCAGGACTGGGCCGACCGCCTGCGCGAGCTGGCCACCCGGGCCCGGACGACCATGCTCGCCCACCGCGACGGCGCCCGGCTCCTGGCCTCCTTCAGCGCCCCGCCGCCCAACGCCCTCGCCTTCTTCGGCTCGCTGCTCGACGCACTGCGCTCGGCCGGCGCCGACGACCGAGCCGCCCACCTCGGGGCGGACGTGGTCACCAGCTTCGTCAACGGCTACACCCTGGAGGAGCAGGCCCGCCAGGCCGCCGTGTGGCCGCTGGAGCAGCGCGACGCGACCTTCCGGCTGGAGCTGGACATCGTCCTCGCGGGCATCCGCACGCAGTTGCTGGACGGCTGAACGACCGCACGAAGGCCCGCCCCCGGCGGGCCTTCGTGGGTTGCGGTGCCGCGGGCCCCGAAGCCCCCCTTCTACGACGCACCCTCACACGCCCCGGCGCGACGTCGTTCGGCCGTTGATGCCGTGTATACCTCCGCCTGGTTCGGTGCCGGTCGGCGAACCGCGTCCTGCGGGAGCCGGTCCAGCTCCCGTGATGTGAGGACGGCATGCTCGAACACCACAGCCCACCAGGGCCGGTAGGCAACCCGGCGACACCACCGTTCCGAACCCGGCCACGGGCATCGGGTGTGACGGTCGTCCTGGTCCTGGCCCTGCTCGCCACACTGGTGCCGTTCCTCCCGGTGTTCACGTCGTCGGCGTCCGCCGCGGTGGCCGACCACTCGGTGGCGACCTGGAACATGCAGCGGAAGAAGAAGAACTGGCAGACCGCGCTGACCTACCTCCTGCCGGGGCGCGAGGCGGTGGCCCTCCAGGAGGTACCGGACAGCGTCACCGCACCGAGGGGCTACGACCTCTTCTCGCCGATGCCCAACGACCCGGTTGACATCGGGACTTTCCGGCGATCCGGGGGCGCGAAGGTCAACACGTATTCCGTGTACAAGCACGAGTGGACCGTCAAGGGCCGTCCCGGCCCGGACGCGGACACCGTCTACATCTACTACCTCAACACCAACAGCACCGGCACGAACATCGCGTTCATGACCCATGCGAACCTGGACGTCCGCGACGGGCAGGGGCAGGTCGACGTCATCGGCTGGCGGGACGCCTTCGACGTTGTCGGCAAGTACCCGAAGCCCATGCTGGGACTCAAGCTCGGTGACACCTGGTTCTACAGCGCGCACATGCTCACGGACGGTGGTGACGACACCGTCGACCAGCTCACGGCGGTCGCCACGGCGAGGTTCGGGGAGAAGTGGGCGGTGATGGGCGACTTCAACCGCAAGCCGGCGACTCTGGCCGCCGCCTTCGTCGCGCACCCCGAGTGGCGTGCGGTGAGGAGCGGCCAGGAGACCCGGCCGACGAGCCCGGCGGGGGAGCGCGAGCTCGACTACATGGTCGCGAGTGACCCCCCGACGGGCGTGGCCCAGGAGTACACCGGCTTCGTCCAGGGGTACTTCAACGACGTCCAGTCCGACCACCGGCCCGTCGGGTTCCGGCTGGAACAGGATCCCCAGCGCCGTCAGAACCGGCGGGACCACTGTCCGCCGGGCCTTCGGCCGCTCCCCCGCGTCGCGGCCGTACCGGCCGCTGTCACCACCGCCTCCGACACCACCCCGCAGACATCTGCGAGCCCCGACCCGTCGGCACCTCAGCACGGCAGGACCTCGGTCCTGACCTCGGCCTCCGGCAACCTCGTCGCCGACGTGACGGGCGCCTCCCCCGCCGCCGGTACGGGGGTCCGCGCGGCCGCGCCCGCCTGTGCCCCGCAGCAGAACTGGGCGACCTGGCAGAAGCCCGACGGCACCTGGGTGATCGAGACCGGGCTGACCAACGGCACCACCCCCGCAGGACAGGGCAGCGTCCTCGGCCTCCCCACCTACGGCGACCAGCTGGTGATCCGCCCGATCGAGAACGACGCGACCGGAAAGCCCGACGGCAGTCCGGCGCAGCGCTGGAAGTTCACCCCGGCCGACGAGGACGGCTGGTACCGGATCACCGCCGCGTCCACCGGGGCCTGCCTCACCGCCTCGACGGACGGGGCCGGACTGACCACGAAGGACTGCGACGGGTCCGACCGGCAGCGGTGGCGGCTGTCCATGCCGTGCAACGGACCCGGCCACGCCGTTCCGGGCTTCCCGGACACCCCGTGGCCGGTCGTGGCCGACCACCCCGAGCTGACCTGGCCGTCCCTGCCCGGGCACACGGCCATCCCCTGGCCGTCCGTCCCCGGCTACCCGAACGTCCCGATGCCCGGCCACCCCGATCTGCCGGAGATCCGCTGGCCCGGGTTCCCGACCGTACCGAGCCGACCGTGGCCGACGATCGGCGGCCACCCCGAGGCGACCTGGCCCTCCGTACCGGGCCTGCCGACCGTCCCGTGGCCGGCGATGCCCGGGCACCCCGACGTCCCGTGGCCGGTGCTGCCGCTACCCGGCAACGGGAACGACGACGGCACCGCCCTGATCCCCGGCCTCCCCGCGGTCACCGACCCGGCGATCCCGGACCACCCGGGCCTCGCCTGGCCGACCGTCCCCGGGTTCCCGCAGGTCAAGTGGCCCTCCGTCCCCGGCAATCCGACCGTTCCGTTCCCCGGCCACCCCGCCATGCCCGCGGTCACCTGGCCGGGAGCGCCGTCGTCCCCATCCGTCCCGTGGCCCCGGCTGCCCGACCAGCCCCTCTGGGACTGGCCGTCGATCCCTGGCTTCCCGACGGTCCCCTGGCCGTCGCTGCCCGGTCTGCCGAACGTGCCGTGGCCGACCACCTCGGGCTTCCCGAACGACCCCGCCGCGTCCGCCAATCCGCCCAAGGCCCCGGAGGAGCCGACCAAGTGCGAGCCGGCGGACACCAACCAGCCGGCCCCCGACGACAGCGGCACGCCGAATCCCGGCAATCCCGACCCCGGTAGCGGTGGCACGCCCGGCGGCGGACCGTCCATGCCCCCGCTCCCCGCCATCCCCATCCTCGGCTTCCCCTGGCTGCCCAGCCTGCCCTCCTGGGGCGGCACCCCCGGCGGGCCGAGCTGGCCCGGCGGACCGGGCGGCGGTACGCCACCGGAGTCGGCCCAGGGGATCGGCATCGTCTCCGCCGCCGACCCCCAGCTGGTGCCGGACGTACGCGGCGGCGTGCCCGCCGTGGGCACGCCCGTCCAGGCGTGGCAGCCCAACTCGACCGACTCCCAGCGCTGGGCGTTCTGGGACCGGGGCAACGGCAACTGGCTGATCGAGTCCCGGCTCACGTACGGCGGAAGCCGCCCGGAGGAGCGGCTCGTCCTCGGGCAGGACACCGCCCACCGCACCGAGCTCCAGGCGGTGGCGGCGGACCGGGCGAACCAGCTCTGGAAGTTCGCCGACGCCGGGAACGGCTGGTCGACGATCACCAACGGTGACGGCGGCGGCTGCCTGACGCTCGCCGCCTCCGGCCAGCCGCTGACGGTCGGCACCTGCGACGGCTCCGACCGCCAGAAGTTCCGCCTGACCGGCCCCACCGGCAGCGACGGCGGCGGTGGTGCCGGCTCGGTGCCCGTCTACTCGGCGTTCCCGGGCAAGTGCCTGGACGTCACCGGAGGCAACACGGCCGACAAGACCCCGATCGACCTGTACGACTGCAACAACACCCGCTCCCAGCGCTGGACCCCGTCCGCGAGCAGCGGCGTCGTCACCCTGAAGGCGTTCGACAAGTGCCTGGACGTCACCGGAGGCCTCACCGACCGCGGCACCCGGGTCGGCCTCTACACCTGCAACGGCACGCCCGCGCAGAACTGGCAGCAGGGCGACAACAGTTCACTGGTCAACCCCGCCTCGGGCCGGTGCCTGGACGTCTCCGGCGGCAACCCCGCGAACGGCACCGCCCTGCAGATCTGGGACTGCAACGCGAGCGACTCGCAGCGCTGGGGCCTGGGCAGCGTCCCGCCCCGAGCCCCGCAGCAGCCGGCGCCGAAGCCGGGCACCGGCCCGGTGGTCAACCCCGGCGTCGGGACCGGGCAGGTCTCCACCCTCGTCTCCGGGAACAACGGGATGGTCGCCGATCTGGACGGTGCGAGCACCGGCTCGGGTACGTCGATCAAGTCGCTGGGCGCCAACGGCAACGACGCCCAGCGGTGGGCCTTCTGGAGCACCGCCAACGGGCGCTGGATCATCGAGACCCTGCTCACCGACGGCAAGACCGCGGCCGGCCAGGGCATGGTCATGGACCACGACCCCGGCAACCACCGCACCCACCTCATCCGCACCATGGACGGCAACGCCAACCAGCACTGGGCCTTCCACGACGCCGGAGGCGGCTGGTACTGGATCACCAGCGACACCGACAACAACTGCCTCACCGCCAACAACCCCGGCGAAGCCCTCGCCATCAGCCCCTGCGACAGCAGCGACCGCCAGAAATGGCGCCTCGGTGACGTCGCCAACGGGCCGAACCCGCCGACCGGGGGTCAGCCGAGCCAGCCGAACCCGGCCACCGGCCCGGTCGTCGATCCCAGCGTCCGCAACAACCAGGTGGCAACGCTGCGTTCGGCGAACAACGGGATGGTCGCCGATCTGGACGGTGCGAGCACCGGCTCGGGTACGTCGATCAAGTCGCTGGGCGCCAACGGCAACGACGCCCAGCGGTGGGCCTTCTGGAGCACCGCGAACGGACGCTGGATCATCGAGACCCTGCTCACCGACGGCAAGACCGCGGCCGGCCAGGGCATGGTCATGGACCACGACCCCGGCAACCACCGCACCCACCTCATCCGCACCATGGACGGCAACGCCAACCAGCACTGGGCCTTCCACGACGCCGGAGGCGGCTGGTACTGGATCACCAGCGACACCGACAACAACTGCCTCACCGCCAACAACCCCGGCGAAGCCCTCGCCATCAGCCCCTGCGACAGCAGCGACCGCCAGAAATGGCGCCTCGACAACCTCGCCCAGGGCCCCAACCCGCCGAACCCGGCCACCGGCCAGGTCGTCAACCCGGGCGTCGCGGACAACCGGGTCGCGACGCTGCGTTCCGCGAACAACGGGGTGGTGGCGGACCTGGACGGCGGCACCACCAACTCGGGTACGTCGATCAAGGCGCTCGGCGCCAACGGCAACGACGCCCAGCGGTGGGCCTTCTGGGCCACCACCAACGGACGCTGGATCATCGAGACGCTCCTCACCGACGGGAAGGCGGCGGCGGGCCAGGGCATGGTCATGGACCACGACCCCGGCAACCACCGCACCCACCTCATCCGCACCATGGACGGCAACGCCAACCAGCACTGGGCCTTCCACGACGCCGGAGGCGGCTGGTACTGGATCACCAGCGACACCGACAACAACTGCCTCACCGCCAACAACCCCGGCGAAGCCCTCGCCATCAGCCCCTGCGACAGCAGCGACCGCCAGAAGTGGCGCCTCGACAACGTGGCCCAGGGGCCGTCCGCTCCCCAGCCGCAGCCCCAGCCCGGCGGCGGGTCCTCCGGCGGGTCGCCCGGCGGCCCGGTGGTCGGCCCGAACATCGGCAGCAGCCAGGTCGCCACGCTCCGCTCGAACAACAACGGCCTGGTCGCCGACCTCGACGGCGCCAACACCGCCTCCGGTACCTCGATCAAGGCGCTGGGCGGCAACGGCAACGCGGCCCAGCGGTGGGCGTTCTGGGACGCGGGCAACGGTCAGTGGATCGTCGAGACCCTGCTCACGGACGGCAAGGCCGCGCCGGGCCAGGGCATGGTGATGGACCACGACCCCGGCAACCACCGCACCCACCTGACGCAGAACCAGCAGGGGAACGCCAACCAGCGGTGGTCGTTCCGCGACGCGGGCAACGGCTGGTACTGGATCGTCAGCGCCACCGACGGCGGCTGCCTCACCGCGAACAACGCCGGTGAGCAGCTCGGGGTGTGGCGGTGCGACGGCTCCGACAAGCAGCGCTGGCGCATGGACAACGTCCAGAACGGCCCGACCCCCGGCGGTGGCGGCGGTTCTGGGGGCGGCGGTGGCGGCGGCACCGGTGGTGGCGGGGGTGGCGGTGGCAACACCGGCGGCGGCGGTGGTGGCGGCCAGCCGTCCTCCGACTGCGCCCTCCAGCCTCCCGGCGCGGAGCGCCAGGGCTCCTGGATATGGCGGAACTTCACCATCTGCCGCGGCCAGACCTTCGAGGCCACCGGGAACCCGGACCAGTGGACCGTCCTGAAGATGGAGGACAACGGCGAACTGGCGCTCTGGTACACGGAGGTCAACGAACTCGGCCAGGAGCGCCGGGTCAAGGAGTGGAGCGCCCCGAACACCGCCGGCTGCGGCACCCGGGCGACCATGCAGACGGACGGCAACTTCGTCGTCTACGGCGTCGGCAACCAGTCCTGCTGGTCCTCCGGCACCAACGGCTACACCAACGCCTGGCTGGAGATCAACCAGTCGGGAACGCTCTCGATCTGGTGGACCGACCAGAACCTGGCCCAGATCGGGCTGGGCGGGCTGCTCACCTGGATCGGCTTGATCCCGCGCCTGGAATGGAGGGCCGGGACCCAGCACAAGATCTCCGTTCCCAACTGCGGCAGGATCAAGTGCTTCTGACGCCCGCCCCCGACCGGTCACACCGCTGACGGTGTCCGGCGACGGGGGGGGGCCCCCCCCCCCCGGGGGGGGGGCGGGGGCCGGGGCGGGGGGCGCCCCCCCCCGGGGGGGGGGGCCCGGGCGGCCGGGGGGGCCGGGCCCCCGCGCGGGGGGCCCCCCCCGCC